>NZ_JBHTSV010000024.1:0-51754 GCF_042794925.1 Brachybacterium sp. NPDC056505
CTTTGTGGCCGGCTGGGGGGGGGGGGGGCTTTGGGGGGGTGTTGGTGGTCCCGTTTGTGCGGGGGGGGGGGGGTTTTTTCTCCCCCCCCGGGCCCCCCCGCGCCGACGGGGTCGGCGTGCGATCGGGGCGGCTCCCGCCGAAGCGGCGGGAGCGCCTCCGATCATCGCGTGGGAATCACTGCGGGCCCACGGTGCCCACGCGGGCGGGCCGCAGCACGCGGTCGCCCGCCCGGTACCCGGGCTGCATGACGAGCTTGATCCGGGTGGTGTCCGCCTCCGCGGACTCCTCGTGCATGAGGGCCTCGTGAAGGCTCGGATCGAACTCGTCGCCCGCCTCGCCGTAGCGCTCGAGGCCCTGCGCGCGCAGGGTGTCCTCGAGCTTCGCGGCGATCGAGTGGAACGGGGTGCCCTCGGCGATGTCACCGTGCTGGCGACCCAGCTCGATGTCGTCCAGGACGCTGATCAGGCTGGTCAGGACGCGGGCGGAAGCGGCCTGCTTGTCGGCCGCCGCCGTCGCCTCGATCCGACGCCGGGAGTTGACGTACTCGGCCTGGGAGCGCTTGAGCTCCTCGGACAGGTCCGCCACCTGCGACTCGAGCTCCGCGATCCGGGTGCTCTCGCCGGAGGCCTCCCCCGTGGGGCCGCCCTCCTGCTGCGCCTGCTCGTAGAGCGCCGCCGCCTCGGCGTCCAGGGGGTCGCCCCCCTGGTCGTCGGCCGTCGGGCCCGCCGGCCGGACGCTGCCGTCCGCCGGGTCCACCCTGCGCTTGTCGGTGAAGGAGAACCCCGCCTCGGCCGCGTCACCCTCGGGACCCTGCGGGTCCTGGGGATCGGGCGTCTGCTGGTTCTCGGTCATCACTTCTTCTCCTCGTCCTCGTCGTCCACGATCTCGGCGTCGACTACATCGTCGTCATCCGACGACGCACCGGCGTCCGCGTTCGGGGCGCCCTCGGCGCCCTCGGCGCCGTCCTCGCCCTGCTGCGAGTAGATCGCGGTGCCGACGGCCTGGAGCGCCTCGTTGAGGGCGTCCCGCTTGGCCTCGAGGTCGCTCGTGGAGGCGTCCTCGTTCGCGAGCAGGTCCTTGCCCTCCTTGATGGCGTCCTCGGCCTTGGTGCGGTCGGATTCGGAGATCTTGTCCTCGTTGTCCTTCAGCAGCTTCTCGCCCTGGTAGACGAGCTGCTCGAGGGTGTTGCGGGCGTCGGAGTTCTTCCGGCGCTCCTCGTCCTCGGCGGCGTGGGCCTCGGCGTCCTTGACCATCCGGTCGATGTCGTCCTCGGAGAGGGCGGACCCGCCGGTGATCTGGATGGACTGCTCGTTGCCGGTGCCGCGGTCCTTGGCGCTGACGTGCACGATGCCGTTGGAGTCGATGTCGAAGGTGACCTCGATCTGCGGGATGCCGCGCGGGGCCGGCGCGATGCCGGTCAGCTCGAAGGTGCCCAGGAGCTTGTTGTCCCGGGTGAACTGGCGCTCGCCCTGGAAGACCTGGATGGCGACCGACGGCTGGTTGTCCTCGGCGGTGGAGAAGATCTCCGAGGCCTTGGTCGGGATGGCCGCGTTGCGCTCGATGAGCTTGGTCATCCGCCCGCCCTTGGTCTCGATGCCGAGGCTCAGCGGGGTCACGTCCATGAGCAGGACGTCCTTGCGGTCGCCGGTGAGGACGGCTGCCTGCAGGGCGGCGCCCACGGCGACGACCTCATCGGGGTTCACGCCCTTGTTCGGCTCCTTGCCGGTCAGGGACTTCACGAGCTCCGAGACGGCCGGCATACGGGTCGAGCCGCCGACGAGGACCACGTGGTCGATGTCGGAGACGGAGATCCCGGCGTCCTTGATGACCTGGTGGAAGGGGGCCTTCGTGCGCTCGAGGAGATCCTGCGTCATCTCCTCGAAGTGCGAGCGGGTCAGCTTCTCGTCCAGGTGCAGCGGGCCGTTCTCGGTCATCGAGAGGTACTGCAGCGAGATGTTCGTCGACGTCGAGGAGGAGAGCTCCTTCTTCGCCTGCTCCGCGGCCTCCTTGAGGCGCTGCAGGGCGATGCGGTCCTTGCCCAGGTCCACGCCGTCCTTGGACTTCACCTGCTGGATCAGCCAGTCGACGATCTTCTGGTCCCAGTCGTCGCCGCCCAGGCGGTTGTCGCCCGCGGTGGCCTCGACCTGGATGGCCGAGCCGTCCTCGTCCTTGCTCACCTGGAGCAGGGAGACGTCGAAGGTGCCGCCGCCGAGGTCGAAGACGAGGATCTCCTCGTCGTCCTTGCCCTTCTCCAGCCCGTAGGCGAGAGCGGCCGCGGTGGGCTCGTTGATGATGCGCAGGACGTTCAGTCCCGCGATCTGGCCGGCGTCCTTGGTCGCCTGGCGCTCGGAGTCGTTGAAGTACGCGGGGACGGTGACGACGGCGTCCGTGACGGACTCGCCGAGGTATGCCTCCGCATCGCGCTTGAGCTTGCCCAGGATGCGGGCCGAGATCTCCTGCGCGGTGTACTTCTTGCCATCGATGTCCGTGCTCCAGTCGGTGCCCATGTGGCGCTTGACCGAAGAGATGGTGCGGTCCACGTTGGTGACCGCCTGGCGCTTGGCGACCTCGCCCACGAGGACCTCTCCCTGCTTGGAGAAGGCCACGACGGACGGGGTGGTGCGCATGCCCTCCGCGTTCGCGATCACGGTGGGCTGGCCGCCCTCGATGATCGCGACGCAGGAGTTGGTGGTTCCGAGGTCGATTCCGACGACACGGGACATGGGGTCCTGCCTTTCTGCGACGCACGGTCGCAACGGGTTCGTGCACCGCCGGCGGTGCCGACGGGAAGCGCTGAGTCGTACGCACTCAAGTAGAGATCCGCTCCGCAGGGCTGTCAAACCCCGCCTCATCAACCTTGAGTACACCTGACTCAACTACGGCGAAACTCGGTTCATTCCCCTCGGCGAACTCCGTGCCTCGGATCACATGTGTAGGTTCTCGACAAGTTGGCAGTAATCTCATCGATCTGTCAGTGGCGTGTCAGTGGTCTCATCGATCTGTCAGTAGACGACGATAGGGACGTGGGCGCGAGCGGGACTACCCTGCGGTACTGCACTGTCGCCGGCGACGAGGTCGCGACGACGTGGGAGCAAGCGCGTGCCGATCTGATCATCGAAGGACTTCCCGTACGCGTGCCGCCCACCTACCGGGGTCAACGCAGTTACCCGGGCCTGTTCTGGGCCGCGACCAATGATCGGACGCTGGTATACGAGAGCCTGCTCGAACTGGATCGACTATGGCTGGCGGACTTCGACCCCGGCACCGTGGGGATCTGTACGCAACCGTTTCAGATCGCGGGGCGCGACAGTACTGGTGTTCGTGCGCACGTGCCTGACCTGCTGCTCGTCCACTCGGATCGCTCGGTCACCGTGGTCGACATCAAGCCCGCTGCGTTCCTCGAGAAGCCACGGGTTCGTGCTCAGTTCGAGTGGACGCGGGCACTGTGCCGCAGCAAGGGCTGGTCCTACGAGGTCTTCACCGGCGGCAACCCCATCGTGCTCCGCAATTTGAAGCTCCTCGCGGTCGGCCGCCGTCCCGACCGCCTGCCCGACGGGGACCTCGTCGAGGCGCGGGCAAGGTTGGGCGAAGAGGGGATCACGTTGGGCAAGGTACTTGCCCGCAAGCCGTTGACCTGCGATGAATCGGCATGGCGGGTAGCCGTGTTCGCGCTCGTGTGGTCCTCCGAGGTCTCGCTCGACCTCCGCCGCCCTTTGGACAGCGAGACGATTCTCCAGGCGACGTCGGAGGTGAAGGTGTGAGTGCTGAGTGTCTGGATACATCGGTAGGGGCGCGGCTCTGGTACGAGGGAGCCGCCTGGACCGTGGTCGAGCTCGATGGGTCGAATGCTCTGCTTCGCGCTGGAGACCAATTCAAGAAGGTCCACGCACCCTCGCTCGTCGGCACCGCCGAATCACTGGATCTTCCCACCGTTCAGGACGCCCGGGCCGAGTTGGACGCAGTCGTGCTCGCCTCCCTGAGCAACAAGCAACTCGACGGTGTCTACCGGGAGGCGAAGGTGTTCGACGAGCTGATCCTCGCGACCTCCGAGACCCCCGTCAACGACAGGTACGAAGCCGCAGCCGACGCGCTCGGGAGGGACTGCTGCACGGATAGGTGACATCTGATCTGGCTTGCCCGTAGGGCGGCCTGGAAGGATGTGCACCATGCCCGCTCCCTACCCCCGAGAGTTCCGTGAGGACGTCGTGCGCGTGGCCCGGTCCCGTGAGGACGGCGTCACGCTCGCGCAGATCGCGAAGGACTTTGGCGTCCACGAGATGACGCTGCACAAGTGGATCCGCCAAGCCGACATCGACGACGGCAACCGGTCTGGCAGGTCCCGGGAGGATGCTGCCGAGACGAGAGAACTCAAGCGCCGGGTGCGCCTGCTCGAGCAGGAGAACGAGGTCCTGCGCCGCGCTGCCGCCTACCTCTCGCAGGCGAACCTGCCGGGAAAAGGTTCTACCCGCTCGTGAGCGAGCTCGCCGCCGACGGGATCCCCGTCTCGGTGTCCTTGCGGGTCCTCAAGCTCTCCCGCCAGCCCTACTACCGCTGGCGGAATCAGGGGGTGACCACCGCGGAGCTCGCCGAGGCATACCGCGCGAACGCCCTGTTCGACGCGCATCGCGACGGCCCCGAGTTCGGATCGAGGTTTCTCGTTGAGGAGGCTCGCGCCGCTGGCGAGGTGATGTGTGAACGGACCGCGTGGCGGATCTGCCGGGACAACCTGTGGTGGTCAGTGTTCGGGAAGAAGCGCGGGAAGAACGGAAAACGCCCCGGGCCGCCCGTCCACGATGACCTCGTGAAGCGGGACTTCACCGCCGATGATGTCAACGAACTGTGGCTGACTGACATCACCGAGCACAGGACCGACGAGGGCAAGCTCTACCTGTGCGCGATCAAGGACGTGTTCTCCGGCCGGATTGTCGGTTACTCGATCAGCGACAGGATGAAGGCTCGTCTCGCAGTGAACGCCCTGGACAACGCGATATCCAGGCGTCGCGACGCGGCCGGTTGCATCGTGCATTCGGACCGCGGATCTCAGTTCCGGTCACGGAAGTTCGTGCACGCCCTGAACCGCCATCACCTCGTCGGATCGATGGGCCAAGTCGGCGCTGCCGGCGATAACGCTGCGATGGAGTCTTTCTTCGCGCTGCTCCAGAAGAACGTCCTGGACCGCAAGCGGTGGCGGACCCGTGAGGAGCTGCGGATCGCGATCATCACCTGGATCGAGCGGACCTACCACCGACGCCGCCGACAGGCACGCCTGGGCCGATTGACCCCCATCGAATACGAGACCATCATGAACCCCGCCGCGGCCCTCGCGGCCTAACACCACAACTGTCACCTATCCGTGCAGCAGTCCCCCCCCCCGGAGGGCTACGATCCGCAGCTGCTCGTCAGTGAAGTCGAAAAGACCGGCTACACCGCCGCGCTACCCAAGCCCGCCACCCGCAAAGACTCAGCGAACACGCCTGGGGACGATCAGGAGGGCCCCGACCCGGAGCTGACCTCCCTGCGCCACCGGCTGATCGGTGCGGTCGTGCTGACCGTCCCGGTCATCGCGATGGCGATGATCCCCGCCATTCAGTTCCCCTACTGGCAGTGGCTCTCGCTGGCGCTCGCGGCCCCGGTCATCGTGTGGGGCGCCTGGCCGTTCCACAAGGCAGCCTGGACGAACCTCAAGCACGGCGCAGCCACGATGGACACGCTCATCTCGATGGGCACCTCCGCTGCCCTGCTGTGGTCCCTGTACGCACTGTTCTTCGGAACCGCCGGCACCCCAGGCATGACTCACCCCTTCGAGCTGACGATCGCGCCCTCCGACGGGGCAGCGAACATCTACCTCGAGGTCGGTGCGGGCGTCACGATGTTCATCCTGGCCGGCCGCTACTTCGAGAAGCGCTCCAAGCGCCAGGCCGGCGCCGCACTGCGCGCCCTGCTCGAGCTCGGCGCGAAAGAAGTCTCCGTGCTGCGCGGGGGCCAGGAGCAGAAGATCGCCATCGACGATCTCGTAGAGGGTGACGATTTCATCGTCCGCCCCGGCGAGAAGATCGCCACCGACGGCACCGTCGTCTCCGGCACCTCCGCGGTCGACGCCTCCATGCTCACCGGCGAGTCGGTCCCCGTCGAGGTGAGTGAGGGGGACGCCGTCACCGGCGCCACCGTCAACGCCGGCGGACGCCTCGTGGTCCGCGCAACCCGCATCGGCTCCGACACCCAGCTGGCCCAGATGGCCAAGCTCGTCGAAGACGCCCAGACCGGCAAGGCCGAGGTCCAACGCCTGGCCGACCGCATCTCCGGGATCTTCGTACCGATCGTCATCCTGGTCGCCGCGCTGACCCTCGGGGCGTGGCTCGGCGCCGGGTTCCCCGTCACCGCGGCCTTCACCGCCGCCGTCGCCGTTCTCGTCATCGCCTGCCCCTGCGCGCTGGGTCTGGCGACCCCGACCGCGCTGCTGGTGGGCACCGGCCGCGGAGCTCAGATGGGTGTGCTCATCAAGGGACCCGAGGTGCTCGAGTCCACCCGCAAGGTCGACACCGTGGTGCTGGACAAGACCGGCACCGTCACCACCGGCAAGATGACCCTCACCGATGTCGTCACCGATGAAGGCACCGATCGCGCCGAGCTGCTGCGACTGGCCGGCGCCGTCGAGGACTCCTCCGAGCACCCAATCGCCCAAGCGATCGCCAAGGGCGCCACCCAGGAGGTCGGCGAACTCCCGACACTCTCGGACTTCACCAACGTCGAGGGCAAGGGTTTACGCGGCACCGTCGAAGGACGGGCTGTCGTCGTCGGCCGAGAGAGCCTCCTCGCCGAGACGCAGATGGCCCTGAGCCCCGCGGTCGCCGCTGCCAAGGCGGAGGCCGAGGAACAGGGCAAGACCGTCGTCGCCATCGGCTGGGACGGAATCGCCCGGGGAATCCTGGTGGTCGCCGACACGGTCAAGCCGACCAGCGCTGAGGCCGTCGCCGCGATGAAGGCGCTGGGTCTGACCCCGGTCCTGCTGACCGGCGACAACGAGGCCGTGGCCCGCCAGATCGCCACCGAGGTCGGCATCGACGAGGTCATCGCCGAAGTCCTACCGTCCGAGAAGGTCGATGTGGTCTCCCGCCTACAGCGCGAGGGCCGCACCGTTGCAATGGTGGGCGACGGCGTCAATGACGCCCCCGCCCTCGCCCAGGCCGACCTGGGACTGGCGATGGGCACCGGCACCGACGTCGCGATCGAGGCCAGCGACATCACCCTGGTACGCGGCGACCTCCGCAGCGCCGTCGATGCCATCCGCTTGTCCCGCAAGACGCTCTCGACCATCAAAACCAACCTGTTCTGGGCCTTCGCCTACAACACGGCCGCGATCCCCATCGCCGCGCTCGGCATGCTCAACCCCATGCTCGCCGGCGCCGCGATGGCCTTCTCCAGCGTCTTCGTCGTGGGCAACAGCCTGCGCCTGCGCGGCTTCACCTCCATCGCGAAGAACTGCCCCCCCCCGCACGAAACCCCTATGGAAGGAACCCCATGAACGACACCACCGACCAGACCTCCAGCTGCTGCGGCCACACCTCCCACTCCCCCATGGAGTCCGAGGGACGCCCGAACCTCATGGGCCCCGCGGAGGACGACATGGCCACGTGCCCGGTAATGGAGGGCCGAACCGTCGTCAAGAGCGCCGCCGAGGCCGCGGGCCTGTTCCGCGACTACGAAGGCACCCGCTACTGGCTGTGCTGCGCCGGGTGCGGCCCGCTGTTCGACGCCGACCCGCAGAAGTACGCCGCCGCCTGAGGACCACCGCTCAGCGGGAGGGGGCCACTGCCAGGCAGTGCGCCCCCTCCCCCATATAGATCGGAGCTCGGCAATGCCCGACACGACACACGTTCTCGTCATCGGTGCAGGAGCTGCGGGGGCGGCCGCCATCCGGGAACTCGCCCAGCACGAAGAGATCACCACAACCGCGATCATCGATACGGAATCCACCCCGTATAACCGCACTCTGGTCAACAAGGCTGTCGCCACCGGCCTCCTCGAACCCCATCACGCACATCTGCCAGCACTGCCCGCTCCGCCAGTCCGGGATCGCGTCCAGGCGGTGGACCCCCAAGAGCAGACCGTTCACCTGCGCTCTGGAGCACGCGTGGACTATGACGCACTGATCGTCGCTACGGGAAGCGCGCCGCGCCCCCTTCCTCCGAGCATCGCCAGCCCTGCCGCCCTGGACAGCGGACGGGTGACGCATCTGCATTCCCTGGACGATGCGCTCCGTGTGCGCGGCGTCCTTGACCGCACGCCCTCCCCGCGGGTCCTGATCTACGGGGCAGGGTTCATCGGAGCCGAGACCGCGGGAATCCTCCGCGACGCTGGATGCAGGGTCACGCTCGCTGCCTCGTCGCCCATCCCCGGGGCCACCGCCTTCGGCGCCCAGGTCGCAGGACAACTTTCCCAGGCACATCGGGTCGCTGTCGACACGCACTTCGGTCACGCGCTGACGCGCCTTGAGCTCGTCGAGAGCGAGCTGCACGCCGAGTTCACCGACGGTCGTGACCTCGCCGCGGACCTGGCCATCACCGCCCTTGGAACGCACCCGCTCTCCCCCTCCCCGTGGGGCAGAGCGATCGCTGTCGATTCTCGGCTGCGCAGCCGTGACCACGAGAACGTCTACGCCGCAGGAGGCGTCGCGGTCCACGAGACTGACGGCACGACCTGGCGCATCGATCACTGGAGCGACGCCGAGGCACAGGGCGCGCACGCCGCGCGCAGCGTCCTGGCCTCGCTCGGGCGCGCGGACGCCCCCGGGCCCTACCGACCCTGCGCCCTCTACAGCGCACAGATCCACCAGCACCTCTACATCGCTGCTGGACATACAGGCCGATTCGGGACTACACGCGCCTTCTCTACCTCTCCCCTCATCCTCACCCACGAGCGAGCGGGTCGGCTCGTCGGAGTCAGCGGCTTGGACGCCGGCCCCGACGTGATGGCTCTCGTGCCGCGCCTCCACACCTCGATCACGCCGATGCTGACAGCGGAATCCAGCCCCTCGACACATACCCCCTAGGGGTATATGGTCGAGTGTATGAACGCTGGCAACCACCCACACCGTCACGACCACGGAGAACCCGGCATGCAGCACTCTCATCCTTCCCCCACGCCTCATGGAGCCCACACCGGTATTGCTGAGCACGACGCACCCGACGCGCATCACGACCACGGAACTCACGGAGACCACGAGGACCAATCGGGACACGAGGGTCACTCAGGGCACGGGGGCCACGCCGGTCACGGGGACCACGTCGGACAGTTCCGGCGGCTGTTCTGGATCAACCTGATCATCGCGGTCCCAGTCGTCGTGTTCTCACCGATGTTCGCGATGCTGCTCGGGTACAGCATTCCCGATGTCCCCGGCGCGATGGGGATCGCCCCGGTCCTCGGCACAGTCATGTACGTCTGGGGTGGCCGTCCGTTCCTCACCGGTGCCGTCTCCGAGGTCCGTTCCCGTCAGCCCGGGATGATGCTCCTGATCGGGCTCGCGATCACGGTCGCGTTCATCGCCTCCTGGGGTGCGACCCTCGGGATCCTCGACCACCAGCTCGAGTTCTGGTGGGAGCTCGCCCTGCTGATCGTGATCATGCTGCTGGGGCACTGGGTCGAGATGCGTTCCCTCGCCCAGACCACCTCCGCGCTCGACTCCCTGGCCGCCCTGCTCCCGGACATGGCAGAACGCATCGAAGGCGACGAGCTCGTGAGCGTCTCGCCCACCGAGCTGCAGCGAGGCGACCTCGTCCTCGTCCGCCCCGGGGCGAGCGTCCCGGCCGACGGCACGATCCGCGACGGCCGCGCCGACGTGGACGAGTCCATGGTCACCGGCGAGTCCCGCCCGGTGACGCGCTCCACCGGAGACTCCGTAGTGGCGGGCACCGTCGCCACCGACTCCAGCCTCCGCATCGAAGTCACCGCCACGGGCGACGACACCGCCCTCGCCGGTATCCAGCGCCTGGTCACCGAGGCGCAGAACTCCTCCTCACGGGCACAGCGCATCGCAGATACCGCTGCGGCGTGGCTGTTCTGGTTCGCGCTCGGCGCCGCCGTGATCACCGCGATCACCTGGTCACTGCTCGGCATGCCCGATGATGCCGTCGTTCGCACAGTGACCGTACTGGTCATCGCCTGCCCCCACGCTCTAGGGCTCGCGATCCCGCTGGTCGTCTCGATCGCCACCGAGCGGGCCGCCCGCGGCGGTGTCCTGGTGAAGGACCGTCTGGCCCTGGAAGCAATGCGCACCGTCGACGCCGTCCTGTTCGACAAGACCGGCACCCTCACCAAGGGCGAGCCCGCCCTCGCCGAGATCATCACCCGCGGTGCGGACAAGACCGAGGTGCTGACCCTGGCAGCTGCCGCCGAAGCGGAGAGCGAGCACCCGCTCGCCCGCGCCATCATCGCCAAGGCACAGGCCGAGGGAGCACAGATTCCTGTGGGCTCCGACGTCAGCTCCACCCCCGCGCTGGGCGTGAGTGCCCGGGTGGATGGGCACGAGATCCGCGTCGGCGGTCCTCGCCTGCTCGAGGAGACCGGTGCGAGCGAGGTCGAAGAAGCCGAGGCCTGGCGCCAGGAGGGCGCGATCATCCTCCACGTCCTCCGTGACGGCGAGGTGATCGGCGGCCTCAAACTCACCGACGAGGTGCGCCCCGAGTCTCGCGAGGCCATTAATGCTCTGCACAGCTTGGGCGTCGAGGTCGTCATGATCACCGGAGACGCCGAGGCGGTCGCGAACAGCGTCGGCCGCGAGCTCGGAATCGACCGTGTCTTCGCTGGGGTGCGCCCCGAGGACAAGTCCTCGAAAGTCGCCCAGCTCCAGAAGGAGGGCAAGAAGGTCGCGATGGTCGGCGACGGCGTCAACGACGCCCCCGCCCTCGCCCAGGCAGATGTCGGCATCGCCATCGGCGCCGGCACCGACGTCGCGATCGCCTCCGCCGGGGTCGTGCTCGCCAGCTCCGATCCCCGCTCGGTACTCTCGGTCATCAAGCTCTCCCGAGCCGCCTACCGGAAGATGAAGCAGAACCTCTGGTGGGCCGCCGGCTACAACCTGATCTCCGTGCCACTCGCGGCCGGAATCCTCGCCCCCATCGGATTCGTCCTTCCGATGTCCGTCGGAGCGATCCTCATGTCCCTGTCCACCATCGTCGTCGCCCTGAACGCCCAGCTCCTGCGACGCCTCGACCTCCGACCGGAAGCGACCGTCGCCGCCGTCCGGGCTCGCCACTGACCCTCCCTCACCGAATGGAATCACTCATGAACACTGCACCTGAACCCACCGAGGAACAGGCCTGCCACAGCGGACCGCACGGCTACATCCAGGACAAGCCCCGCTACCTCAACCGCCTGAAGCGGATCGAAGGTCAAGCCCGCGGGATCTCTCGAATGGTCGATGAGGATGTCTACTGCATCGACATCCTCACCCAGATCTCCGCTCTGAATAGCGCGCTCGAGAACGTGGCGCTGGGCCTGCTCGACGATCATCTCCGTCACTGCGTCCTCGATGCCGCCCGCGAAGGCGGAGACGAGGCCGAGAAAAAGCTGAAGGAGGCTTCGGACGCAGTACGGCGCCTCGTCAAGTCTTGAACCATTCCGCCACCACCGACAACGCAATCGATCAACGGCACAGCTTTGGATTCGGCCAGGTTGCCTTCGGGCACCACTCACCGACTTGAGGAACCCGACAACTTCATGAGAATTCGAGCAGGTAACCTCCTTGTCGCGCCGCAGTTCACGGCGTCGCACCCCTGACAGGTCGCGCGAGAACCTACAACATCCGCAGGTTCTCGACAAGGTGGCAGTGATCTCACCGATCTGTCACTGGCATGACTGGATCGCGGATCCTGTCTTGGACCAGGGCATCGATGACGGTGCGGGCTGCGATACGGGCCCGACGCCTCCAGGCCCGGCAGCTCCGCGCAGCCCTCGCCTCTCATCACGTCGCCGAACGCCAGGATCGCTGGTTGCGCGGGTCGAGCTCGCCGCGAAGAGAACTGAGGCCGGGCGGAGCGTCTCCTGGTCCTCGCACAGCTGCTCGTTCTCAGCCTTCGATCGCTTGACTTCGGGAGGCCCTGCGCTGGTGACACCCGGACTGGTCCCGTGGTCGACATCGTCCAGCGCCGGACAGCGCCGCACGGGCCCCCACGGGACGCCGTCCTGCCGAGCGGTCGCGACCGCTGCGGCGAGGTGGGAGAGGAACTCCCGCGGGAGCTCTTGCACGAGCCGCACGCACCTCGCGCACAGCTGGGGATCGATCTCCCACGGCCGCCCGTCCACCCCTCGGACCCGAACAGCAGCGGCATCGGACCCGGTCCGACCCAGTGGCGCCGGCCAGCACGTTCAGGCAGAATCGCGCCGTGCCCCACTCAACCTCGCCCTCTCGCGGAATAGCCGGAAGACTCCGCACGGAGTCGGGCTCGGCCGTGCTGCTCATCGTCGTCACGGCCTTCGCTCTCCTCTGGGCGAACTCGCCGCTGTCCTCTTCCTATGTCGAGCTGTGGCAACAGAGCGTCGGGATCGACGTCGGCCCGTTCGGCCTGCACCTGGATCTGCACCACTGGATCAACGACGGACTGATGGTCGTGTTCTTCTTCGTCGTGGGTCTCGAGGTGCGCCAGGAGTTCGCACACGGGGCTCTGCGGGACAGCAGTCGCGCCCGTCTGGCGGCGATCGCGGGCGTCGCGGGTGTGGCGTTGCCCGCGCTGGTGTACGTCCTGGTCGTCGGCGCGTCCGGTGGCGAGGGGCTTCGCGGGTGGGGGCGGTCGTCGGAACGGACACGGCGTTCATGCTCGGCGCTCTCGCGATCGTCGGCCCCCGGCTTTCCGGGCAGCTGCGCGTCTTCCTCCTGACCCTCACGGTGGTCGACGACTTCCTTGCGGTGTCGATCATCGGGGTGTTCTACAGCGACGAGATCCGACCCGTCCCGCTGCTGGTCGCTCTCGGCTGCCTCGTCGCCCTGTGGCTGGTGGGCCGTTCCCGGCAGTGGAGTGCCGCTCCGTACGTGGGGATCGTCATCGTGCTGTGGCTGGCGACTCTGTCCTCCGGCATCCACGCCTCGCTGACGGGCATGATCGCCGGCCTTCTGATCCCCGCCTACCCGACGCAACGGCAGGAGGTGGTCGCCGCCCGGCAGCTGTTCCGCGACTTCTGGCAATCCCCGAGCGCTTCCTCGGCGCGTGCCGTCGGTCGGGGGCTGTCCAAGGGCGTGTCGATCAACGAGCGGTTGTACGAGTACCTCCGTCTCCCCACGGCGTTGCTGGTCGTGCCGATCTTCGCTCTGGCCAATGCCGGGGTCGACCTGGGCGGCGGGGTGGTGGCCGACTCGCTGGGCTCGCCTGTGACGTGGGGCGTCATCGCAGGGCTCGTGCTCGGCAAGCTCCTCGGAATCGGGATCGCGACGCTCCTCGCCGTTCGGATGGGCGCGGGCCGACTGCCGGAGGGGGTCGGAATGGGCAGCGTGTTCGGCGGGGCAGCACTTTCGGGCATCGGTTTCACCGTGTCGCTGCTGGTCATCAGCCTCGCTTTCGACTCCCCCTCGGATCTGGGGCGCCAGGCGACGCTGGGCGTGCTCGTGGCGATGGTGCTCGCCACTGTTCTGGGCTGGTCGATCTTCAAGGTCGCGGCCCGTCGGTGGGGAGAGGAGACGGCGGATCTCCCGATGACGCTCGACTCTCCGGTGGACCCCGAGGTGGATCACATCCGCGGACCGGAGGACGCCCGGCTCACCCTCGTGGAGTTCGTGGACTTCGAGTGCGAGTACTGCGCGCACGCCACTGGCTCATGGGAAGACCTGCACGGGCGCTTCGGTGATGATCTGCGCTACGTCGTGCGGCATCTGCCTCACCATCCTCACGGCCCCCTCGCCGCACGGGCCGCCGAGGCGGCCGCGAAGCAGCAGATGTTCTGGCCGTGGCTCGACTTCGTGTTCACCCGGCAGGACGCGCTGGAGAGGGAGGATCTCATCGGCTACGCGGCTGAGCTGGGCCTCGATGTCGAGGCGTTCGTCGAGGATCTCGACAGCGACGAGGTTGCCGCGCGGGTGCAGCGGGACATCGCGAGCGCGGAGGCGAGCGGCGCCAAGATGACCCCGACGTTCTTCGTCGACGGCTGCCGGATGGTGGGCAGCTATGACGCGCGCTCGCTGACCGAGATGCTGGAATCCAGCCGCCGCGGGGGCCGCACCCAGGCGGCGAAGGCCTGAGGCCGATCCGCGAACCCGGAACCCGGTGGGACGCGGGCGCCCTGCACAGCACGCCGAGGGCGCGCTCGTCACCGTATCGGTCCTCGTGAAAGCGGTGTCGACGGGACGGCTCCCCTGTCACCGTGAGGCGCTCGCCCCTGCCACCACGAGGTCGATGAGCTGACGCAGAGCCGCCTCGACGTTCTCGCTCTCGTTGCGCCCCTGTCGGGAGCGGTTGAGCTCGGCCAGCACCCCGGTGACGATGAGCCGGGCGCCGGTCGCCTCGACCTCACCGGAGGCCCCGCCGGCAGCTCCGGCCGCGCCGTCCCGCGCCACGGCGACCGCACCCGAGGCGTCGCCCCGGCTGTCCCGCAGGCGCGCGGCGATCTGCTCCTCGAGGCGATCGACATGGTCGAGGACCTGCCGTCGGTGCGGCATCTCTGCACCGAAGAGGATCTCGCGGGCGACCCATGTCGTGGGCTCGGGCCAGCGGCGCATCGCGGCGACGAGCGGCGAGACGAGCGCCGCGATCTGGTCCGCGGTCTCCCCTGCCGGCGGCGCCGCGGCGGCTCCGTCGGGCACGGCGGACGTGGCGCGCGCAGGGGTGGTCATCGCTTGCTCGTGGGCTCCCCAGAGCGCATCGACGACCATCATCAGCAGGTCGGTCTTCGTCGCCGCGTACTGGAAGACGGTCCCCTCAGCCACGTCGGCCGCGCGCGCGACCTCGCTCATCGAGGTCCGCTGGAATCCTCGCTCCTCGAAGAGGGCGCACGCGGCGGCGAGGATGCGGGCGCGCTTGTCCGCCTTCGCCTGCTCGCGCCTGCCCGGCGCCGCCGCTTGCCCCTGCCGCATGGAATCCTGAGTCCTCACCGCGCGATTGTAGTCGACTCATTATTGAGTACACTCAATTACGAGGCCGGACGACCGCCGTCCGGCACGCGTCGGGAAGGACGGACCATGCAGCACACGGCAGGCAACTACGAGGCATTCGCGCGCCCCCGCCCCGCACGGCACGCCCAGGAGACGAAGGCCTACATCGTCGGCAGCGGGCTGGCCGGGCTCGCGGCGGCCGTCTTCCTCATCCGCGACGCCGGGGTCCCCGGCGCCAACGTCACGATCCTCGAGAAGGGCGAGACCGCCGGCGGTGCCCTCGACGGCCTCGACGTCCCGGAGAAGGGCTTCGTCATCCGCGGCGGCCGGGAGCTGGAGAACCACATGGAGTGCCTGTGGGACATGATGCGCTCCATCCCCTCCCTCGAGCTCGAGGACGCCTCCGTGCTCGACGAGTTCTACTGGCTCAACAAGGACGACCCCAACTACTCGCTGCGTCGCGCCACCGTGCGCCAGGGCGAGGACGCCGGCCACGAGGGCCGCTTCGACCTGCCGAAGCGAGCGCAGAAGGACCTGCTCAAGATCTTCCTCGCCGAGCGCTCCGAGATGGAAGGCAAGCGCATCGACGAGGTCATGGGCCGCGAGTTCCTCGACTCGCCGTTCTGGATGTACTGGCGGACGATGTTCGCCTTCGAGGAATGGCACTCCGCGCTCGAGTTCAAGCTCTACCTCCACCGCTTCATCCACCACATCGGCGGACTGCCCGACTTCACGGCGCTGAAGTTCACGAAGTACAACCAGTACGAGTCCTTCGTCCTGCCGCTCATGCACTACCTCACCGAGCACGGCGTCGTCTTCCGCTCCGGCACCGAGGTACTCGATGTGGACTTCACCCACCGCGGCGGCGAGATCCGCGCCACCGCGATCCGCTGCCGCCGCGACGGCGCCGAGGAGACCATCGAGCTCGGCGAGCACGACCTCGCGCTCATGACGATCGGCTCGCTCGTGGACAACTCCGATGACGGCGACCACCACACGCCCGCAACCCTCAACGAGGGCCCGGCCCCGGCCTGGGACCTGTGGAAGCGCATCGCGAAGAAGGACACGGCGTTCGGGCGCCCGGAGGTCTTCTGCTCCTCGATCGAGGAGACGAAGTGGGAATCGGCCACCGTCACGACGCTTGATGAGCGCATCCCCGCCTACATCGAGCGCATCGCCCAGCGCGATCCGTTCAGCGGCCGCGTGGTCACCGGCGGCATCGTCACCGCCGAGGACTCCTCTTGGCTGCTGAGCTGGACGGTCAATCGCCAGCCGCACTTCAAGAAGCAGCCGAAGGATCAGATCGTCGTCTGGGTCTACGGCCTGTTCGTCGACGTCGACGGCGACTACGTGAAGAAGCCCCTGGCGCAGTGCAGCGGCGAGGAGATCACCCAGGAGTGGCTCTACCACCTGGGCGTGCCCGTGGAGGAGATCCCTGAGCTCGCGGCGACAGGCGCCCGGTGCGTGCCGGTCATGATGCCCTACGTGACGAGCTTCTTCATGCCCCGCCGCGCGGGTGACCGGCCGCAGGTCGTGCCGGAGGGGGCGGCGAACTTCGCGTTCCTCGGGCAGTTCGCGGAGACCGGCCGCGACACGATCTTCACGACCGAGTACTCGGTGCGCACCGGCATGGAGGCCGTCTACCAACTCCTCGACGTGGAGCGCGGCGTGCCGGAGACCTGGGGCTCCACGTACGATGTGCGCGACCTCCTCGAGGCCTCGGCGCGCATGCGCGACGGCAAGAAGGTGGAGATCCCCGGCCCGGCCGCGCTGCGCGGCTACCTGCGCGGCAGGCTCGAGCACGGGGAGATCGGCCAGCTCCTCGAGGAGCACGGTCTGATGTGAGCCTCGTGCCCGCCCACCCGGGGGTGCGCCTCGGCTCGGACCCGAGGCGCACCCAGGGGCTGGTGGGCGGGATGACGGTGCCGCGAGCTCGAAGCCCGAGAACGTGTCGCGGGGGCTGCCGCGCGCAGCGCCGGCCGACCGGCGATGGTGGGATCTGCCGCGCCGGATGCCAGATCGGGGCCCCGCAGCCGCCGTCCGGACCGGGGCCCGCTATCGAGTCTGGGACCTCGGATGGTGCGCATCAGGGGAGTGAGTGATGCTTGCGAGCTCGGCGCGCGTGCGGGCACCGTATTTCCGCAGCAGGTTGGCCACGTGGTACTTCACCGTGTTGGCCGTGATCCCGAGCTGATCGCCGATGCGCTGGTTCGAGATCCCGGTCGCGACCAGGCGCAGCACCTGCTTCTCGCGGTCGGTGAGCTCCTCGGCGCCCTCCACGGTGAGCGCTGCGCTGGGTGGGTCCAGCGGGATCTCGATCCGCAGCGTCGTCCCCCAGCCCGGGGTCGTCTCCACGTCCATGGTTCCGTCGAGCGCCGCCACCCGCTCCACGATCGGACGCAAGGAGTCGTCGTGCGCCGTCACCGCGATTCCCCCGTCGTCACGGACCTCCATCAGCAGGTTGCGGCCATCGCAGTCCCAGCCGACCCGGGCGCGTGCAGCGTCCGCGCGGTCCATGAGCGAGAGCACTGCTGTGCGGGAGATGGCGCGGGCTTCCCGAGCGACCGGGCCCGGCAGCGCCCGCCCTCGCGCAGGAGGCTCGGCGAACTGGACGTGCAGCGGCCCGGAGCGGATCAGGGGACGCAGTTCGGTGCGCAGGCGCGAGAACGCGTCGGCCACCGGCTCGAGCACGCTCTCCTGCTGCTCATGGACCGAACGAGCACGGATGAGCGCCGAGGAGGCGATCTCCGTGGCCTCCCTGCGCGCGGCCGCATCCGCGAGTCGGCCGAAGCGGAGCACGGCGAGGATCGATTCGAGGGTGATCGCATGCTGATCGGCCTGCTCGGTCATGGCACGGTCCCGTGACAGGGAGCGGGCACGTTCCAGCGGGGTCGGGAGGTCGCTCACTCCCCTAGTCTAGCTCGATCCGGGAGGCCCACCCGATCGGAGAGGGCGCCCCGCTCATCGGGCAGCAGTGGAGCGCCGCGGGCCGGTCCATGCTGGTCGACATGGAAGAACGAGGTATGCAGGATTCGCTGACGCGAATCATCAACGAGATCGAGGGGGCAGCTGCCCTTCCCGACGCGCCCGCGCTCGCGGCCGCCGTCGAGCTGACAGCGGACGCCCGGCGAGTCTTCGTCCATGGCGCTGGACGGTCCGGGCTCGCGCTGCGGATGACGGCCATGCGCCTCATGCACCTCGGGCTGCAGGTCCACGTCGTCGGTGAGACGACGACCCCGGCGATCGGAGAGGGCGACCTGCTCCTGACCGCCAGCGGTTCCGGCACGACCTCGGGGGTGGTGAGCGCGGCCGAGACGGCGCGATCCGTCGGTGCCCGCGTCATCGGGATCACGACCGACCCCGAGTCACCGCTTGCTCAGCTGTCCCACGCCGTCCTGGTCATCCGGGCGGCGACGAAGACGGACCGGTCCGAGCAGCAGTCGGCCCAGTACGCCGGCAGCCTCTTCGAGCAGCTCCTCGTCCTCGTCGGCGACGCTCTCTTCGACGTCCTGTGGCAGAAGAGCGGAGTGAGCGCGGATGCGCTCTGGCCCCGTCATGCCAACCTCGAATGACCTTTCTTCCCCGTTCCACCATCGACACCACCACGAGAAAGAGACACCCTGACATGCGACTGCAGTTCGCCATGGACACCCTGACCACCGAGTCCGCCCTCGACCTCGCCGCGAAGGCCGCCCCCTACGTCGACATCCTCGAGCTGGGCACCCCTCTGATCAAGAGCGAGGGCCTCGCGGCGATCACGGCGGTCAAGGCCGCCCACCCCGACAAGACCGTCTTCGCCGATCTCAAGACCATGGATGCCGGCGAGCTGGAAGCTGACATCGCCTTCTCCGCCGGAGCCGATCTGGTCACCGTGCTCGGCGTCGCCGGTGACAGCACGATCGCCGGAGCGGTCGCCGCGGCGACCAAGCACGGCAAGGGCGTCGTCGTCGATCTGATCGGCGTGTCCGACAAGGCCGCACGGGCCCGAGAGGTCGTCGCCCTCGGCGCCGTCTTCGTGGAGATGCACGCCGGCCTCGACGAGCAGGCGGAGGACGGCTACAGCCTCGACGCCCTGCTCTCCGCCGGCAAGGCCGCCGAGGTCCCGTTCTCCGTCGCCGGCGGCGTCAGCGCGGACTCTGTCGAGGCCGTCCAGCAGGCGGGAGCCGACGTGGCCGTCGCGGGCAGCGCCATCTACAGCGCATCGGACGTCGCCGCCGCGGCCGCCGCCATCCGCTCCGCCATCCGGTGACCACCGCCCACCGCATCCCGTGGTGAGGGGGCAGGTGACGGCACGCCCGGACCCTGTCCCCTCCCACCGGATGCGGTGGACTGATGCCGCAGACGATCACGGCGTGGCGCAGAGCGCCACATGACCCTCAGCCCCGGAGACGTGCCGGGCGGTGATCGGGTCCCGACGCCACGCTCGCCCACCAGCACCCGTCCACTCCCCCGCGAGGCACCGGGCAGAACGAGAGACGAGCGTGCTGCACGACGAGGTGCCGGGCCGCGACGGGGTGCAGGACGGTCTGTCTCCCCGATGGGGGTCGACCGACCCAGGCGTGCCCGGCATCGGCGCTGGTCGGAGGTCCGCTCGATCCCGGCGATGACTGCTGTCCTGACGCGCCTACGCCGGACTCCCCGCAACGGCTCCATCGGCAGCAGCGGACTCCGGCTCATCGACCGCCGTCGGGGCCTCGGAGCACACGATCTGACCGAGCGTCCGGCGCGGGCGGCGGCGATGCTCTCGCAGAGGCGCTCGATCCGCGTCATGATGATCGTGACGTGCCGGGCGGCGCCGCGGCGCGTCCCGACGGCCCGGGCGCCGGTGATCGTCCCCCCTCGCCCCGCGAGGCGATCCGGATCGGGAGGTGAGGGGCGTCAGGACCGTTGCAGGGACCTGCCCCGTCTCCCCCGATCACGCCCCTGCGCACTCGTCCCCGCCGCTGAGCTCGGGCATGCCGGCCCCGCCGGCGCCAGGCCCGCCCCGGACATCGTCCAGGACGGGATCGGCGACGGATCCGTGCACAGAACCGGCCCGCGACCGCCGCTGGAGCGACGATCGCGGGCCGGGTGCATGACGGCCCGGGATCAGGCGGGGATCATGCCGTGGGGATCGATGATGAACTTCTCCGAGACACCGGTATCGAACTTCGCGTAGGCGTCGGGGGCCTCGTCAAGGCTGATGACCTTGGTGTTGAGCATGTCGCTGAGGTAGGGCATGCGGTCCCACAGGATCGACATCATCAGCTCACGGTTGTAGTGCATGATCGGGGCCTGGCCGCCGGAGATCCGAGGCGACTTGATCCACGCCTTGCCGAAGTCGAGCGGGTAGGTGCCCTCCTGCTCGGCCTTGGACGAGGCCAGCGGGTCGGGGCCGTAGACGCCGACGATGCCGGTGGCACCGCCTGCGCGGGTGGCGTCCATGACCTGGTTGATGGCGTGTGCGGGGCTCATGTCATCGGCTTCGCGGCCGATCCCGTGGGCTTCGTTGCCGACGTAGTCGACGGCGCAGTCCACCATGGGTTCGCCGAGGATGGCCTCGATCTGGTCGGTCAGCGGCACGTCCTGGTTGAGGTCGATGGTCTCGCAGCCGTTGTTCTTCATCAGGTCCAGCCGGTCCTGGTGGTAGTCACCGACGATGATGCAGGAAGCGCCCAGGAGCCGGGCTGCTGCGGCGCCGCAGCGACCGACGGGACCGGCGCCGGCGATGTAGACGGTCGAGCCGGGCTTCGCCCCGGCCTCCATGAGGCCGTGGAACGCGGTGGGCAGGATGTCCGAGAGAAGGGCGAGGTCACGGATCTTCTCCATGGCCTGGTCCTTGTCCGGGAAGCGGAGCAGCTGGAAGTCGGCGTAGGGGACGAACAGGTACTCCGCCTGCCCACCCTGGAAGTTGCCCAGGTTGAACCCGTAGGCGCCGCAGGCCACGTCGGGGTTCACGGTCTCGCACACCTCGGTATGGCGGGCACGACAGTTGCGGCATCGGCCGCAGGCGACGTTGAAGGGGACCGAGACCAGGTCGCCCTCGGAGAGGAACTCGACGTCGGCGCCGATCTCGACGACCTCGCCGGTCATCTCGTGCCCCATCACCATGCCCTGGGGGACGGGGAAGGAACCGCGGTAGATGTGCAGGTCGGAGCCGCAGATGTTGGTGGCGACGATCTTGAGGATGACGCCGTGCGGGGCGCTCTTGCCGTTCGGCATCTCGAGCTTCGGGAAGTCGAGGGTCTCGACGCGCATGTCCTTGACGTTCTGGAACACGACGGCGCGGTTGCTGCTTGCCATGACGATCTCCTCCAGTTGTGGATGGCCCGGTCGCGGAAGTGCCACGGTCATATGGATGCCCGTCGCCCGCGACCTCGGCTCTCTTCGAGCATAGGACAGACGGAGCCCCGTGCTCCATCCTGGCGCCTGCCGCCGCTGCGGCGACAGGCGCCACGGGCAGGTGGGCCGTGGAGGACGGGCCCATGCTCCGACCAATCGGTGGAACACGTTGCTAGTGTCGCCGGCATGGTCGAAGCACGCAGGTCCGCACCGTCGGACTCCACACCCGTTCAGCCCGACGTGCAGGTTCTCGGCGCGCGCGAGCACAACCTCCAGGACATCGACCTGACGGTCCCCCCCGCGACGCTCTGGTGGTGTTCACCGGCGTCTCCGGCTCGGGGAAGTCCTCCCTGGCCTTCGGAACCCTGTTCGCGGAGTCCCAGCGCCGTTACCTCGAGTCCGTCGCTCCCTACGCTCGTCGCCTGATCGACCAGGCCGGCGTCCCGGACGTCGATTCCATCACGGGCATGCCGCCGGCCGTCGCTCTTCAGCAGCAGCGTGGAGGCCGCAGCGCGCGGTCCTCGGTGGGCAGCATCACCACGCTCTCCTCGCTGGTGCGCATGCTCTACTCCCGGGCCGGCCACTACCCCGAAGATCAGCCGATGCTCTACGCCGAGGACTTCTCCGCCAACACGGTGCAGGGCGCATGCCCGGAGTGCCACGGCATCGGCCGGGTGTACGAGGTCACCGAGGACACGATGGTGCCGGACCCTTCACTGACGATCCGCGAACGGGCCATCGCCTCCTGGCCGACGGCCTGGCACGGTCATCAGCTGCGCGATGTGCTCGTCGCCCTCGGCTACGACGTCGATGTGCCCTGGAAGGATCTGCCGAAGGAGGATCGGGACTGGATCCTCTACACGGACGAGACGCCGTATGTCCCGGTCCACTCGCGGCTCACACTCTCCGAGGCCCGGGCCGCGACCGCGGCAGGCGTCGAACCGAGCTACTCGGGCACCTTCGTCGGCGCGCGCCGGTACGTGCTCGACACGTTCGCGAACACCAAGAGCGACTCGATGAAGCGACGCGTGGCGGAGTTCCTCTCGGTCGCTCCCTGCCCCGCCTGCCATGGCAAGCGGCTGAAGCCGGAGGCTCTGTCCGTGACGTTCGAGGGTCTCGACGTCGCAGATCTCTCCGAGCTGCCGCTCGCGGAGCTCTCCACGCTGATCGACCAGGCGGTCGAACGAGCTGCCGGCGCTCTCGACGGGGCCGAGTCGGCGGGCCGCACAGGTGGCCAGGCTGACCGACGCGACGCCGGGCAGCGGATCGACGACGCCGGAGGATCCGCCCCCGCGGCCGTCGAGGACGCGCGCATGTCGCCTGACCGCTCGGTCGAGAAGCTGGCCGCGACAGCGCGATTGGGCGCAGAACTCGTCAACAGACTGCGGCCGATCATCGATCTGGGTCTGGGGTACCTCTCCCTGGGCCGCACCACCCCCACCCTCTCCGGCGGGGAGCTGCAGCGACTGCGACTCGCGACCCAGCTGACCTCTGAGCTGTTCGGTGTGGTCTATGTGCTCGATGAGCCGTCCGCGGGACTTCATCCGCAGGACGTCGCCGCTCTGCTCGGCATCCTCGACGGGCTCAAGCGCCGGGGCAACAGCCTGTTCGTGGTGGAGCATTCGGTGGATGTGATGCGGCACGCCGACTGGCTGGTCGACATCGGGCCCGGCGCGGGTGAGCGCGGCGGCCGCGTCGTCTACAGCGGGCCCTACGAAGGGCTGGCAGAGGTGGAGGAGTCCGTCACCCGCGGCTATGTCTTCGGGGGCAGCGGACTGCCCCGCCGGACGCCCCGCGAGCCACAGGGATGGCTGAGGCTCGAGCACGTCACGCGCAACAACCTGCGCGACGTGACGATCTCCTTCCCGCTCGGGGTGTTCACCGCCGTCACCGGAGTGTCGGGATCAGGCAAGTCCAGCCTGGTCAGCCAGGCACTGCCCGCGCTGCTCGGCGAACGGCAGGGACGAGCAGACCAGGCGGAGGACGCCGCCCCCGCCGAAGGGGACGATCTCCTGCTGTCGGACGAGCCCGACGAGCTCGAGGGAGAGATCCGCGGCGACGTCGCCGGGGTGCGCCGCGTCGTGAGCATCGACCAGAAGCCCATCGGTCGCACCCCACGCTCGAACGTCGCCACCTATACGGGCCTGTTCGACCACGTGAGGAGAAGGTTCGCGGAGACCCCCGAGGCCCGCGCTCGCGGGTACAAGGCGGGCAGATTCTCCTTCAACGTCACCGGCGGTCGCTGCCCTACCTGCAAGGGCGAAGGATCCGTCATGGTGGAGCTACTCTTCCTCCCCTCGGTCTACACCAAGTGCCCCGACTGCCACGGCACCCGCTACCAGTCCAGCACGCTGGAGATCGCCTGGCGCGGCCGCAACATCGCGGAGATCCTCGCCATGAGCGTCGAGGAGGCCCACGACTTCTTCCACGGCGAGTTCGACATCATGCGCTCGCTCACGGCACTGGTCGACGTCGGCCTCGGATATCTCCGTCTCGGACAGCCGGCCACCGAGTTGTCCGGAGGTGAGGCACAGCGGGTGAAGCTCGCCACCGAGCTCCAACGATCCCAGCGCGGGGACACCCTCTACGTCCTGGACGAGCCGACCTCCGGGCTGCACAGCGCCGACTCCGACCGACTCGTGACGCATCTCCAGACCCTCGTGGACGCAGGCAACACCGTCGTCGCGGTCGAGCTCGACATGCGCATCGTCGCCGTGGCCGACCACGTCATCGACCTCGGACCCGGCGCGGGAGACGACGGCGGCACGGTGGTCGCCTCGGGCACGCCCGCGCAGGTCGCCTCGTCCGGAGCCGGTGCGTCGGCACCGTACCTCGAAGCCGCGCTCCAGGAGGCCACCTCCCGGATGTGAGAGTCGGAAGGCTGCGACGAGGGCGAAGACCTCGCGCAGAGAGCGCACCGGACGAGCAGGCTGCCTCGCCAGATCGGGAGCCCGGGTGCATGCCTTCCCAGCGCGGTCAGCAGACGCTCCGCGACTGCCCGACCGCAGACGGACCGGGCAGCGGCCTGCGGGCTCGCGGCGGCGAGACTCGAGATCGGACTCGGCGGCGGCGGGCCGAGACGTTGTGAGCTCCCGCCGACGACCAGGACTGCCTGCGGGCCCGCGAGGCCTGGGTCGAGATGGAGAACGACGACGTCGAGCTCGCCGACAGGAGGTCGCCATAGCCGTCGACGACTCCACGGCCGATCCCGTGCGTCGTGCCCGACCGGAGATCCGGGGACGGGCCCGAATCGCCGGATGCGATCGGCGCGGTCCCCCGGCGGCATCGGAGTCGTCGACGTCTCCGTGCTCCGGCGTCCCGGCGTCCCGGCGTCCAGGCGTCCAGGCGTCCAGAACGAGATGGCCACGTGCGGCCCGTCCCTGACCGACGAGGTCTAGACTCGAATGCGGGCCCGGCGCTCACATCCGGCCAGGCCCCGGTGAAGAACGACAACCGTCGATGGCGGAAGGTCATCGTCGACCACAGGGCCGAAGCTTCTTCACCGTCTCCCAGGATCCGGCCCGAGAATCGGCAGCCAACACCTGCCGGCACTCCGATGAGCGCAACGACGACTGCACGCGAGTCGTCCTGCACCCGAACCACGTTGCCCGGTACGGACAGCGTGCGGCTCGCCCGCACGGGCAGGCCGTCACCTCCCACAGAACGGAGCAGAACATGGCAGACGAACTAGGAGGGAAACGGATCGCGATCCTGGCCGCGGACGGCGTCGAGCGCGTGGAGCTCGAGCAGCCGCGACAGGCTCTTCAGGACGCCGGGGCCACGACCGTGCTGCTCTCGCTGCACGAGGGCGAGATCAAGGCTCGCGAGAACGACCTGGACGAGGCCGGGACATTCCCGGTCGATGCACTGGTGAAGTCCGCCTCGGCCGACGACTACGACGCCCTGCTGCTTCCGGGCGGCACGGTCAACCCCGACCAGTTGCGCGTGGACACCGACGCAGTCGGATTCGTGCGCGACGTCATGGTCGCCGGCAAGCCGGTTGCCGCGATCTGCCACGGACCGTGGACGCTGATCGAGGCCGGTGTCGCGAAGGGTCGGACGCTGACCTCGTACCCGAGCATCCGCACCGACCTGCGCAATGCCGGGGCGAACGTCGTCGACGAAGAGGTGGCGCGCGACGGGAACCTGATCACCAGCCGCTCGCCCGAGGATCTCCCGGCCTTCAACGCCGCGATGGTCGAGCTGTTCAGCCAGGACAAGTGAGGAAACCATGATCAACTCTGCATTGTCGGTCGTCGTGCACGCCAAGCCCGGGAAGGAGCAGGACGTCGCGGACTTCCTCCGCAGCGCCCGTCCCATCGTCGAGCAGGAGGAGGGTACGCGGGCCTGGTTCGCTCTGCAGTTCGACGAATCGACCTTCGGGATCTTCGACGTGTTCCCCGACGACGAGGCCCGCCAGACCCACCTCTCCGGTGGCGTCGGTCAGGCACTCGCCGCACAGGGAGCAGATCTGTTCAGCACAGAACCGAGCATCCAGAACGTCGACGTGATCGCGTACAAGCTGCCCGGCGAGACCGCCTAGAGCATCAGCCTCGATTGACATCGGGGTGCGGCCCCGATCGGCTCCACAGCCGTGGCCACGGCTGTGGAGCCGGTGCACCCCACCGGGCCAAACAGGGGGGCGGCGGTTCCCCGCCAGTAACAGGGGCGGCGGCGTCCGCATGGACAAGGGTGTTTAGGGGCGCCCCCTTTTCCAAACTCCCTGTTTGCACAGGGGGGGGGGCCCCCTATGGGCACCACCCCGGGGCCACGGGCTGTGGAGCCGATCCACCGCACGTGCCAATCCAGGGGAGCTGCTGATCCCGTCCTGAACGAGGCTCGGCGTCGTCCTCTAGGACATGTCTCTTGAGTCGCTTTCATCGACAAGCACAAGGATCGGCACGGCGTCAAGCCGATCTGCACGGTGCTGAAGGGCACCGACGCGCAGATCGCCCCGTCCACCTACTACGCGACGACCGATGACGCCGCACGTATTCCTGAGCTGGAGAAAGAGATTTCGTAGCGGGTGGCCAGTCCTCGTCACTTCTCCACGAGGGCGAAGGAGCACTCGCGATCGCGTCTGGCGTCGAACCGACCTACTCGGGCACCTTCGTCGGTGCGCGCCGGTACGTGCTCGACACGTTCGCGAACACCAAGAGCGACTCGATGAAGCGACGCGTGGCGCAGTTCCTCACGGTCGCTCCCTGCCCCGCCTGCCATGGCAAGCGGCTGAAGCCGGAGGCTCTGTCCGTGACGTTTGAGGGCCTCGATGTCGCAGATCTCTCCGAGCTGCCGCTCGCGGAGCTCTCGACGCTGATCGAAGAGGCAGTCGAGCGGGCCACCGGCGATCTCGACGGGACCGAGACGGCGGGGCAAGCTCTGGACAACGCAGCCCGACGCGACGCTGTGCAGCAGCGCGTCGACGCTGGGGGATTAACCCACGCGGCCGCCCCCGACGTGCGCAAGACACCGAACCACTCGGTGGAGAAGCTGGCCGCGACAGCGCGCCTAGGCGCAGAACTCGTCAACAGACTGCGGCCGATCATCGAGCTCGGTCTGGGGTACCTCTCCCTGGGCCGCACCACCCCCACCCTCTCCGGCGGCGAGCTACAACGACTGCGACTCGCGACCCAGCTGACCTCCGAACTGTTCGGCGTGGTCTATGTGCTCGATGAGCCGTCCGCGGGACTTCATCCGCAGGACGTCAGCGCTCTGCTCGGCATCCTCGACGGGCTCAAGCGCCGAGGCAACAGCCTGTTCGTCGTGGAGCATTCGGTGGACGTGATGCGGCACGCCGACTGGCTGGTCGACATCGGCCCCGGCGCGGGCGAGCGCGGCGGCCGCGTCATCTACAGCGGGCCCACCGAGCGGACCTCGTCGCGGGCGCGTTCGGCCCTGGCCAGCAGGACGTGGGCGTGCTGAAGCAGCACCTCCCCGGCGGGGGTGAGAACCACGCTCCGCGGACTGCGTTCAACCAAGGTGACGTGCAGGTCCCGTTCCAGCGCCTGAATCTGTTGGGTGAATCGACCCGGGTCTGGTGGAGGCTCTGATCTCACGGGAGGATGAGGAGCATGGCAGCACCGAGGAAGTACCCCGATGAGCTTCGGGAGAGGGCCACGAGGATGGCCGTGGACGCGCGACGGGATCCAGCGACGAGGTCGGGAACGTTCCGCCGTGTGGGCGAGCAGCTCGGGATCAATCCCGAGACTCTGAGGAACTGGGTCGTGCAGGCCGAGATCGACGAGGGCCACCGACCCGGGACCACGACCAGCGACGCCGAGCGGCTCGCTGAGCTCCTTGCGCCCACCGCTTGAATCCGCCTATCTGAACACACACCAGGTGTTTCGTCGCAGGTCGGAACCCTGCACTCCTGACAGATCACGCGGGAGGCTACGCCCGCCCCGACAAGGTCGGGCGATCTGCGGTTGCGGCAGGACCGGATCCGCTCCCATGTCGCCCCGGAATCCCGCGGGCGCCGCGCGGGCACGGTCCCCGAGCTGGCGCTTGCTCCCGCCTGGGCCGCGATCTTTGGTCGGATCCATATCCGCCCGGATGTCCGCACCCCGGCGTAGCGTGCCGCGCATGAAGCGATTCCTGGACGAGGATCTGCGGCAGGCCGAGTTCCGAGAATGCGACCTCACCGGCGCGCGCCTGGTGGGCGTGGTGGTGCAGGACGTCGTCATCGACGGCCTGGTGAGCAATCTCGTCGTCAACGGGGTCGACGTCGCCGGGTTCGTCGAGGTCGAGCTCGATCGTCGATATCCGGCCCGCCCGCTGCTGCGCTCCGAGGATGCGGCCGAGCTGCGGCGCGGCGCGCTCGAGGTGCACGAGGGGTGGGCGGAGACGGTGCGCCGTCTGCGCCGATCGCCGGGACTCGAGCACGAGAGCGTCAACGGCGAGTGGTCGGCGCTGCAGACGCTGCGCCATCTGGTCTTCGTCCACGACTCGTGGTTCCGGCGATGCTGCCTCGGATCGTCGGCCCCCTTCACCCCGATGGGTCTGGGCATCGACGGGATCGATCCGCAGGAGCAAGGGCTCGACCCTTCGGCGGATCCGACCCTCCCCGAGGTGCTCGCCGTGAGGGACGCACAGACGGCAGAGCTCGAGACGTGGCTCGGCTCTGCGAGCACCGAGCTACTCGCACAGCCCGCAGCGATCCCCGACAACGACCTCTGGCCGCCGTACGCGCGCGGCCGCTCGGTGCGGCAATGCCTCGGCACCGTGCTCCGGGAGGAGTTCGAGCACCTCCGGTTCTGCGTGCGCGACCTCGACCTGATCGAGCATCCGACGCACGTGTGATCTCTCGGCCGCGCCCGGCACCACGCTCTCCGGTGAGCAGTGCCGTGCCGTACTCTCGCGCCGTGCCCCGCATCCCCTCACCGGCTCAGAGACCCGATGACCACTCCGACGCGCCGCCGCGCTCGAGCCGCTTCCAGCGCCTCGACGGCGCCGCCGTCCGACGCTCGGCGGACGGCCTGCAGAACCGCATCGCCACCCGCTTCCCCGATCGCACCCTGTGGGAGGTCTGCGGCGAGGTGGTCGGGATCGTCGACGAGATCAACGGCGGATCCGGGATCAGCCTGCGCCGGGTGCGGGCGGCCCGTCTGCTCTCGCGCCTGGGGATGATCCTCGTAGCCATCTTCCTGGGCGGTGCCGTCGCGCTCGCGGCCGCCGAGGTCGTGACCTCGGGCGAGGCTGTCGGCCCGCTGGACCTGCTGCCGCTGATCGAGACGATCATCAACGACCTCGTGTTCGGCGGCATCGCCGTGTTCTTCCTGTACTCGGTGCCCGAGCGGATGGAGAGGGCGCGGGTGCTGAGGATCCTGCACCGACTGCGCTCGCTCGCCCACGTGATCGACATGCACCAGCTCACCAAGGTCCCCGAACGGCTCGAGCGCGGCTCCCGGCAGCAGGGAGGCATGGACCTGGACCGCGCGGACCTCACCAGGTACCTCGACTACTGCACGGAGATGCTGTCGCTCGTGGGCAAGAGCGCGGCCCTTTTCGCGGAGGACACCTCCGACGGCGAGGTCCTCGATGCCGTCGAGGGCATCGAGACGCTCACCTCGGACATGGCGCGCAAGGTGTGGCAGAAGATCGGGATCATCCAGCAGCAGGGAGCGTGACGCGCGGGCGGCTCCGCGGGGGCCATGGACAATGGTGTGATGGATGGCGAAACCCTGCAGGATGTGGCCCGGGCGCGTGCCCTGGAGCTGCCGGCCGCGCACATCAGCCGGCCCTTCGGCCCGGAGGCGGAGGTCGCGAAGGTGCTCGGCAAGATGTTCCTGCTCCAGGCAGAGGTGCAAGGGACACCCGCCGTCGTGCTCAAGGCAGAGCCGCGAGATTCCGAGGCGCTGCGCTCGGTGCATGCGGACATCACGCCCGGCTACCACATGAACAAGCGGCACTGGATCACCCTGTGGCCGGGCGGAAGCACGGATGCCGGGTTCGTGAGGGAGCTGGTGACCGACTCCTACCTGCTGGTCGTCGAGACCCTCCCCCGCGCGCAGCGGCCGATCGATCCGCATGCGTTCCTCGCGAGCGGACGGGACGGCTGAGCCCCTGAGCGGCTGAGCACACCCATCGAGAGCTCCGCCGGGCACGCTCACCATCCGCCGGGCGCCGTCGTCATCCGCAGGACGTCGCCATGGGGTATACACGGGGAAGCCCCGGATTCCGCTCCTGAGAGGACCCCATGCACGACATCGATGTCCGCGTCCACCGCTCCGAGGAGAACCTGCCGCGCGAGGAGCAGCTCGCCTGGCAGATGGCGGAGGTCGCCGCGGACCCCGTCGGCCTCGAGCCCGCCGTGCAGGAGATGATCCAGAACAGGATCATCGACAACGCGTCCGTCGCGATCGCCTCCCTCTCCCGCGGTCCGATCGTCGCCGCGCGTGCCCAGGCCCTCAGCCATCCCGTCTCGCGCGGCGGGGTGGGAGCGACGCTTTTTGGGACCAGCGAGCGCACCTCCCCTGAATGGGCCGCCTGGGCCAACGGGGTCGCCGTGCGCGAGCTCGACTTCCACGACACCTTCCTCGCCGCCGAGTACTCCCACCCCGGGGACAACATCCCGCCGATCCTCGCGGTCGCCGAGCACACCGGCGCCTCCGGCGCGGACCTGCTGCGCGGCATAGCGACCGGCTACGAGCTGCAGGTGGACCTCGCCCGCACGATCTCCCTGCACGCCCACAAGATCGACCACGTGGCACACCTCGGGCCGTCGGCCGCGGCGGGGATCGGGACGCTGCTGGGACTGGGCACGGAGACGATCTTCCAGGCCATCGGCCAGTCCCTGCACACCACCACCGCGACCCGGCAGTCCCGCAAGGGCGAGATCTCCACCTGGAAGGCGCACGCGCCGGCCTTCGCCGGGAAGATGGCCGTGGAGGCCGCCGACCGCGCCATGCGCGGCCAGACCTCCCCCGTCCCGATCTACGAGGGAGAGGACGGGGTGATCGCCTGGCTGCTCGACGGCCCAGACGCCCGCTACGCAGTCTCCCTCCCCGCGCCCGGCGAGGCCAAGCGGGCGATCCTGGACACCTTCACCAAGGAGCACTCGGCCGAGTACCAGGCGCAGGCCTGGATCGACCTCGCGCGCCGCCTCCACGAGACCCATCCCGAGTCCGCGGACCCCGAGCAGGTCGAGGCGATCCTCATCCGCACCTCCCATCACACGCACTTCGTGATCGGGTCGGGAGCGAACGACCCCCAGAAGTACGACCCGTCGGCCTCCCGGGAGACCCTCGACCACTCGATCCCCTTCATCTTCGCCGTCGCCCTGCAGGACGGCGACTGGCACCACGTCGACTCCTACGCGCCCGAGCGCGCCGGCCGGCCCGACACCGTGGCCCTGTGGCGGAAGGTCACCACGACGGAGGATCCTGAGTGGACGCGCCGCTACCACTCGCTGGACCTGGCGGAGAAGGCCTTCGGCGGCGCCGTCGAGATCACGATGAAGGACGGCCGCGTGATCCGCGACGAGATCGCGGTCGCGGACGCCCACCCCCAGGGCGCCCGTCCCTTCGCCCGCGAGCAGTACGTCCGGAAGTTCCGCTCGCTCACCGCAGACCTGGTCGAGGACGCAGAGGCCGACCGCTTCCTGCAGGCCGTCGACGACCTGCCCGAGATCCCTGCGGGGCAGCTCGGCAGGCTCGCGATCCGGGCGGCCGACGGGGTCATGGATCCCTGGGCCGGCCCGTCCGGACTGTTCTGAGGAAGACTGCACTGATCCGAGGAAGACCGCAGTGTTCGGAGGAAGACTGCTCTGAGGAAGGGAAGGCGCTGATGCTCTACTCGACGAAGACACCCGCGAGCAAGCGCGAGGACCTGCGCGCTCTGCTGCGCCCGGGGGCCGCGCAGCCTTTCCCGGGCGCGTTCACCCCGCTCTCGGTGCGCATGATCCAGGAGCAGGGCTTCCCGGGGGTGTACATCTCCGGCGCGGTGCTCGCGAACGAGCTGGGGCTGCCGGACATCGGCCTGACCACGCTCACCGAGGTCGCCGCCCGCGGCGCCCAGATCGCCCGCACCACCGACCTGCCCTGCCTCATCGACGCGGACACCGGCTTCGGCGAGCCGATGAACGTGGCCCGCACGATCCAGGAGCTCGAGGACGCGGGGCTGGCGGGCTGCCACATCGAGGACCAGGTCAACCCCAAGCGCTGCGGCCACCTCGACGGCAAGGCCACCGTGGACACCGCGACCGCCGTGCAGAGGATCCGCGCCGCGGTCGACGCCCGACGCGATCCGGACTTCCTGGTGATGGCACGCACGGACCTGCGCGCCGGCGCCGGGCTCGACGCCGCGATCGAGCGCATGCGCGCCCTCGTGGACGCGGGGGCCGACGCGATCTTCCCCGAGGCGATGGCGGACCTCTCCGAGTTCGAGGCCGTGTGCAGAGCGATCGACGTGCCGGTGCTCGCGAACATGACGGAGTTCGGGAAGTCGCCGCTGTTCACCAGGGAGCAGCTCGCGCAGGCCGGCGTCGCGCTCGTCATCTACCCCGTGACGCTGCTGCGCACCGCGATGGGGGCGATCGAGCGCGTCCTGCAGTCCATCCGCGTCGAGGGGTCCCAGGCATCCCACGTCGACGAGATGCTCACCCGTGCGCGGCTCTACGACCTCGTGGACTACGAGGCCTACAGCAGCTTCGACGCCGGCATCTTCGACTTCGAGGTGCCCGGCGCGAACGACAGCGATGTCAACGACGACGACCACAGGAGCGAGTCATGAGCCCGAGCAGCCAGAGCGAGAGCGGCAAGAACCCGTCGGACGGCCCGGAGATCCACCGCGGGCTCGCGGGCGTGGTCACCGACGTCACCGCGATCTCGAAGGTCAACCCCGAGACCAACTCCCTGCTCTACCGCGGCTATCCGGTGCCGCAGCTCGCCGCGACCCAGCCCTTCGAGGCCGTCGCCCATCTGCTGTGGACCGGTGAGCTGCCCACCGCTGCCGAGCTCGAGGAGGATCGCGCCCACGAGCGCTCCCACCGCGCTCTCGCCCCCGAGGTGAAGGCGGCCCTGGACTCCCTGCCCACCACCTGCCATCCGATGGACTCGGTGCGCACCGCCGTCTCGGTGCTGGGCGGCCTCGAGCCCACCGCGCAGGACGACTCGCCCGCCGCGGAGCGCGAGAAGGCCCGGCAGCTGCTCGCGCAGCTCCCCGCCGTCATCGCCTACGAGCAGCGGCGGCGGCGCGCCGAAGGGCCCACCGAACCGATCGCCCCGCGCGAGGACCTCGACTACTCCCAGAACTTCCTGTGGATGACCTTCGGGGAGGAGGCGGCGCCCGAGGTCGTCGATGCCTTCCGCGTCTCGATGGTGCTCTACGCCGAGCACTCCTTCAACGCCTCGACCTTCACCGCACGCGTGATCACCTCGACGCTCTCCGACCTCCACTCGGCGGTCGTCGGCGCGATCGGCGCCCTCAAGGGCCCGCTGCACGGCGGCGCCAACGAGGCCGTCATGCACACCTTCGAGGAGATCGGGATCCGCCCCGAGGAGACCGAGGCGGAGGCGAAGGCGCGCGCCAAGGACTGGATGGACGACGCCCTCGCGCAGAAGAAGAAGGTCATGGGCTTCGGTCACCGCGTCTACAAGAACGGCGATTCGCGCGTGCCCACCATGAAGCAGGCGCTCGACGCGATGATCGACCACGTGGGCCGCCCGGAGATCCTCGGCCTCTACAACGGGCTCGAGCAGTCGATGGACGAGGCGAAGTCCATCAAACCCAACCTCGACTACCCCGCCGGGCCGACGTACCACCTGATGGGCTTCGACACCGAGATGTTCACGCCGCTGTTCATCGCCTCGCGGATGACCGGGTGGACCGCGCACATCATGGAGCAGCGGGCCGCGAACGCGCTGATCCGCCCGCTCTCGGAGTACGTCGGCCCCGAGGAGAGGCCGGTCCCGGGTGCATGATGCCCGCCGCGGGTCCTCGTCCGCGAGGCCCGAGCGCTTCCGGCGGGTTCTGCGCATCCGGATCCTCGGCGCAGGTGTCGCCGGAACAGCGGCGGCGGCCCTCCTCGCGGCCGCCGGCCACGAGGTCGAGCTGATCGACGAGGACTTCGCGCAGCCGGCGCTGGGGACCTCTCTCGCCCTGTTCCCGCCGGCCCAGCGGGTGCTCGAGCGGATCGGCGTCCTCGACGCCGTGACAGCAGGAGCGACGGCCCCGCGCGAGGGACACCTGGTGGGGCGCGGAGGCCGAGTGCTCGCGACCCTGCCCTCGGGCGATGCACTGCTGGTGCCGCGCCCGCACCTGCTCGCCTGCCTGCGTGGAGCGCTGCCGAACGAGGTACGACGGCGACGGATGCGCGTCCAGGACGTGCGTCCGTTGCGGCGCGGCGCCGACGTGCTCGTGGGCGCCGATGGACTGCACTCGCTGACCCGGCTCTCCGGCTGGGGCGAGGGAGCCCGGGCCCGTGGGCACGGGATGACGATCCTGCGCGGCATCACCCCGCAGGTGCCGCCGGAGATCTCGGAGACCTGGGGCGGCGGGTGGCTGTTCGGCATCACGCCGCTCACTGGGGGCGGCACCAACTGGTTCGCGTCCGTGCCCGAGCACCGAGCCCCCGATCGCGAGGGAGACCTCGCGCACCTGCGGAGCGTCGTGGGCGGCGCACGGGCGTCGATCGATGCCGTCCTCGAGGCGGCTGTGCCCGCACGCACGACGGTGCACGGCCTGTTCACCGTCCCGCCGGTGCGGCCCGTGCGCGGGGACGTGGTGCTGATCGGCGACGCCGCGCACGCGATGGCACCGAACCTGGGACACGGGGCGAACACGGCGCTCTCGGACGCGGCAGCCCTCGCCACGGCGCTCGACGGCGCGCGGCGCATCCGCCCCGCCCTGGCCCTGTACGCCGCTCGGCGGCACCTGGTCGACCAGGGCTGGAGGCTCGGCTCGGAGGTCATGCTGCACGCCGGGATGGCCGACGGGCTCGCGGGAAGGCGGGACACGGTGCTCGGCGTGGCCGGCCGCGTCCTCGCCCGCCGCTCCCGCGGGGACAAGGAGGCCGTCCTCTGAGACCCGTCGGCCCGTCGAGTCCGCGCTGAGTCCCGCCGGCCCGTCATGTCGTCCCGTGAACACCCCTCGGACGCATGTCAGGTCAGCGTCCTATCGTCGGCGGTGACGCATCAGCATTCACCTCTCGACATCGCAGGAGATGCACATGACCCACGATCTCATCGGCGACCTGCCCCTCGTCCTCGGCGGCAACACCTTCGGCTGGACCAGCGACGAGGACGAGTCCTTCGCCGTGCTCGACGCCTTCCTCGCCGCCGGGGGCCGCCAGATCGACACGGCCGACGTCTACTCCGCGTGGGCACCGGGCAACGACGGCGGCGTCTCCGAGGCCGTGATCGGCCGCTGGCTCGCCGCGCGCGGCACCCGGGACCAGGTCGTGCTCGCCACGAAGGTCGGCTCGCTCGCCTCCCGCAAGGGTCTCGCGAGGGAGAACGTCGAGGCCGCCCTCGAGGACTCCCTCGCCCGCCTGCGCACCGACCGTGTGGACCTCTACTACGCCCACTTCGACGACGAGACGCAGTCCCCCGCCGAGCTCGCCCGCACCTTCGACTCCCTGGTGCGCGCCGGGAAGGTGGGCGCCATCGGCATCTCGAACCTGTCCCCCGAGCGCCAGCGCGCCTGGATCGAGGCGGCCCGCGCCGAGGATCTGACCGTGCCCGTGGCCATCCAGGTGCAGTACTCCCTCGCCCATCGCACGGACGTCGAGAACGGCTACGGGCAGGTCGTCGACGCGAACGACCTCGCGCTGTTCAGCTACTTCTCCCTCGCCGCCGGCCTGCTCACGGGCAAGTACCGCTCGGCGGCAGACCTCGAGGGGGTCGCCCGCGGCGCCCAGCTCACCGACTACGGCACGCCCGAGGGCTTCGCTCTCGTGGACGTCCTCGTCGACGTCGCCGAACACCACGACGCGGAGCCGACGGCCGTGGCCCTCGCCTGGCTGCGCGCGAAGGGTGTGACCGCTCCGGTCGCCTCCGCCCGCACCACCGCCCAGCTCCCGGCGCTGGTCGCCGGGGCCACGCTCGAGCTCGCGGCCGAGGACGTCGCCGCCCTGGACGAGGCCTCCGCGCCGTTCACGCGCTGATCGTGGGGTCCGCGGGGCCCGCGGGCTCGGCCGGTTCCGCGGGCTCGGCCGGTCGCGTGGGCTCAGCGGACTCGGAGGACGAGCCCGTCTCGTCCTCGAGCGTCCCGGAGAGGAAGCGCGGCAGCCAGACGGCCTCCCAGTCGCTGACCTCCTGGGCCATGTTGCCCACACGGGCCGGCGGCGCGGCCGGCAGCCAGTAGGCGCCCACGCCGTCGCGCTCGAGGTACCCGTAGTCGACGAGCTCGCGGCGCAGGTATGCGACGTCCTCGTGGACGGGCCGCAGGATGTCGCCCACGTCGGCCTCGGTATAGACCTCCCCGGGGGCGAAGCGCGCGAGCAGCTCGAGCAGCACCGAGAGGCGCGTCGTGCGCTTGGCGGGGATGCGCTCGAGCACGCCGCCGATGAGGAACGGGCGGATGAGCTTCTCGTGGTGCGCGCGCGCCGCCGCGGGATCGGGCGTCGGGGCGGCGATGCGCTCAGGGCGGGTCGCGGCCTGCGCGAGCAGCGCGGCGCGGGCCGCCGTGAAGTTCTCGCCGGTGCGCTCCATGCGGGCGCGCACGAGCTTCTTGAAGTCGGAGGAGCGGGTCATCGGATCACCTCTGCCGCCATGGCATCCCCAGCCTGCGTCGGCGGCGCGATGCCTCGACGATGATCGGTCCGGATCCGAGGATCTGCTCCCCTTCGCCCCGAGGGCGCGGGCTGGGGCCGACGCCGGGCTGGGCGGTGGATCGCCGCCGGGAACACCCTAACGGATCGCGTCGATCCCGGGACGCGTGCACCGTGCGGACGGGGTGACCGCTGCGGCGACGACGGCGGTGGCGATGGCGATCGCGGCGGCGATATCGGCGGTGATCGAGGGCGCAGGACGGTCGAACGTTCGTTCGTCCCACCCCTCTCCTAGTCTCCGAGGACCGTTGCCGCCGGCGCCGCCGGAGGCGGGAAGGAGCAGTCATGGACACCGTCGGTCATCCTGGATCCCGGGTGCGCACCGTCCATCCCGAGCGGACCGCGCGCCGTGAACGCGACCGCATCCGCGCGGGGCTCCTGCTGAAGGCGCCCGGCCTCGAGCGACGCATCGTGGAGACCTCGAGCGGATCGCTGCTGGTGCGGTTCCCGGCCGCGCCGGCCGCCGCGGGAAGTGCTGGCAGCGTCGACGGGATCGAGATCGGGAGGCTCCCCGACCGGGGAGACGCCTCGTGGGTCGTGGTGGTGCGTCGCCAGGATCGCGCGAGCGTGCGGCGCTGCGCGACCGTGGAGCAGGTGGTGCGCTCGGCGCTGATCGGACTGCGGTCGGCTCGCGCCGCGTGAGTCCTCCCCGGGGGCCACGGCCCCTGACGGGCCACGGCCCCATGCCTCAGCTCAGGCGGCGGGCCAGCGTCGAGATGACGTGCCAGTGCTTCTTCGCGGAGCTGTAGGAGCGGCCGTCCTCGTTGCGGACCTCGCGGTCCAGCACGCGGAAGCCGCGGAACATCTCACCGATCTCCTGGGCGCTCAGGGTCGCGATGTCCTCGCGCTCGGCCCAGCTGTCCGACTCGCCGAACAGATCCACGGCGATGACGCCGCCGATCTTCAGGGCTCCGGTGAGCTTCGGCCAGATCTCGCGCAGACCGTCCGGGCCCAGCATCGGCAGGGCGTAGGCGGAGTAGACGACGTCGGCCGCGGGGAACTGCTCGACGTCCCGCGCATCCATGTGATGGAAGTTGATGCGACCGGTCATGCGCTCGTTCTCGACGAGGCGCTGCGTGAGCGTGTCATCGGTGTCGTAGGCGTGGACGGTCAATCCGCGGCGCGCGAACTCGAGCGCGTCGGCGCCACCACCGGCGCCGATGTCGATCGCGATCTTCCCGGGCCCATCTCCGCCCGCGGCGTGCACAGCTTGCGTCACGACCCGCCGGGCGGGACGCGCCGCAGCACTGGCGTTGTATGCGTGCCAGTCGATCGTGGGGGCGGTGTCCATGCAGTTCAGGGTATCGACCTTCATCCAACATTCAATATGACAGAGGCCTGGCGCACACCTGTTTCGTCACCAGCGAACACCAGGAGGCCTCTGCGCCGGTTCCCAGGGGCAGATGCGGCGTGCGCCCTGCGCGGTCGCGCACTCCGCGGGAGCCCATCCACTCCTAGGATGATGTACATGTCAACCACGCCGCTGCGCCTGCTGCTCGTCTCGCTGCACACCTCCCCGCTCGCAGTGCCCGGCAGCGCCGATGCCGGCGGCATGAACGTGGTGGTCCTCGAGCAGGCGCGCGCCCTCGCCGCGGCCGGCCACCAGGTCGACATCGTCACCCGCCGCAGCGATCCCGACGCGCACGCGATCAGCTCGGTCGCCCCGCGCCTGCGTCAGGTCCTGCTGCACGGCGGCCCCGCGACGCCGCTCGCCAAGAGCGCCATGGAGCAGGCCATCGAGCCGTTCTCCGCGGACCTCGAGCGCCTCGTGTCCGACGCCGAGCAGGCCGGGGAGCCGTACTCCCTGATCCACTCGCACCATTGGTTCAGCGGCGTGGCCGCGCTCCCCGTCGCCCATCGTCATCAGCTGCCCCACCTGCAGTCCTTCCACTCCGTCGCGGCCCCGGAGGGCTCGACCACGCTGGGCGCCGGAGAACCCGCCGAGTCCGCGGGCCGCATCCCCGGCGAGCGCCGCACGGCGAGGGAGTCCCAGCTGGTCATCGCCGTCTCCCAGGCCGAGGCCCGCACGGTCCGCGAGCGCTACGGGGTCCCCTCGGACCGCGTGCTCGTGGTCCCGCCCGGCGTGGACACCGCGCGCTTCCATCCCTCGCCCCTGAGCGCCCGCGAGCGTCTGGAGGAGCCCACGATGCTGTTCGCCGCGCGGCTGCAGCCCCTCAAGGCGCCGGACCTCGCCCTCGACGTGCTCGCCCGGCTCGACGCGTCCTTCGCCGCGCGACTGGTGCTCGTGGGCGCCGCCTCGGAGGACTTCGCGGCCTATCGCGCGGAGCTCGAGGAGTCCGCCCGCTCGCTCGGCCTCGCCGACCGCGTCTCTTTCGCCGGCTCCATGGACCAGGACGAGCTCGCCGCCCGCATGCGCGAGGCCGCCGTCCTCCTGCTTCCCAGCTGGTCGGAGACGTTCGGGCTCGTCGCCCTCGAAGCGCAGTCCAGCGGCACCCCGGTGGTCGCCTGGGACCGCGCGGGCGGTGTGCAGGAGGCCGTGGGCCCCGGCAGTCGGCTGATCGCCGGTCGCGACCCCGACGTCTGGGCCGAGGCCGTCGAGTCCCTCATCGGCGAGGAGGCCGCTTTCCAGGAGGCCTCGCGCGCCGTGCGCGCCTTCGCCGAGACCCGCACCTGGCAGGCGTGCGCCCATCACCTCGAGCGGATCTACCGGGCCGTCGTCCACGGCGGCGCCGCCCGCGGCCCGTCGGACCCCTGGCACCTGGTGCGCACCGCCGGCACCGTGCTGGCCGTGCACGCCCATCCCGACGACGAATCGCTCGCCACCGGTGCGCTGCTGGCCGATCTCTCCTCGCGCGGCACCCGCGTCGTGGTCGTCACGGCGACCCGTGGTGAGGAGGGCGAGGTCGTCCCCGGGGCGATCGCCGAGGACGGCGAGCGCCCGCTCGAGGAGGTCCGCGCCCAGGAGGTGCGCCGTGCCCTCGGGGCGCTGGGCGTCGATGAGCACCACATGCTCGGCGAGGCCCCGGCCCTGGCCGAGGGCGCCGCACCCCGGAGCTACCGCGATTCGGGCATGCGCTGGGTGCGCGAAGGCGTCGCCGGCCCGTCGGAGAGCGCGGGGCCGACGACCTTCACCCATCAGGATCTCGACCAGGAGATCGCGGATCTCTCCGCGCTCATCGCGCACGTGCGTCCCGACGTGATCCTCGGCTACGACGACCAGGGCACCTACGGGCACCCCGACCATCTGCGCGCGCACGAGGCGACTGCCGGGGCGGCGCGCGCGCAGGGCGTGCCGTTCGTCGAGGTCGCGAGCGAGCCCGACCCCGAGGCCGTGGCCGGCGGAGAGCCCTTCGCCTTCCGCGACCAGCCGGGCTCGGCGTCCGCCCTCGGCGCCGCGCTGCGCGCCTATCGCACGCAGCTCACGGTGGTCGGCGAGCTCGAGGGCGTGCCGGGAGGTGTGCGCGTGCGACACGTCGGGGGTCAGATCCAGGACGTGCCGCTGCGCACCGGTCTGCGGATCCCGGCCGAGAGCGAGTGACCTCTCAGCCGGTTGCGCCGGACGGGCAGCGGCGCTGCTCGGCCGGGGCCACCACGCGCTCGACGAGGCTCTCGAGCTCGGCGACCTCGTAGCCGGGCCAGCCGAACATCTCGCGCCGCCATTCCGGCGGCACGGACTTGGGGCCGAGCGCGGCGCCCGCCAGCGCGCCGGTGATGCACGCGACGGTGTCGGTGTCGTAGCCCGCGCGGACCGCCGAGGTGAGCGCGTCCACGAGGGCCGCGCGTCGGGCGAAGCGGTCCTCGGGCAGGGGCAGCACGCTGTGCACCGCCGACCATGCGGCCTGGAAGGCGGCCACCACCCAGCCGTTGCGCGGGAAGTCGACGGGGCGCGCCGACTCGGCCTCCTCGATGCGCTCCCGCCAGAGGTCGCGGCGGTCCTCCGGGAGGCGGTCGAGGGCCACGCGCACGTCGATCTCGCCGCTCAGGATCGCGTGGCGCACCGCGAAACCCCACAGCACGCATGCCTCGACCGCGTCGGGGTGGACGTGGGTGAGGCGGCAGATCGTGCGGATCGCGTCCTCGGTGTCCTCGTCGGAGGAGAAGAGATAGGGCAGCACGCTCGCATGGGCGCGCATGAGCGCGGCGTTGCCCGCGACCCGCGGGAGGTCGCGGTGGGCGTCCTCCGCGGCCTGCTGGAGATCGCTCGCATGGGGCATGGAGTGCCCGGCGCTGCGGGCCACGTCGGCCGCGCGGCGCATGACGGTCGAGGTCAGGGCTCCGATGTCGGGGGTGCCCATCGACCAGGCGTACCACTCGCGCGCGATCTGATCGAGGGCGGACGCCGTGCGCAGGTCATGGGTGCCGGGCGTCGCGGCCGCAGCCTCGAGCACGACGATCGCCATCGAGGTGTCGTCGGTCCACTCCGCCTCGCCCCATTCCAGGACGCCGCCGCCGATCATGCCGACGTCCTCGCTCGGGGCGATGGGGCCCTGGAACTCGTACGGTGCGCCCAGGGCATCGCCCGCGGCCGCCGCGACCACCGCGCCGATGGCGCGCTCGAGGACGTCGCCGTCCGAGGTCCGGGCGTCGTCGCAGGGCTGGTCGCGGGTCACGGGGACATGTTTCCACACGACCATGGGCCATGTCCGGGAGAATGTCCGGTCCCCGGACGCCCATGCCCCCTGGTGGGGAGAACCTCACACGGACATGACGAACGCCGGCTCCGGGACGTCGCGCACCAGCGCATCCGCACCGACGCCCGGTGTTCCGCCCGCCTCCTCGAGCGGCCTGCCACCAGCGGAGCACCAGGCACGGCCGATACAGTGGAGCGACTTCGAAGGAGCCCCATGACCACCTCGTCCTCCCCGTCCTCCGCCGCGGATCCCGAGGCCCCCGCCGAGGCCGCCTCCTGCAGCAGCGACCCGCACGGCTCGGACCCCCACGACCACACCGGGCACGACCATCCGCCCACCGGCGCGGAGATCGTCAACGCGCTCGTGCGCGGACTGTCGATCGTCTCGCTCGTGATCCCCGCGGTCGCGGTCGCCCTCGTGCTCATCTGCCTGCCCGCGACGCCCTCGACGCCCCTGCCGCTCGTGCTCGGCATCGCCCTCGGCGCCCTCCAGCTCATGGTCGTCGTGATCACCAGCATGTTCGTCTCGAAGGTGCAGAGGCGCCTCGCGGTCAACCCCGGACCGATGGCGGTGCGCTCGACCGTCGAGGAGGTGCTGCGCCTGGCCGCGGTGCTCTTCGCGGGGCTGCTGTGGCCCTCGGAGGCCGTCGGCCCCATGGGCATCTGGCTCGGGCTCGGCGCGGCGCTGGTCTGGATCGTCCTGGCCACCGCGCAGACGGTGAGCGCACGGCGCCGGATCGCCGCGCCCTCCGCGTGGGCGACCGAGGCCGTCGGCACCTTCCTCACAGAGAAGGTGAGCGTGCCCCGCTCGATGGTGCTGCGCGTCCTGGACGTCGTGGGCACCGCGCTCTTCCAGATCGGTGCGACCGTGCTGATCGTGCTCTCCCCCGTGCTCACGATCGGCACCATCGTGCTGTCGATCGCGACGGGCCTGTCCACCCTGATCCTGCAGCGCCGCAGCCCGGGCGAGCGCACGCACACCCTGTGGGCGTACGCGCCCTTCGGGATCGGCGTGCTCACCGCCGCGCTCGCGCTGCTGGGACTGTCCACCCTCTGATCCACAAGATCGGGTCGGCCCACGGCGCGCGGAGCGCGTCAGCCATCGACCCGGCCGGCGGGAGCGGCGTCGCTTCGCCGCCCCCGCGCCCGTCCCACCGCCCGGCCCGACGCCGCCCTCCCCGACGAAGGAGTCACCATGACCGATGCCGTCCCCTCCGACAGCGCCACGACCGCAGCACCGACCGGCTCCGAGGTCCGCTCGGGCCTGGACCGCAGCGGTGTCGAGGACTCGATCCGCGTGCAGGACGACCTGTTCGGGCACGTCAACGGCGCCTGGCTCGCGGAGCACGAGATCCCCGCCGATCGCGCCTCCGACGGGGAGTTCCGACGCCTGCGGGACCTTGCGGAGGAGCGCGTGCGCGCCATCGTCGAGGAGGCCGCCGAGGATCCCGAGCTCGCTGACCTGCTCGCGGCGGGCGATGCTCCGGAGACGGATCGTGGACGCGTGGGCCTGCTCTACCGGCTGTTCATGGACGAGGACGCGGTCGAGGCCGCCGGCGCCGCACCGCTCGCACCGATGCTCGAGGAGGTCGCGTCCACGACCTCGCTCGCGGACCTGGTGCGCCTGCTCGCCTCCCCCGTGGCCGGCACCAGCGCCCTGCACGCCTACGTGTGGACGGATGACGACGACTCCTCCCGCTACCAGGTGAAGCTGCACCAGGGCGGGCTGGGCCTGCCCGACGAGTCCTACTACCGCGAGGGTTCCTACGCACCGATCCGCGAGGCGTACGTCGGCCACCTCGCACGTCTCGCCGATCTCGCCTCCCTGCCCGGCCGCGAGGGCCTCGTCGCCGGGGACTCGAGCGACCTGGCCCGCGCGGTCATGGACTTCGAGACGCGGCTCGCGGCGTGCCATGTGGACCGGGTGCGCCTGCGCGACAGCGAGAAGTCGAACAACCCGATGGACGCCGCGCAGCGGGAGGCCCTCGCCCCCGCGTTCCCCTGGGACGCCTACGTCGAAGGCACGGGCGCGCCGGCGGGCGCCTTCGACGTGGTCTGCGTGAGCCAGCCCGAGTTCGTCGAGGCCGTCGCCCCGCTGCTCGCGGCCGAGGACCTCGCCGTGCTGCGCACCTGGGCCGCCCTGCACACCGTCGGCGCCTTCGCCCCGTACCTCTCCTCGGCCTTCGTCGAGGAGGACTTCGACTTCTCCGGTCGCACCCTCTCCGGCGCCGAGCAGCTGCGCGAGCGCTGGAAGCGCGGCATCTCGCTGGTCGAGGGGGCCGTGGGATTCGCGATCGGACAGGACTACGTGGCCCGGCACTTCCCGCCGCACCACAAGGCGCGCATGCAGGAGCTCGTCGGCGCGCTGCTGGACGCCTACCGGGAGTCGATCTCGACGCTCGAATGGATGACGCCGGGCACCCGCGAGAAGGCCCTCGCCAAGCTCGAGCTGTTCACCCCGAAGATCGCCTATCCCGACGTGTGGCGCACCTACGACGGCCTCGTGCTCGACCCCCACGACCTCGTCGCCTCGGTCCGCGCCGCCCGCGCGCACGACGCCGCCCACGACTTCGCGAAGCTCGCCGGGCCCGTTGACCACGACGAGTGGCACATGACCCCGCAGACGGTCAACGCCTACTACAACCCGGGCGCGAACGAGATCGTCTTCCCCGCCGCGATCCTCGAGCCGCCGTTCTTCGACGCCGAGGCCGAGGACGCCGTGAACTTCGGCGGCATCGGCGCCGTGATCGGCCACGAGATCGGGCACGGCTTCGACGACCAGGGCTCGAAGTACGACGGCGAGGGCAACCTGCGCTCGTGGTGGACCGACGAGGACCGCGAGGCATTCGAGCAGCGCACCCGCGCGCTCATCGACCAGTTCGACGCCCTCACCCCGCGCGTGCTGCGCGAGCAGGCGGAGGTGAAGGCGACTGGCGGGGACGACGCGGTCGGCGCGGATGGCGCAGACGGTGAGGACGGCGAGGTCATCGGCGGCGACGAGCTGCCCCATGTCAACGGAAGCCTCACGATCGGCGAGAACATCGGCGACCTGGGCGGCCTCACCATCGCGATCAAGGCCTACCTCGCGCGCTCCGGCGGGAACCCGCCGCGGATGGACGACCTGAGCGGCCTGCAGCGCGTCTTCTGGTCCTGGGCCACGGTGTGGCGCGCGAAGTCCCGCGCGCAGGATGCGGCGCGCATGCTGGCGATCGACCCGCACTCCCCCGCCGAGTTCCGCTGCAACGCGATCGCGAGCAACCTCGACGCCTTCCACGCGGCCTTCGACGTGCGCGAGGACGACGCGATGTACCGCGCGCCCGAAGACCGCGTGAGCATCTGGTGAGGACACCGTGAGCAGGCCGGAGGCGCCCTTCCACGTGGGGCGGACGACTCCCGGCGCGGTGGGCTGGACCCGCATCGGCATGAGCGCCGCGATCGGTGTCGGCATCGCCGGGTACGCGATCGCTTGGGCGCGCGGCGAGACGGTCGTGCTGGGCCTGGTGCTCGCCCTGGCCGTGCTCGTGTACGCCTTCTGGTCGTGGATGCGGCTCGCCACCCGGTTCGTGGTCGACGGCGACGGGCTGACCGTAGGCCTCGGCGGGTTCCTGCCGCGCCCCGCCTGGCCCGTCGCCGACTTCCGCGCCGTGCAGCTGCGCCGCATCCCGGGCGAAACGCTCGGCGTGACGGTGGGCGGGCTCGGCTGGCGCCGCGGGCGCGTGCTCGCGCCGGACCGCGGGACCCTCGAGGCCCTGCCCGGGCGCAAGGTCTTCACCACCGGCGAGCAGCAGTCCGCGTACCGCCTGATGGTCTCCCGTCCCGGCACGCTCGTGGAGATCATCGGCCGGGAGGGCACGAGCTTCCTGCTCTCGCCCGACGATCCCCGCGCCGCGGCCGAGGCGATCGACCAGGCCATCCGCGCGCGCCGCTGATCCGCGGGGCGGCCCGTCGGCGGCCCTTCGGCGGCCCTTCGGCGGCCCGTCGGCGGCCCGTCGTCCCGTGAGAAGTACGAAACGGTTGCCATGAGCGCTCTTGGCAACCGTTTCGTACTTCTCGTGCTCGTTCGGGAGCCGGATGCGACTCGGCCGTCGGGCCCCGCCGCCTCATACAGGTCCGCTGCGGTCTCCCGGCGCCGGCCCCGACGCCGCCCCAGCCCCACCCGGCGCGGCGCGGCCCGGCGCGGCCCGGGCGATCTGGCGCACACACCGAGGGCGCTCCGACGGCGCCGCGCGATATCATCGACGCTGACATCCACAGACAGGGGAGCACCGCAGAGGTGCTGAGAGTGCGCACCGAGCGCAGACCCTCGAACCTGATCCGGTTCAGACCGGCGTAGGGAGTCGGGATTCTTCTGCGATGTCCGCCGCGCCGGGTGCCTGCATCCGGGGCCGACGGGCCTCGCGGCCCCTTCCGCATCGGAAGGAGAACCAGATGTCGACCAGCTCCACCCCCGCCGCCCCCTCCGGGCGCGCCGAGAAGACCACGCAGGCCCGCGCGTCCTCGGCATCGACGGGCCAAGCCCTCGCACGTCGGCCGCTGCTGGCCTATCGCACCGTGGACCTCGTGCTGACGGTCGCGATCGGCGTCGTCTTCGCCTTCGTGTTCCTCGCCTGGGGGCAGGTGTACACGCTGTTCACACCTCTGCAAACCGTCCTGCCGCCGTCGGTGGGCCTGCTCGCGGGCGTGTGGTTCCTGCCCGCGCTGGTGGCCATGCTCATCGTGCGCCGTCCCGGCGCGGCCGTGCTGGCCGAGGTCATCGCCGCCGTCCTCGAGATGGCCCTCGGCGGACAGTGGGGCATCGGCACCGTGGTCAGCGGCCTGCTGCAGGGCGGAGGCGTCGAGATCGCGTTCCTCGTCACCGCCTACCGCCGCTTCACCCTGCCCGTGGCGATCGCCGGCGGCGTGCTCTCGGGGATCCTCGAATGGGTCTACGAGCGCTTCTCCTACTACCCCGAGTGGTCCTGGGCCTCGGCCTGGGCGCTGCTGGGCTTCTTCATCGTCTCCGCGGCGCTGCTGTGCGGGGTGCTGGGATGGCTGATCGTGCGCGCCCTCGGCGCGACCGGCGCCCTGAGCGCCTTCCCGGCCGGGCGCCAGTGGGGACGGCGGTCGCGCGCATGAGCGCGGGGGCGACGGTGATCGGGACGGGCTCCGGGGCCGACGGGGCGCGCGGCGACGCGTCCCCCGCCGGAACCGGTCCCGTATCCGGCGCCGCCGTGGCGCTCGGCCTCGACGCCGTCACCTGGACACCGTCGACCCGCTCCCGGCCGACGGTCGACGACCTCACCCTGAACATCCCCGCCGGTCAGCGCGTGCTGCTCACGGGTCCCAGCGGCGGGGGCAAGTCGACGGTGCTCCGTGCCCTCACGGGCCTGCTGGACACCAGCACGGGCGACCTCTCGGGCGAGGCCCCCGGCCCCACCCGTCCGGGCGAGCGCGGCCTGCTCCTGCAGCAGCCGCTGCACGCCCTGATCGGTGGCAGCGCCGGCCGAGACGCAGCCTTCGGTCCCGAGAACGCAGCGCTGGACCGCGAGGAGATCCAGCACCGGGTGACCTCCGCCCTGCACGTCGCGCACGCCGGAGTGGACGCCGCGGCCTCGCCGTGGGATCTCAGCGGAGGGCAGCAGCAGAGGCTCGCCCTCGCCGGCTCCCTTGCCCTGGATCCCGGTGCGCTGCTGCTGGACGAGCCGCTGAGCATGCTCGATCGGCCGACGGCCCGCGAGGTCCGCGCCGCGATCCTGGACGCGGTCGGTGATCGCACCCTGGTGGTCGCCGACCACGACGCCGACGGCTGGACCCCGCACGTGGACCGCGTCATCGTGCTCGGAGCGCAGGCGCACGTCCTGGCCGACGGCTCCCCTGAGGACGTGCTCGACGCGGCCGATCCGGCGGGTGCGACCGGTCCGGCGGGTGCGCCTGATCCGGCGGTGACGCCTGATCCGGCTGCCACCCCCGTCCCGGCGCGCGGATCCGACGCACCCGGCCAGGCGGTGCTGTCGCTCTCGCAGGTCGCAGTGGCGCGGCGGCGACGACGGGACGAGGCCCGGGGGAAGGAGGCCATGGGTTCTCCTCTGCTCGACGCCCTCGACCTGGACGTCCCCTCCGGAGCTCTCGCCGTGCTCACCGGGCCGAGCGGCAGCGGCAAGACCACGCTGCTGCGCACGATCCTGGGCCTCGCCGATCCGCTCGGCGGACACCTCGAGGGCCCTGAACCCTCGAAGATCGCCTACGTCCCGCAGGAGCCCGAGCACTCCTTCGTCTCGCGGTCCGTGCGCGAGGAGGTCACCGCCTCGCCGTGGGCGCGCGACCCCGACCTCGCCGAGAGCCTGCTGGGTCGCGCCGACCTCGCACACCTCTCGGACGCTCAGCCGTTCGAGCTCTCCGGAGGTGAGCAGCGCCGCCTCGCGATCATCGCCGCCCTCGCCCAGGAACCCGCCCTGCTCGTGCTGGACGAGCCGACCGTCGGCCTCGATCAGGAGCGTCGCGCCCAGCTGCTCGCCCTGCTCGAGGAGGCGACCGGACGAGGCTGCGCGGTGCTGGCCGCGACGCACGACCCGGGTCTCGTCGCCCGCGGGGACGTGCGCCTGGACCTCGCGGAGCACGTGAGCACGGGCGACGACGACGCGCTCCCCGCCGCCCCGGAGTCGGCTGTGCCCGGCGCCGCGCTCGATTCAGTATCGGCACCGGCATACGACACCACCCTTCGCCCGCCACGTCGTCCCCGTCCTGCGCCTGCTGACGCGCTCAATCCGCTGACCACGATCGTGATCGCCGCGGCGGCTGCCGTCGGCTCCTTCGCGATCGACCGCTGGCAGCTGGGGCTCCTCGCGTGCCTGCTGGTGGTGGTCCTCGCACCGCTCGCCGTGCGCGGGGTCCGGAGCACGGCGCTGCGTCTGGTCCCGATCGTGCTCGCGGCGGTCGGCCTCTGCTGGTCCACGGTGCTCGCCTCTCCCCTGCCCGTGCTGTCCGGGACCACCTGGCTGCTGGGGCTCAAGGAGGCCCTGCGGATCGGTTACTTCGTGGCTCCCGGCGTGCTGATCTTCGCCTCCCTCGACCCGACCCGGCTGGGAGACGCCCTCGGCGGGAGGCTGCGTCTGCCCGGTCGGCCGGTCGCGGCGAGCGTCGCGGGACTCGTGCGGGCCGGGCTTACGGCCGACGTCTGGGAGCGGATCATGACCAGCCGCCGCCTGCGCGGCCTCGGGGCGCGGCGCGACCTTCGCCATCCGCTGCAGTCGACGGCGGCGCTCGTGCGGCTGCTCGCCTCGTGCACCCTCGCCCTCCTGGTCGGCGCGGTGCGGGGCACCGAGCAGCAGGCGCTCGCGATGGATGCCCGTGGTTTCGCGACCGCGCAGCACAGGACCTGGGCGCTGCCCAGCCCGTTCACGAAGCGCGACCTCGTGGGGCTCGCCGTCGCCGTGCTCCTGCTCGCGGCGCCCTGGCTGCTGCGGACGGTGATCGGCGGCTGAGGGGCTGGCTCCGACGGGACGGCCAAGGACCCTCTTCGACGTCGACGCGGCCCCGGGGCCCGTCCGCGGCGGGCAGAGGTCCGCGAACATCCCCTGCACCGAAGACCTCGGAGATCGCGCGGGCGGATGCCTGCGATCTCCCCCGCGCCGCTCGCCTCCCGCCCAGCGGGCCCTCGGCCGCGGATGACGATCCGTGTGGTGGTCGCGTCGGGTGGGCCTCTACCCTGGTGCGCATGACTTCCGACGCCGAGCAGCCCGAGCCCCCGCAGCCCGACACCTCACAGCCTGCCTCCGCGCAGCCCGCATCGCCGCTGACCACCGAGGAGCAGGACGAACAGGTGCTCGCCCTGGCCCGGAGGATACTCGACGATGCCCGTGAGGGCCGAGGCGACGCCCTGCTGCCGCTGCTGGATCAGGGGGCGCCGGTCGCCATGCGGGACTCGCGGGGGAACTCGCTGCTCATGCTCGCCGCCTACCACGGGCACGCGGACCTGGTGCGTGAGCTCGCCGCGCGCGGTGCGGACGTCGATCAGCTCAACGACCGCCAGCAGTCGCCGCTCGCGGGCGCCGTGTTCAAGGGGTACGACGACGTGGTGTCCGCGCTCCTGGATGCCGGGGCGGATCCCGATGCGGGCACCCCGAGCGGTCGTGACTCGGTCGCCTTCTTCGGTCGGGAGGAGATGGGCCGGCTCATCGAGGAGAAGTCGCCGCGCGGCTGAGCGCAGGCCCTGTCCGGCGCACACCGCTCAGGCCCGACGGCCTGCTTCCACGATCTTCGCGCGGGTCAGGATGGGGCGCACCCAGGCTGGGGCGCACACATCCGCCCCTCCCACTGCGCGCGGACTAGTCCCGCGGGTGCAGGTAGCGCATCGGCACGTGCTCGATGCCGGCCTCGAGGAACAGTGGGCCGGTGGTCTCGAACCCCATGCTCCCGTACCAGCGCTCGAGGTACGCCTGGGCGCCGATCTCGACGACCGCCTCCGGTGCGATCTCGCGGGCCACGTCGAGGGCCGCGCGCACGAGTCGCCGGCCGAATCCGTCGCGCCGACGATCCGCGCGCACCGCCACGCGGCCGATGTGCACGGTGCCGTCGGGGTCGCGCAGGATCCGCAGCTGGGCGACCGGCTGGCGCTCGAGCCCTCCGGTGACGTGCTCCGCGTCCGGCGCCTCGATCCACAGCAGCACCGTGGAGGGCTCGAGCTCGCGGCCGTCGAGGTCGGCGTCGTCGGCGTGCTGCTCGAGGGTGAAGACGTCCTGGCGGAGCTTCGCGAGCAGATAGACGGTGCGCGGATCGATCTCCTGCAGGTGGGCGCGGCGCAGCACGCCGCCCGTCTCGGGGTCAGGCATGCCCATCACCGTAGTTCTCCGTCCTGCGGATCCGCCCAGGCGGCGGCGGGGTGCTCCGTGGTCCAGCTCGCGCGGCGCGAGCGCCGGGTCTGGCAGCGGGGGCACCAGAAGACCGTGCGTCCGGCGAGGTCCGTCGACCGGATCGCGGCCCCGCACAGACGGCACGGCAGCGTCTGCCGGTGGTACGTGTAGAACGACTGCTCGCGGGGCACGACGCTCGGGTCGTCATCCCCGTTCTGCCCCGTCGCGCGGGTGCGCTCCTGGATGACCGCCTCGATCGCGCGGTGCTCGGGCTCGGTGGTGACGATGCGGCCGGTCCGCGCGCCGTACCGCATGAGCGGCACCAGATCGTCCCAGATCCCGCGCACCATCCCCGCGGTGAGGTCCTTGCCGGGCACGAAGGGGTCCAGGCGGGCGCGGAACAGCGCCTCCGCCCGATAGATGTTGCCGACCCCGGCGATGACCTCCTGGTTCATCAGCAGCACGCCGATCGACGTGCGGGAGCGCCGCACCCTCTCGACGAAGCGCTCGGGGTCCGCGTCCTCGCGCAGCGGGTCCGGTCCCAGCCGCTCCAGCACGGCGGCGCGGCCGTCGGCGTCGAGGATCTCGCAGGCGGTCGGCCCGGTGAGATCGGCGAGCCCGTGGGGGCCGGCGATGCGCAGGCGCGTGGTGGGGCGCGGAACCAGGCGGCGCCAGTCCTCCGTCGCGGCGTCGTGCAGGTCGTATCCGTCGGCCGCTCCCGAGCCGCCGCCCTGTCGGGTCTCCCGCTCGCCGATCCGCACCCGGGGCGCGCCGATCGCGTGGGCGAGCGCGAAGCCCTCCTCGCCCGCGAAGGTCCACGAGCCGTAGAGGCCCAGGTGCACGCGCACCCAGCGGGTCACCGGGTCGGTGACGTCGACGGACTCCTCCGGGGTGAAGGCGATGAGCAGCTGCTTCCCGGCGGCCTCGGCCCCGGCCAGCACCCAGCCGTCGATGCTCGCGGCCTCGGGGAAACGTCCCTGCGGGCTCGAGGTGCGCACGCGGCGTCCGCCGAATCCCGCCGTGAGCGCGGAGGCGAGCCGGTGGACCGTGTGGCCCTCGGGCATCAGGCGCCGGCGGAGCCGGAACCGGCCGCGGAGTCCTCGTCGGCCGACGAGTCGTACCCGCCCGTTTGCTCGTAGAGGCCCACGAGGTCGATGCGCCGCTGGTGGCGCTCGTCGCCGCTGAAGGGCTCGGCGAGGAACAGGTCGATGAGATGCTCGAGCTCCTCCTCGGTGTGCTGGCGCGCCCCCACGGAGATCACGTTGGCGTCGTTGTGCTCGCGGGCGAGCTTCGCCGTGTCCTCGTTCCACACCAGGGCGGCGCGCACGCCGGGCACCTTGTTCGCGGCGATCTGCTCGCCGTTGCCGGAGCCGCCGATGACGACGCCCAGGCTGCCGGGCTCGGCGACGACGGCCTCGCCGACGGCGGTGCAGAACGGCGGGTAGTCGTCGAGCTTCTCGAAGGTGTGGGCGCCGTGGTCGGTGACCTCGTGGCCCTTCGCGGTGAGGGAGTCCACGAGCCGGTTCTTCAGCTCGAAGCCGGCGTGGTCTGTGCCGATGTGCACGTGCATGGAGGGAGAGCCTTTCAGGGGGTCGGTCGGAGCCGGGGACGGGGGGGGGGGGGGGGGCGGCCCCGCCCCCCCCCGGGCGGGGGGCAGGGGAAATGGGGGCCG
>NZ_JBHTSV010000025.1:0-35916 GCF_042794925.1 Brachybacterium sp. NPDC056505
CAGGCGTGACCTTCATGGTCACGCGGCCGCGCTGCTGTGTGCGCGGGGTGCCTTCTGCTCCTGCGCACGAGCCTGCCGCGCCTTTCGTCAGAACGAGCCGCGAGGCCCGTGGGCACGCACCATCACGCTCCCATTCGGCGTGGTGCGGACTGTCTCGAAGCCTCGAGACCTGTAGAGCGCAGTCGCAACCGAATTCTCGGCGTCGACGTGGAGGCTGAGTGCGAGGAAGCCCATGTCATGCGCGAGTTCCAGCAGCCGGTCGAGGAGTCTTCCACCGATCCCGACGCCCCGGAAGCGCTCGTCGACGGCCAGCACCAGTTCAGGAATCGTGTCCTTCACGAATCCTGCCCGTGCGCTCTGGTGCGTGAAGAGTCTGAACCATGCCGCCCCGCACATCTCCTCGTCGGTGGAGTCAGGGACGGAGACCACTCCCGCGTCGCCTGCGCGGGTCCCGAAGCCATCCACGTAGGAGTCGGGATCTCCGGCGTCAGCGTGGGTCCGATACGCGGCGTCGTCCCACGGTTCGCGCCAGCGCCACGCTGCGTAGACCGCGCGCCGCATCGCCTCCTCATCGCCGGGCACCGCGCGCCTCATCGTGAAGCCCATGTCGTGGACCGTAGCAGCAGGAGATCTCGACCCTGCTCCGCGACGACGGCGCACCTTTCTGTGCTGGTGAGGAAGCATGTCCGGTCCACATCGGCTCAGCCGCCTGGATGGAGTGAGAGGATCGTGGCGTCCGGAGTCGGGAGAGCCGTCGCGCCGAGAGTCCGAGGGGCCATGGTCATGAGCACCGCATTCACCTGCGCACGTCCCACGATCATGCTCACGCCGTGGTGCCGCCGCCTGATGCTGAGCGATGAGGACGTGCCGCGAGCGGCGGCGGGCGGATCGACTGCACCGACGGCCATCCTCGACCATCGCTCCGCGGCGGTGACGGCCCTCGTCGGCCGGGCCCACGGCGCGGCGACGTCGACCGATCCGAGGTCGGTCCTGCAGGCCGCCCACCGGATCATCGCGACCGAGATCTCCCCGGTCTATGCACTCGACGAGACCGTGCCGGCCTCGCGGATCCTCGCGCGCGGCACGGGATCGTGCAGCCAGCGACTCGCGGTGCTCGAGAGCGTCGCGCGAGCGATCGGCGTGCGCACCCGGGTGCGGGCACTGCTCATCGACGCCTCCTTCTGGTACGACCGCTTCGGTCCCGCGCGGTGGGTGCTGCCCGACGCCATGCTGCTGGTCTGGCCCGAGCTGGAGCTCGCATCGCAGCGGCCCGGAGCATCGCCCGGGGAGCATGCGGTTCCCACCGCTGACCGCTGGGCTGACGCCCGTTGGACGAGCGCGGCGGAGCTGTTCGGGCCGATCGGCTGCCGTGGAGGCACCGCCTTCACGAACACCGGCTCGGAGACGCTCTTCGAAGCCGCCGGACGCTGCGCGATCGACTGGGACGGGCGGAGCGACGAACCCGACTTCGACCTCTCCGGCTTCGTGCGCCACGACTACGGTCGCTTCACGGATCGCGACGAGGCGTTCGCCCTGCTGGGGCAGACGCTGTGCGCCCCGAGCCGCCGCATCGCCGACCCGGTGATGCGGCGGGTCTCGGCCTGACCAGGCGTCGGGAGCCCTCAGGCCCCGAACGGGTTCCAGTAGCGGCCGCCGTCGACGACGACCATGACGATCGAGGCGGCGACCACCGCGGCCGCGCCCAGGATCGTGCTCCAGTCCCTCAGGCGCATCGGCTTCACGTCGTACCAGGTGCGGCGGCGCCCGCGGCCGAAGCCGCGCAGCTCCATGGCGCTGGAGACCGTCTCGATGCGGTCCAGGGAGCCCAGCAGCAGGGGCATGAGCGTCGACACCACATTGCGCACGCGCGTGACCAGCCCGACCTTCCGTGAGATGTCGAGACCACGGGCCTGCTGCGCCTGGGAGATCGTGCGCATGTCGCGCTGGATGTCCGGGATGAAGCGCAGGGCGAGGGAGACGGCGAAGGCCACCTTGTACGGGACGCCGATGCGGTGCAGGGACGAGGCGAACTCGGGCGGGCGCGTGGTCGCCACGAACAGCAGCACCGCCGGCAGCATCGCGAAGTACTTGAGGGTGACGGCGAGCTGGTAGAACAGTTGCTCCTGCGTGAGGTCCCAGCGCCCGGGCCCCTCGACGACCACGTGCCGGGCGCCCAGCAGCTCGCTGCCGTAGCCCGGAGCGAACACGAAGATCAGCAGGTTGTTGAGCACCATGAAGGTGAGGATGATCCACAGCACCGTCGCCAGATCGCGCAGCCGGACCCTCGAGAGCGCCCAGCCGAACATCGACAGCACCCCGAGCGTCGCCAGGAAGCGCACGTCGAAGCTGATCATCGCCGCGAGCACCATCGCGATCGTGAGCACGAGCTTCGATGTGCCCGTGAGGGTGTGCAGCAGTCCGGGCCGCTCGACGTACCCGAGGAGAGGAGCGGTCATCGCGCACCCTCCCCGGGGTCAGCGCGGAGGGCCCGCTCAGCGCGGTCGGCGGCGACGAAGCGGTGGACCAGCGCGATCGGGTCGGTGATCCCGCAGCGCCGGGCGAGGGTGAACAGGCCCGTGACCACGAGGTCCGCGCGCTCGGCGAGGGCCTCGTCGGTGAGCACGGCGGCGGGGTCCGTGTCGGCGATGAGCTCGCCTGCGGAGATCACGAGCACCCGATCGGTGTACTCGAGGGCGAGGTGCATGTCGTGCGTGATCAGTAGGATCGTGGTGCCCTCCGCGTGGATCCGCGCGAGGAAGTCCATGAACTCGCTGTAGTGCGCGAAGTCCTGCCCGGCCGTCGGCTCGTCGAAGATCAGGATCTCCGGCTCGAGCGCGAGCACGCAGGCGATGCTCAGACGCTTCCTCTGCCCGTGGCTGAGGGCCGAGATCGGCCAGGAGCGCATCGGCCGCAGGTCCGTCACCTCGAGGGCACGCGCCGTGCGCCGCTCGATCTCCTCGGCGTCGAGGCCGCGTGCTCGCAGACCGAGGCGGATCTCCTCCTCGAGCAGGGGCTGGGAGAGCATCTGGCCGGGCTCCTGGAGGACGAAGCCCACGTGCGCGCCGTGCTCGGCCAGCGGCCAGGAGGCGGCGTCGGCCCCGCCGATCCGCACGACGCCTTCGGTGGCCTTCTCGAAACCGCTGATCACGCGCGCGAGCGTCGACTTCCCGGCGCCGTTGGAGCCGATCACGCCGAGCATCTCGCCGCGGTGGATACGGGCCGTGATGCCTCGCAGCGCGCGGACGTCGGCCGAGGCGCCGGGGCGGCGCAGGATCGCGCCGACGTGCTCGAGGTTCAGGGCCGGGAGCGCGTCATGGGACGTGGGCTGGGCAGCGGTCGCGGTGTGCCGGGACTGCCCGGGCGTCGCGCTCTCGACCCAGGTGCGCACGGCCTCCCTCTGCGCGGACGAGAGCTCCATGCGGGGAAGGTCCGCCGGATGCTGGCCGGCGGTGACCGGGGCGCCCGCGAGGCGCAGCGCCTCGACGTGCAGGGGTGGGCGGATGCCGTGCTCGCGCAGGAGCGGTGAGGCGAGCAGCTCGCCGGGCGGGAGATCGGCGACGATGCGGCCCTCGTCCATGAGGACGATCCGGTCCAGAGGCCGGTGCAGGAGATCCTCGAGCCGGTGCTCGACGACGATGATCGTGCGCCCCTGCTCGCGGTGCAGGTCGTCGATGAGCTCGACGGCTGCGCGGCCGGCCGCGGGGTCGAGCATCGCGAGCGGTTCGTCGAAGAGGAGCATCTCGACGTCGTCGACGAGCACGCCGGCGATCGCGACCCGCTGCTTCTGCCCGCCGGAGAGCTGCTGCGGGGAGGCGTCGAGGTGGTCGGCGATGCCTGCGGCCCGCGCGGCCTCGGCCACGCGTCCGGGCATCTGCGCGTGCGGGACCTGCTGGTTCTCGAGGCTGAAGGCCACGTCCTCGGCGACGGTCAGGCCCACGAACTGACCGGAGGAGTCCTGCAGCACCGTGCCCACGCGCCGCGAGGTCTCGATGATCGGTGCGGCGGCGGGATTGGCCCCGAACACCTCGATGCTGCCGCTCGCCTCTCCGGCGTGCACATGGGGGACGAGGCCGTTCAGTGCCGCGAGCAGCGTCGACTTCCCGCAGCCCGAGGGGCCGACGACGGCGATCTTCTCCCCGCGGCGCACGGTGAGGTCGATGCCGTGCAGTGTGGGCTCGGACTGGGCGCGGTAGCGGAAGGAGTAGTCGCGAAGGCGGACGGGGCCGTCCGCGCCGTCCGGCCCGGGGTTCTCGACTCTCACCTGTCGAGGGTCAGGGAGCCGGTCCGGGTGCGCGAGCGGGCGTAGATCCCGAGGATGATCCCGCCCAGGACGGCAGCGGTCGCCGAGTTCACGACGAAGGCGAGTGCTCCCTGCGTGAAGACCTTCGAGGCGGGTTCGCCCATGATCAGCACGTCGCCGATCGGCGCCCACAGCACCCAGGTGACGGCGTTCGCGATCACGACGGCCAGGACGAACCGCACCAGGGTGCGGCGCGGGAACTCGCCCTCGCGCACGTGGTTGTGCAGCATCACCAGGCCCACGATCAGGGCGAACACGGCGCTGCCGGTCTTCCACGTGGGCCAGATGCCGTATCCCGTCGCGTCCACGAGCACGTGGCCGATGAGACCTGCGAGCACGCCCACGAGCGGCCCGTAGAGCACCGCGAAGACGGCCAACACGGCGTACTGGAGGTTGATCGTGGTGTTCGGGATCGGCGTGGGGATCGCGAGGAAGCGACCGAGCACGAAGAACAGCGCCGCACCGATGCCGATCGCGACGACGCGGGTGACGGGGGAGATACGAGTGCTCATGGACGGCTCCGATGCTCGGACGGGGCGGGGTGGACGGGTTCGAGGGAGACCTCCCAGGACGATCCCGTGCCCAGATCGAAGGCGCGGGCGTAGGAGCCGCGATTGATCGCGACCGCCATCCGGTCCAGCGAGTTCACGTAGATCAGCGATTCGCCGAGCTCGACCGCGGCGAAGCTCGGGGCAAAGGTCATCTGCGCGGAGTGGACCACGCGCCCCTGGTGCCGCACGCGCAGCTGGACCCGCTCGCCGTGGCGGACGCCGAGCCTCGCGAACAGCGTGCGTGGGATCGAGGTCCACAGGGACCCGTAGCGCACGTCGAGCACGTCGATGGATCCGTGGACGGCGCCCTCGCGCAGCTCGGGCTCGAGCAGGGGGAGGGAGACCAGGTGCTCGAGCGGGACCTCGGAGCCGACGTCCTCGAAGGCGATCGCCCCGGAGGCCAGACGGTCGCCTGTGAACGCGTAGATGTCCCTGCCGTGGAACGTGTACGACTCCTCGGAGCCGGCACGACGGTTCACGGTCTCGTCGATCTGGCGCAGGTGGGTGACGCCGAAGATCGCGTGGAGGTGCGTGAGGGTGCCGTTGTCCGGCGTGACGACGAGGTGACCCGTGGCGGTGCGCGCGACCACCGACAGGCGGTCCGAGCCGACGCCGGGGTCGACGACCGAGACGAACACCGTCCCCTCCGGCCAGTACGAGACCACCTGGGCGAGACGGTACGAGCCCTCCCAGATGTCGTAGGGCGGGATGTTGTGGGTCAGGTCGTGGATGCGCAGCTGAGGATCGACGCCGACGGCGACGCCCTGCATCGCGCTGACGGCGCCGTCGTCGAGACCGAAATCGGATTGCAGGACGAGCGGGTTCACAGAGGAAGTATCGCAGGCACGGGGTCAGCGGGCACGGCGGGTCCGACGTCCGGTTCATCCGGGTTCATGCTGCTGCCCAAGCGGGCCTCCGAGCGGTGCCGGGGACGGAGGTCCGCGCCGGCCCGCCCGGGCCCGCACCGTTCGGGAAGCTCTCGAGAGCCCTGCGCGTTGGGACGAGCGTGAGGTACTCCCTGCTCGACCGCTCCCGCACGCGCGAAGGGCGCCCCGAGGCCGCTGCCCTGCGCGACAGCGTGGAGCGCGCCGTCGCGGCGGAGCCCCTGGGCTACCACCGCTTCTGGGTGGCCGAGCACCATGGCGTGCCGGGCATCGCGAGCGGCTCCCCGGCGGTGCTGCTCGCGGCGATCGGGCAGCGCACGCAGCGGATCCGGCTCGGCTCCGGCGGGGTGATGCTCCCCAACCACCGTCCGCTCGTCGTGGCAGAGCAGTTCCTCATGCTCGAGGCGCTCGCACCCGGTCGCGTGGACCTCGGCATCGGCCGCTCGCTCGGCTTCACGGCGCCCGTGCGCGAGGCGCTCGGCCGCACCGGGATCACCACCGACGAGTTCGCCGAGGAGGTCGCCCGCGTGCGCGAACACCTCGAGGGCGAGGCCCCGATCACCGCCCGGCCGGCGGGAGGGGCCCCGCCGCCGATCCACCTGCTCGCCACCGGTGCCGGACTGCGCATCGCGGCCCGCCTGGGGCTGCCCGTGGTGATCGGCGGGCCCGTGCTTCTCGCCGAGGACGTGGGGGAGAGGATCGCCGCCTACCGCCGGGAGTTCCACCCGCACGCGGGCACCGTCCCGCACGTCATGCTGTCGATGGACCTGCTGGTCGCAGGCACCGACGCCGAGGCCCGCGAGCTCGCCCTGCCCGAGGTCCGGGCGATGGTCCGCTCCCGCGAGACCGGCGCCTTCCCACCGCTCGAGAGCCCCGCGAGCCTCCGCGACCGCGAGCTCGGATCGCGCGAGCGCGACCGGGTCGAGAGCGGACTCGATGCCTCGTGGGCGGGCAGTGCGTCGACCCTGCGGCCCCGCCTGGAGCGCCTCGTCGAGACCACCGGTGCCGACGAGATCCTCGCCTCCGGGGCGACCTTCGACCGTGCAGCGCTCGCGGAGTCCGACGCCCGGGTCGCCGAACTGCTGGGCTGAGGAGCCGGCCCGGCGTGCGAAACGGGCCCGACGTGAAGAACCGGCCCGATGGCCGCAGCGGGCGTACCGGGGCTGGCCGCTCAGCCCTCGGCCGGCGGGGCCAGGTCCTTGCGGAAGCAGACGCTGATCCCATCCGTCGGGTCGTAGGGCGCGAACACCTCCACGTGCTCCCAGCCCTCGCGCTCGTACAGCGCGATCGCGTCGGGCTGGCGGTTGCCGGTCTGCAGGAACAGCTCGTGGGCGCCGCGCGCGCGGGCGGCGTTCTCCAGATGGGCGAGGATCGCCCGCGCCAGGCCCAGGCGGCGGAACGCGGGGCCGACGAACAGCCGCTTGACCTCGAGCCGCTCGGGGAGGCGGCGCAGCGAGCCGGTGGCCGCGGCCTCGCCGTCGACGAGTGCGAGCACGACCGTCTCCACGTCGTCGCCCGTCGGCCGCCCCGGAGGGGTCGAGGCGCCGCGGATCGGCACGTAGCGCGGGCCGACCTCGGCGTCCATCGCCTCGCGCAGCGCGGCCGCGCGAGGATCCTCCCAGGAGACCTCCTCCCAGGTGATGGCCGGGGCGGGGGTGGTGCGGGTGTCGGTCATGCGGTGGCCTCCAGGATCTCGTCGCCGGGCGCCACGCCCGTGCTCGTCGCCGTGCTTCCCCTCGTCCCCGTGCCCGCGCCGTGCACGGGGATCGAGGCGAGCAGGCGCTGCGTATACTCGTGCTGCGGAGCGGCGAAGACGTGCGCGGCCTCGCCCTCCTCGACGACCTCGCCGCGACGCAGCACGGTGAGGGTGTCGGCGACCTGCCGCACCACTCCCAGGTCGTGGGAGATGAACAGGTAGGTCAGGCCCAGGTCCTTCTGCAGGCGCACGAGGACCTCGAGGATCCCGGCCTGCACCGTGACGTCCAGGGCGCTCGTCGGCTCGTCGAGGACGAGGACCTCGGGGCGCAGCACCAGGGCGCGGGCGATCGCGACGCGCTGGCGCTGCCCGCCCGAGAGGGCCGTCGGCCGCCTGCCCAGGAGATCCTCGTCGAGACGCACCGCGGCGAGCGCCCAGCGCACGCGCTCCGCGCGTTCGGCGGCATCGCCCACGCGGTACAGGTCGACAGGTTCGCGGACGATCCGGCCGACGGTGAAGCGCGGGTCGAGCGACGTGAGGGGGTTCTGGTGGACGAGCTGCAGGTCGCGCCGCAGCGCGCGCAGGGCGCGGGGGTCCGACGGGTCCACCGCCCGGCCGTCGACCGCGAGGGTCCCGGCGTCCAGGCGCTCGAGCCCCAGCAGGGCGCGGGCCGCCGTGGTCTTCCCGGAGCCGGACTCGCCGACGAGGGCGTGCGTGGTGCCGCGTGGGATCGAGAAGGACACCTGGTCCAGCGCCCTGATCTCGTGGCCGGCGGTGCCGCGGAAGGTGCGGGAGATGCCGCGGGCGGCCACGCGCGGCGCGGCGGCGGGCGAGGAGTCGTCAGCAGTGGAGGGGGCGGGCGAGGCCGCGCCCTTCTCCTCGAGCTCCCGCTCGGCGCGCAGGGCGGCGAAGCGATCGGGGTGCAGGCCCGGGACGTCGGCCTGCAGGCGCCGGGTGTACTCCGAGCGGGGACGGGCGAAGACCTCGGCGGTGGGGCCGGCCTCCTGGATGGTGCCGCCCGAGAGGACGACGACCTGCTGGGAGCGCTCGGCCGCGAGGGCGAGGTCGTGGGTGATCAGCAGGAGGCCGATGCCGAGCTCGTCCTGGAGGGATGCCAGCAGGTCCAGGATCTGCTTCTGGACGGTGACGTCGAGGGCGCTCGTGGGCTCGTCGGCCACGAGCAGGGCGGGGCCCGGGATGATCGCCAGGGCGATGAGCACGCGCTGCAGCTGCCCGCCGGAGAGCTGGTGCGGGTAGGAGGCGGCGATCCGCTCGGGGTCCGTGAGGCCCGCTCGCTCGAGCCCCTCGCGCACGAGAGCCTCGCGTGCGGCCCGGCTGCGGGCGTCCGGCACGAGCGCCGCGGCCTCGAGGGCCTGGGAGCCGATGGTGCGCACGGGGTTCAGGGCGCTGCCCGGATCCTGCGGGACGAAGCCCAGCACGCGTCCGCGCAGGGGACGCAGGGCGCGCTCCGGAAGACGGGAGATCTCCCGTCCGCGCAGGCGGACGCTGCCCTCGACGCGGGCACCGCGGCGCTCGAGCAGGCGCAGCACGGCGCGGGCGATCGTCGACTTGCCCGAGCCGGACTCGCCGATGAGGGCGAGGGTCGAGCCCGCCGGGACGGAGAAGGACACGTCGCGGACGACCTCGCGGGCCGCGGCGCGCTCGCCGTAGGCCACGCGCAGGTGCTCGACGGTCAGCAGGGGAGCGGCGCCGCCCTCGGTGTCTCCCTCGGTGGCGGCCCCTGCGTCGGGGCGGGTGTCGGTGCCGGTGTCCGTGTCGGTGGAGGTCATCGGTTCCTCTCGGTGTCGATGAAGCGGCTGAGGCGGCTCACGGAGAGCACGACGATCGCGATCACGAGACCGGGCGCGATCACCAGCCAGGGCGCGTGCAGGAGGTGCTCGCGACCGTCGGCCACCAGCAGGCCCCAGTCGGAGGCCGGCGGCGGATCGCCGTAGCCCAGGAACGCGAGGCCCGCGATGGTGAGGATCGCGAGGCCGAACTGGAGGACGGCGAGGGACAGCACGGGGCGCACGGCGTTCGGCAGCACGTGGCGGATCAGGATGTACGCGCCGGAGCCGCCGTTCAGGCGGGCGGCCTCGATGAACACGCTCGTGCGCACGCGCAGGACCTCCGCGCGCATGAGCCGGGCGAACACCGCCACCGCGGAGACGCCGGTCGCGATCGCGGCGTTGCGGGTGTCGTACCCGAGCGCCGTGACCACGATGACGGCGAGCAGGAAGCTCGGGATCGCCAGCAGCACGTCGACCAGGCGCCCCAGGACCGCGTCGGCCCAACCTCCCGCGTACCCGGCGACGAGGCCGATCGCCCCTCCCACGAGCACGCCGATCGCGACCGCGATCAGGGCGCTGGTCATCGAGGAGGCCGAGCCGTGGATGATGCGCGAGAGCAGGTCGCGGCCCAGGTGGTCGGTGCCCAGCAGGTACTGCCACCCGGGCGGCGTGAACTTTCGGTCGGGCACGCCGACGGCCGGGTCCGCGCTCGTGAACAGACCCGGTGCGAGCGAGAACGCGAGCACGAGGAGGAGCACCGCGAGGGACAGCCACACGGTCGGGGGCAGGCGACGGAGGCTGCGGATCCGGGATCCTGCCTGCGCGGGAGCACCCGCGGGAGCGTGCTCGGGCGAGCCCGAGGGGTCGCCGGTGGTGAGGGCCGCTGCGGTCATGACGCCTCCCGGGGTGCGCGCAGCCGCGGGTCGAGCAGCGGCAGCACGAGGTCGATGACGAGGTTCACGCCCACGAACACGGCCGCGGAGAGCACCACGGCGGCCTGCAGCACGGGCACGTCCTGGCTGGTCACGGCCTTCTGGACGACGGTGCCGATGCCGGCGCGCCCGAAGATCGTCTCGGTGATGAGCGAGCCGCCCAGCAGCTCGCCGACCACGAGCCCGCACACGGTGACCGTGGGCAGCAGGGAGGGCCGCAGCAGATGGCGGGCGAAGACCCGCACCGGGGCGAGCCCGCGGGAGATCGCGACCTCCGTGTGGTCGAGCGCGGAAGTGGTGTCCAGGGCGGTGATGAAGACCTGCGCGATCTGCGCGGACACGGGGATCGCGAGGGTCAGGGCCGCGAAGGTCGTGGATCCGGCGGTCTCGGGATCGATGATGGAGAAGGCCCCGAGCTGCACAGCGAACACCTGGATCAGCACCAGGCCGATGAGGAAGTTCGGGGTGGACAGGAACACCGTGGGCAGCGAGCGCACGAGGCCGCCCAGGCGGCTCTCGCCGAGGCTCTGCGAGGCGAAGCCCAGGACCAGGGCGATCAGCAGCGCGAACACCATGGCGGTCGCGGCGAGGGTGAGTGTCGAGGGGATCGCCTCCGCGATCGTCGTCGACACCGGCGCCGAGGTCGCCAGTGAGATCCCGAGGTCGCCGCGCAGGGCGTTGCCGATCGAGAGGAGCAGCTGCACGAGCACGGGCTTGTCGAGCCCGTAGAACGAGCGGATCTGCGCCTTCTCAGCCTCGGAGTAGCCGGCCTGCGGATTCTCCAGCTGCGCGCTCACCGGGTCGCCGGGGATCGCCGCGAGCACCAGGAACACGAGCACATAGGCCAGGGCGATGACGAGGACGGCCTGGGCGATGCGCTTCAGGGCGATCATGCGTCCGCCCCCTCGCCGTCGGACGCCTTGCCGCCCGATCCCGTCTTCGTCGCCGCGTGGTACGAGGGGATGGCGACGGCGTTGACGGTGATGCCGGAGAGCTCGGGGGTCTGCACGTAGATGCGCTGGACGTTCTGCTCGAGCGGGATGAAGTAGGCCTGCTCGAGGACGTGCTGCGAGAGCTCGTCGATCACGCCGGCGCGCTCCGTGCGGTCGGCGGTGCCGGCCACCTGGCCGGCGAGATCCACGAGGCGCTCGTCGGAGTCCTCGAGGGCGAACCAGTCCTCGCCGTCGGCCGTGATCACGCCCGCCACGGTGCCCGCGTCCACGAAGCTGCGGGTGACCTCGGCGAGGCCCTGGTCGGGATTGTCCTCGACCTTCCCGGAGTAGCCCGCGACGTCGATCTTCTGGGTCGCGACGCGGATGCCCAGACGCCCCAGCTGCTGGGAGATCAGCTCGGCCTCGGGCACGGAGCCCGTGAGGTACGGGGTGGGGTAGAGGGTGAACGCGAGCTCCGTGCCGTCCTTCGTGCGGTAGCCGTCGTCGGAGCGCCCCGTCCATCCGGCGTCGTCGAGCAGCTGCGCGGCCGAGTCCGGATCGAAGGGAAAGAGATCCGAATGGTCCTCCGCCTCGGGGACGCTCGACTGCAGCCAGCTCGTCGCGCTCTCCCAGTCCTTCGTGAACACGGTGCGCAGGATCTCGTCGCGGTCGATGCCGCGGGAGATCGCGCGGCGCACGCGCACGTCGTCGAAGGGCGCCACGTTCGTGCGCACCCGGAAGCCGTGGGTGAAGCCGAGATAGCGCGGCACCTCGATCGTGAAGCCGGCCTCCGTGAAGGAGTCCAGGACCTGCGGGTTCACGTTGTAGGACACGTCGCTCTGGTGGGCGCGGGCGGCGGATGCGCGCAGGGTGTCGTCCGGGAGCACCTTGAAGGTGAGCTTCCGCAGGGCGGCGGCGCCGCCGCGGCCGAGCACGGGCGGCGCCCAGTCGTAGTCCTCGCGGCGCACCAGGGTGACGTGGTCGCTCGCGGCCCAGGAGTCCAGCACGAAGGGGCCGCTGCCGATCTGGTGGGCGAGGTCCGACTGCTCGCCGAGCGAGCGGGCGACGGACTCGGGGCTCAGCAGCAGGCAGCCGTGGTAGCCGAGGGTCGGTAGGAAGGAGAGGGACGGGGCGGTGAAGCGCACGTGCACGGTGCGCTCGTCGAGCGCCTCGGCCCCGTCGTAGGTCGAGCCGGGGAACAGGCCCACCTTCGCGATCCCCGCGTCGGGCCGGCCCTTCGCCCAGACGTCGAGGTTCGCAACCACCGCGTCGGCGTCCAGGGCCGTGCCGTCGGAGAAGGTGACGCCGTCCTTCAGGTGCAGCGTGAACTCGGTCGAGTCGCTCGCGACGTCCCAGCTCTCGGCGATCCAGGGGGTGATGGTCCCCGTCTCGTCCGTGTGGACGAGCTTGTCGGTGAGCTGCTGCCAGACGTTCGCCTCGTAGCTCGAGATCGCGCTCTTGGAGGGCACCCAGCCGCCGTCGAGGTTCGAGATGAGGAAGGTCAGCTCGTCCTCGGGCGTCTCGGAGTCGCCCGCCGCGTGGGCGGCCTCGAGCGCGCAGCCCGCGAGCGGCAGGGCGGCGAGGCCCAGCGCGCCCGCGCCGATCCCGCGCAGCAGGCGCCGGCGGGTGACATCGGGGCCGACGGGGGCGGGGCCGACGGGCCGGGTCACCCTCGGGCCTCCGGGTCGGACAGGGCGGCGGCGAGACGCGCGGCTCCCTCGCGCAGGCGCTCGGGGGGAAGATGGCTGATGCCCACGCGCAGCGCGCCGCGGTCGTCGGCCGGGCCCGCGCCGGAGCCCTCCCAGAAGAAGTACCGGCCCAGCACGGCGTCCGTCCCGGTCCGCTCGCGGGCCACGCGCTGGGCGGCGGCGAGATCGATGCGCTCGTCGCGCACCCGCACCCAGGCGAAGATGCCGCCCGTGCGGTGGACGACCTCGATGCCGCCGGGCACCTGCTCGTCCAGGATCGAGGTCACGAGGTCGAAGCGCTCGGCGTAGGCGGTGCGGGCGCGGGCGGCGATCGCGTCGAAGCCGCGCGGGGCGAGCGGACCGTCGCCGGGAGCGGGGTGCGCGGCGGATCCGGCCCCGAGGACCCTCTCGACGATCGCCTGCACGAGCACCGAGGAGTGCTGGTCCTGGTTCGCGCGCAGCCGCGTCACGGGGCCGGCGAGCCACGGCGGCAGTGCGAGCCAGCCCAGCCGCAGGCCGGGCCCGAGCACCTTGGAGAAGGTGCGCACGTGGACCACGCGGTCCGAGCCCAGCGGGTAGTCCGGCAGCGAGGGGCCGTCGAAGCCCAGCGAGTGGTACGCGTTGTCGGAGACGATCACGAAGCCGAAGCGCTCGGCGAGCTCGACGAGGCGTGCGCGCTCAGCCGGGGTGGTGACGTACCCGGTGGGGTTGTGGTGATCGGGCACCGTGTACAGCAGCTTCGGGCGCTCGCCCGCGACCAGGCGCGCCTCGAGCGCGTCGATGTCGAAGCCGCTCTCCGTGAGACGCAGCGGGACGAGCCGGGGCCGCTTGTGCTGCAGGTCGCGGAAGATCAGGGGGTAGGTGGGATCCTCGACGATCACCGCGTCGCCCTCGTCGAGCAGGGCGTCGAACAGCAGCGAGAGCCCGTGGAAGGCGCCGTTCGTGACGACGATCCGCGCGGACTCCGCGTCCTCGCGTCGGCTGATCCAGTCGCGCAGGCCCGCCAGGCCCGGGCTCTGGGAATACTGGAGCGCCGCGGCGAGGGCCGACGGATCGGCGGTGAGGTCCTCGGCCGCGTGGCGGATCTGCGCGAGCGGCAGCAGGTCCTCGCTCGGGGCGCCGCCGAGCAGCGGGATCGAGTCGGCGGGCAGCGAGGAGGCCTTCCCGAAGCCCCGCGCGCGGTCCCCGCGCGACCCCAGGTCGGAGAGCAGCTCGGCGGGGGAGAGCGCCGGAGCGGGATCGGCGCCGGTCGCCGTGCTCGCCGTATTCGCAGTGTTCGCGGTGGTCGCAGTGTTCATCGGGGTCAGAGGGCCTTCCCGGGATTGAGCAGGTGCTGGGGGTCGAACGCGTCCTTGAGGCGGCGCTGGAGCGCGCGGGACGCGTCGGAGAGCTCGAGGTCGAGCCAGGAGTGCTTCGCGGTGCCGATGCCGTGCTCGCCGCTGATGGTGCCGCCGAGGGCCAGGGCCTCGCGGACCAGGTCGTCGGCCGCGTCGTGGAGCACGGGCGGCAGCGGCGCCGAGGGGTCCGGGTTGTCCTCGGGGCGGGGGAGCGAGAGCGACGGGTGGAGGTTGCCGTCGCCCGCGTGGGCGACCGCCGAGGTGCGGATGCCGTGCTCGCGGCCGATCCGCTCGATCACCGCGAAGGCGTCGGCGAGGCGCGACTTCGGGATCGCGACGTCCTCGCCGAGGCGGAAGTGCCCGGAGCCGGAGCCGCGGCCCGAGCGGCGCAGCTCCCACCAGTGCTCGGCCTCCGCCTCGTCCTCCAGGACGCGGATCTCGACTCCCGACGGGTCGGGCTCCTCGCCGCCGAGCGCGACGATCAGGTCGTCCGCCTGCTCCGCGATGCCGTAGCCGTCGAGCTCGACGAGCAGCACCGCGCTCTCTCCCGTGGCGACGCCCGCTCCCGTGTTCTCGTCGATGTCCTCGAGGGAGCGCGCATCCATCAGCTCGCAGGCCGCCGGCCGCACGGGGCTGCGCGAGATCGCGTTCACCCCCGCCGCGGCGCCCGCGACGGTGGGGAAGCGGGCGAGCACGGTGCGTCGGGCGACGGGCAGCGGGCGGATCCGCACGGTCGCCGCGACGACGATCGCGAGCGTGCCCTCGGAGCCGATGAGCAGCTGCGTGAGGTCGAGCCCGGTGACGCCCTTGATCGAGCGGTGGCCGGTGCGCAGCAGCGTGCCGTCGGCCAGGACCACCTCGAGGCCGAGCACGGATTCCCGAGTCACGCCGTACTTCGCGCAGTGCAGCCCGCCCGCGTTGGTCGCGATGTTCCCGCCGATGCTGGAGAGCCGCGCGCTCGCCGGGTCCGGTGCGTAGAAGAAGCCGTGCGGCGCGAGCGCCTCGGAGAGGTCCGCGGTGATCACGCCCGCCTCCACCACGGCGACCTCGTCGAGCACGTCGATCTCGCGGATGCGCGTGAGCCGCTCGAGGCCCAGCACGATCGAGCCGTCGACCGGGGTGGCGCCCCCGGACAGCCCCGAGCCGGCGCCGCGCGGGACGACGGTCGTGCCGGTCTCGTGGGCGAGGCGGAGGACCGTCTGCACTCCCTCGACGTCGCGGGGGAGGGTCAGCAGGAAGCTCGTGCCAGCGGCGGAGGGGACCGCGTGGTCACCCGCGTAGACCGGGTCGGGATCGGTGAGCACGACGTCCTCACCGAGGAGGCCCTGCAGGCGCTCGGCGAGGGCGCGCAGATGCGGCGAGAGGGAGGATGCGTCGGCCGAGGGCGCAGACGCCGGGACGGCCGACGTGTCAGCGGAGGTCGAGGCAGAGATCGAGGTGGTCACGCGGGCTCCACGGGGTCGGCGGCAGGACCGTCCCATCGTGGAGGTCGACGAGTATTAGCGCAACTGATGATTCACATAAGGAGACACGCAGAGGCGTGGTCGCTCCGCGAGTGGGGTGCAGGTCACACGAGCGTTCGTCCCGGGCGGCACCCTCGGCCGGGGACTCCCTGTCGGACGGTGCTCCCCGTGGACCCGCCCTCCGCGCAGGCGCATCTCTTCTCCGCGGTCACTTCCCGTGTCGCGCCGGGTCCTTCACGACATGCCCCATGCCCCGGCAGATCTCCCGGACGCGCTGCCCCGACCCGTGTTCACGACGCATGACGCCCGCGTCGCAGGCGTGGATCCGCAGCGCCTCCGCCGCAGGGACGTCACCCGGCTCCGGCAGGGCCTCTACGCGTGCACCGACGCGCTCCTCGCCGGCAGGGTCACGCGCTGGGACGTCGCCGATGCGATGCTGCGCCTGCACCCCGAGGCTGCGCTGGTTGGTCTGACCGCGGCCCGGGCCTGGGGTCTTCCCTGTCCGGGCGACCCCGACATGACCGGGCGCGAGCCGATGGACGCGCGCTGGGGGATCCCCACGGTGCACCTCGGCACTCCGAACGCTGCGCATCGCGCGTCCGACGATGTCGTGCAGTGGAGCCGGGTGCCTCTTCAGCCGTGGCAGATCGAGACGGTCGACGGGGTGCGCGTCGCGACATTGGTGCGCACGTGGACGGATCTCGCCTCGGTCCTCGACGACGTCTCGCTGGTCGTCGTGACCGATCGGCTGCGTGCGCGGATCACCCGGGACAGGTTCATGGAACCGACCGACCCGCTGGTGCCCGACGGCGCTCTGATCTGGGCTTCCGGCAGCGGTGTGCACGGCGCCCCGAAGGCCGCCACCGCCTTGATGAGCTCCGGCACCGACAGGCCGAGCGTGCTGCATTCCCGCCTGATGCGCTCGGGCCCCGCGTGGGGACGGGTGCGGTTGAACATGCCGCTGACGGGCGGGGATCCTGACCCGTCGTCTCCTCACTACGTCGCGGTGACGCTGCTGCGACGTGCGCATGCGATCTGGTGGGCGGACCGGGTCTACGCGGTGTTCCGCGAAGAGCCCGTGTGCGCGCCGCGCTGTGGGGACTGCGCTCGCTGCACGCTGCCTTTCGTGCCGCGCCTGCTGCCCGTGCGCATCGCCCACGCCCCGGGGCTGCCCGGATGGCTGGAAGTGCGCATTCCCGAGCAGGTGCTCGTCCACGACCCCGTTCAGGTGCAGTTCGCCGTGCGCAATGCCGTGTTGGACCAGCGGCGCGCCCACCGGGCACGGATGGAGCAGGCCGAGTCGCACACCCGGTCGCACCCCCGGCGCAGGATTCTCGGAGCTCCCGGGGCCGCAGAGGACCTCGGATGGCAACCGGAGAGAGAAGGCGGCACGGCCTGACCCCGGGCGGGTCTCTCGGACGTGAATGCGGTGACGCGGGTGACACGGGTGACGCGGATGGCCGGGGTCTCGCATCTCGGGCCGTGCCGTGGCTCGACGCCGGTGTGTCTGCTGGAGCGTTACGAGTTGCGGTGGTTTTTCGACGCTTCGCACGTCCGTCCAGAACCCACCGCAACTCGTAACGCTCGCGCACAAGGGGGCGCAGCGACGAGCCGACATCGGCCTGGCGCCGCGCAGTTCCTGTGAACCCCATGAAGGAGCGTGCGGTGGAGGGCGTGTTCCGGTGTCACCATGCCTCAGCGCCTCAGCGCCTCAGCGCCTCAGCGCCTCAGCGCCTCAGCGCCTCCACCGCTCAGTGCAGCGTGGCCAGGGCCCGCCTCAGAGCCCCCATGCCTGCGCGAGCAGCTCGTGCGAGCGCTCGCGATGGGTGGGATCGAAGACCTGCCCGGTGACGATGAGCTCGTCGGCCCCGGTCGCGCGGACGATGGACTCGAGCTGCGCGACGACGGTCTCGGGAGAGCCCACGGCGCGCACGGAGAGCGTCTGGTCGACCTTCGCGAGCAGCGCCGGGTCGGCGAGGCCCTCGAGATCCCGGGCCGGCTTCACCTTCGTGCGCTCGCCGCGCAGGATGCCGAGGAATCCCTGCTGCGCCGAGGTGAACAGGTGCTGGGCCTCCTCGTCCGTGGGTGCGACCAGGACGTTCACGCCGACCATGGTGTGCGGGGCGTCGATCTGGGCGGACTCGGCGTCCGCGTCGAAGGTCCGGCGGTAGGCGTCCAGCGCCTGCTCGAATCCGAAGGGCGAGAAGTGCGAGGCGACGGAGAAGGGCATGCCGAGGCGACCGGCGAGCTGCGCGCCGTTCGACGTCGAGCCGAGGATCCACATGGCGACCTCGGTGCCCTCGGCGACCGGGGCGGCGATCCGCAGGCCCGTCGGCTGCTCGGCGCGAGACCAGTCGCGCATCTGCTCGACCGCCGCGATGAACGCCTCCGGCTCGGCCGACGTGCGCGCGAGCAGCTGCGCGGTGAGCGGATCGGTGCCGGGCGCGCGCCCCAGCCCCAGGTCGATGCGGTCGCCGTGCATCTGCACCAGGGTGCCGAACTGCTCGATGACCGAGAGTGGGGAGTGGTTCGGGAGCATGATCCCGCCCGAGCCCACGCGGATCCGCTCGGTGAGCTGCGCCGCCTGGCCGATGAGCAGGCTGGTCGCGTTCGAGGCGAGCGAGATCGTGTTGTGGTGCTCGGCGAACCAGTAGCGGCGGAAGCCCAGGCGGTCGGCGAGCTGCGCGGAGCTCATCGCGTGGCCGATGGCCTCGCGGGCGTCCATCCCCTCGGAGATCGGGACGAGGTCGAGGATCGACAGCGGGACGTGCGGGGTGCGCGGCGCGGAGGATGCGGACGAGCCGCTGGTCTCAGGGGCGGGAGTGCTCATGGAGCCGAGGCTACGCCGCGCTTGGCGAGGGGTGCTGTGCCCTGTGAGCACTTGAGCGTCGCCCCGGGGAATAGCGAGGTCAGGACCGTTTCGGTGCAGCGGTCACCAGGTCGGATGCTGGTGGCGTGCCGCCATCTGCGCGTACTGCGCCTGCACCCGCTGGTTGTGGTTCGAAGCGGCCGTGCAGCCCCAGATGATGCTCGCGATCCACGCGCCCACGCCGATCAGCGGGACCAGTCCGAACAGCACGGTCCCGATCCCCATCGTCAGCACGGAGAGGATGCCGAACACGATCGTCGAGAGCACCAGCAGGCCCACGGTGATGCCGATCAGGACGAGCGCCCCTGTCACGCTCGAGTAGAACACCCCGAAGACGCCGAAGAAGAAGGTGAGGACGAAGGCCACGCCGACGCTCTTCAGCGGCATCACGGCCACCGGCACGGGCATCACGCCGGGCATCGGGCCCGCACCGGCACCGGGGTTCCCCGTCGGCGCGCCGTAGGGCTGGAGGGCGGATCCGGGCGGCGGTCCGCCGGGGGAGGAGTACGGGGCGCCCGCGGAAGGGGCCGCGCCGGTGCGCGGTGCGCCGTGGGCGTGCTGTGCGTCGGGCGCGTGCTGTCCGCCTGCCGCGTACGGGTCGAAGCTCCGCTGCGCCGCGTCCGGGGCGTGATGGTGCACGACCTCGCCCGGGATCACGGGATGGGGCCCTCGGTGCGGGTCCGGTCGGTCCCAGGGTGACTGGCTCATGAACGCCCCTCGCTCGTCGTGCGCGTGTGCTTCCGTCGCACCCTACGCGGAAGTGCGGGGCTCAGGTCACGTAGCGCGTGGGCTCGGGCTCGACGGGCAGGCCCTGCTCGGCCCACGCGCGGAAGCCGCCCTCGAGGTCCGTCGCCCGGGAGAAGCCGAGCTCTCGCAGGTCGCGAGCGGCGAGCGAGGAGGAGAAGCCCTCGTTGCACACGACGATGACGTCGTCGTCATAGGTGGGCCCGTCGGCCATGCGGCTCGGGCTGAGGGGATCGAGCCGCCAGAGCATGACGGTGTGCTCGACGACGATCCCTCCGGGGATGTGACCCTCGGCGTCCCGCGTCCAGGGCGTGCGCACGTCGATCACCCAGGCCCCGGCGCGCAGGCGCCCGGGCAGGTCCGCCGGCGCCACGCGCGCCGTGTCGCGCCGGGCCTCGGCGAGGATCTCCGCGATGCTGCGAGCCATGGTGCGCTCCGGGGCGCCCGGTGCCGCGAAGGCCCGGGCGCATCCGGTGTCAGCCGCGGCGGCCCGAGGAGAAGGCCGCGCGTCCGCCGGAGCGGCGCGACGAGCCCTCGCCCGAGCTCGAGGTCGAGTAGGAGGTCACCGAGCCGGAGCCCGAGCGGCCGCCGCGGCCGCGACCGCGTGAGCCCTGCCCCGAACGCGACCCCTGGCCCGAGCGGCCGTCCTGACCGGAGCGGGAGCCCTCGCCGGAGCGGCCCTCCTGGGAGCCCTGTCCGCGACCGCCCTGGCCGCCGCGACCGCGGCCCCCGGAGGAGCGTCCGCCGCCGCTGCCGCGACCGCCCTGGCCGCGACCGCCGCCCTGACCACGACCGCCCCCGCGACCACCGCCCTGACCGCGACCGTCGCCCTGCTGGGGCTGCTGCGTCGGGGCCGGCGCGGGCTCGGTGAAGACGCGCTCGCCGGGGGCGAGCTCGCTCAGCACGGGGCTCGTGACGATCACGCCCTCGTGCTGGGCCGGCGTGATGCGGGCCTTGCGCATGAGGTCGTGCACGTCCTTCTTCTGGTCGGGCGTGCGCACCGTGATCACGGTGCCGGAGCCGCCGGCGCGCGCGGTGCGGCCCGAGCGGTGCAGGTACGCCTTGTGCTCGACCGGCGGGTCGGCGTGCACGACGAGGGCGACGTCGTCCACGTGGATGCCGCGGGCGGCGATGTCGGTGGAGACCAGCGTGCTCGCGGATCCCGAGCCGAAGGCCTCGAGGTTGCGGGTTCGGGCGCCCTGGGAGAGGTTGCCGTGCAGCTCGACGGCGGCCACGCCCGAGCGGCTCAGCTTCTGGGCGAGCTTCTTCGCACCGTGCTTGGTGCGGGTGAAGAGGATGGTGCGTCCGGGCGCCGCGGCCAGGTCGCGCAGGACGTCGAACTTCGCATCCGCTCCGACCTCGAGCACGTGGTGCTCCATCGTCGAGACCGGGCTGGTCTCCGGGTCGGCCGAGTGGGTGACGGGGGAGTGCAGGAACTCCTTGACGAGCTTCTGGACGCCCTGGTCCAGGGTCGCGGAGAACAGCATGCGCTGGCCCTTCGCGGGGGTCCTGGCGAGGATCCGTCGGACCATCGGCAGGAAGCCCATGTCGGCCATGTGGTCGGCCTCGTCGAGCACGGTGATCTCGACGGCGCCGAGGTCCACGTGGCCCTGGCCCATGAGGTCCAGGAGACGGCCGGGGCAGGCGACGAGCACGTCGACGCCGCGAGCGATCGCGTCGACCTGCGGCTTCTGGCCGACGCCGCCGAAGACGACGGTGCTGCGCAGGTTCGCGGCGCGCAGCAGCGGCGTCAGCGACTGGTCGATCTGGGCGGCGAGCTCGCGGGTCGGGGCCAGCACGAGGGCACGCGGGAAGCGGGCGCGGCGCTTGCGCGCGTCCTGCTCGAGACGGGCGACGAGCGGCAGGCCGAAGGCGTAGGTCTTGCCGGAGCCGGTGCGGCCGCGTCCCAGCACGTCCCGGCCGGCGAGGGAGTCGCCGAGCGTCGCGGACTGGATCGGGGTGGGGGTGGTGATGCCCTGCGGGGCGAGGGCGTCGATGAGGTGCGAGGGCACGCCGAGGCGCGCGAAGTCAGTGGAGGTCACGGATTTCCGTTCTAGAGGACGCGGTCCCGCCCTGCGCGCTGCGGTCCGCTGGTCCGACGGGGAGACCCGGTCGGCGTCCGACGGGGAGGACCCGGGGACGTGCCCGACGCGGAGTCTCCCCGGGGCTGCGCGCGGACGGCGCGCCGCCGTCGTCGCGCAGTGCGCGGCGAGGCGCGGTGCCATGGCAGGTGGGACGGCACACGAAGCCATCAGCCTACGTCGGGCCCCGCCGTCCGTCCCGATCTGCGGGTCCCGATGTGAGCAACGCACCTGGAGGGCGCGCCCGGCCGGTATCCTCGGCGGATCACCGGGGCCGGGGTGGACGGTCTCCGGAACAGCAGGAAGGCGGTGCGCGATGGCCAGGCGCGTGAGCATCAAGGACGTGGCGAAGGCCGCCGGGGTCTCGTGGAAGACGGTCTCCAACGTCGTCAACGACCGGCCCGTCGTCCGGCCCGAGACCAGGGAGCGGGTCGAGCGGGCCATCAGCGAGCTCGGCTACGTGCCGAACACGATCGGCAGGGAGCTGCGCGGCGGTCCGACGCACACCATCGCCCTCGTGCTGCCCGAGCTCTCCAACCCCTACTTCGCCCAGCTCGCGCAGATGCTGCACGTCGCGGCCAAGGAGCGCGGGTACACCGTGAGCGTGGAGCTGTCGCTGGGCCGGGGCGAGGTCGAGCGCGCCCACGTGCGCGGACGCATCAGCCGCCCGGTCGACGCCGTCGTGATCTCCCCGGAGGCCCTGGACCCCGTCGAGATCCGGGACCGCGGGGACGGGCCGCCGCTCGTGCTGCTCGGCGAGCACCTGCTGAGCGCCGAGGGCGTCACCCATGTCGCCGTCGACAATGTCGAGGCCTCGGCCGATGTGGTCCGCCACCTGGTCGAGCGCGGTTACCGCCGCCCCGTCTTCCTGGGCGGGGAGGCCGAGCAGCGCTCGGCGGGCACCGACCGCCTCGCGGGATTCCGCGCCGCCTGCCGGGCGAGCGGCATCGCGAGCGAGCCGGAGCGGATCGCCCACGTGGGCGCGTGGGACATGGCCGAGGGCCGCCGCGCGGTGCTGGACCTCGTGGAGCGCGGCGTCGCGTTCGACGCGATCTCCGCGGCCAACGACCAGCTCGCGATCGGCGCCCTCGCGGGCCTGCGCGAGGTCGGGCTCGACGTCCCCGGGGACGTGGGGGTGGTGGGCTGGGACGACACCCCCGGTGCGCGGCACGCCCACCCCGCGCTGAGCTCGATCGCCCCGGACCTCGACGACCTCATCGCCGCGACCCTCGACGCGGCGATCGGCCCGGGGGCGGGCGCGCAGGACGTCACGGGGGGCGGTGCGGGGGTTGGAACGGAGCCGGACACGGGAGCGGGGGAGTCCGACGGGCGGGAGCACGTCGTCCCCTATCGCCTGGTGGCGCGCGAGAGCTCTGCGGGGCCGCGCCGCTGACCATCAGCGTTTCCCACGTTGCAATCCGTGGCGCGGCGGTGTTGACTTGGTGTGCCGGCGCCGTCCGGCCCGCCGATCAGTGCCGATGGAAGGACCACCGTGACCGCACCCGAGCAGAGCCCCGCGAGCGGCCAGCACGCCGAGCCCGAGCTGCCCTCGCACCTGACCGACCTCTTCGCCCGCGCCGACGAGCTCGCCGCCGCGCTGGACACCCCGCCGTCGGACGGATCCGGCGACGTCCCGCGCCCCGAGCATCCGCGCCCGCAGCTGCAGCGCGAGGCCTGGCTGAACCTCAACGGCACCTGGCAGTTCGAGATCGACCGCGGTGACACCGGGCGCGAGCGCGGACTGCTCGAGCGCGAGCTCGCCACCGAGATCCTCGTGCCCTTCCCGCCGGAGTCGCCGGCCTCCGGCATCGGCGACCGCGACTTCATGGAGGCCGTCTGGTACCGCCGCACGATCGAGGTCCCTGCGAGCTGGGAGGGGCTGCGGCCGGTGCTGCACTTCGGCGCCGTCGACCACGATGCGACCGTCTGGGCCGACGGGGTCGAGGTCGCCCGCCACCGCGGCGGTTTCACGCCCTTCGACGCGGACCTCTCCGGCGCCGTGTCCGCCGGGGGCAGCGTCGAGATCGTCGTGCGCGCCCGCGATTCCCGCCACGACCTGCAGGCGCGCGGCAAGCAGTCGGTGTTCTACGAGGCGAGCCACGCGACCTACCACCGGGTCACCGGCATCTGGCAGACGGTCTGGCTCGAGGGCGTCCCCGAGGACTCGATCCGCTCGCTCCGCGTGGTCCCCTCGCTCGCCTCCCGCTCCTTCGCGATCGACGTGCCGCTCTCGCGCAGCACCCCCGGCACGCGCCTGGAGGCCGTGCTCGGCGAGGTCGGCGGCGGCGCCGTCGCGAGCGCCGAGGTCCGCGCGGACCTCGACCTCGCCCCGCACCTCGAGATCACGGTCCCCGAGGACCAGGTGCGCGTCTGGGGCCCGGGCGACCCGCAGCTCTACTCCCTCGAGCTGCGCCTCGTGGCCGACGGCGGCGCCGTCCTGGACACGGTCCGCTCGTACACCGGCCTGCGCTCCACCTCGCTGCGCGACCACGAGTTCCGCATCAACGGCCAGAAGGTCTTCCAGCGCCTGGTCCTGGACCAGGGCTGGTGGGAGGACACCTTCATGACCGCCCCGTCGGACGAGGCGATCGTGGCCGACGTCCGTCTCTCCCTCGAGGCCGGCTTCAACGGCGCCCGGCTGCACCAGAAGGTCTTCGAGGAGCGCATGCTCTTCTGGGCAGACGTCCACGGCTACCTGGTCTGGGGCGAGTTCGGCGACTGGGGCGTCTCCGGGCGCGGGCCGACGGGCGACAACCAGCAGCCCACCGCCGCGTTCATCGGCCAGTGGGTCGAGGCGGTGCGCCGGGACATCAACCATCCCGCGATCGTGGGCTGGTGCCCGCTGAACGAGACCCATCAGGTGCGCCACGACCGCATCACCCAGCTGGACGACGTCACCCAGGCGATGTACGACGCGACCAAGCTCGCCGACCCCACCCGCCCGGTGCTCGACACCTCGGGCTACTCCCACCGCGTGCGCGGGGCCGACGTCTTCGACTCCCACTCCTACGAGCAGGACCCCGAGCGCTTCCGCGCGGAGCAGTCCGGCCTCGCCGAGGGGCGTCCCTTCGCCAACCGCCGCGAGCTCGGCGACGGCGAGCTGCCCTTCGCGGACGGCTCCTTCTCCCTGGACTACGAGGGGCAGCCCTACTTCGTCTCCGAGTACGGCGGCATCTGGTGGAACGCCGAGGAGGCGGCCCGCGCCGCCCGCGAGGCCGGCAACAACGCCTCCCAGTCGTGGGGCTACGGGCAGCGGATCTCGAGCGAGGAGGAGCTGTACGAGCGCTTCGAGGGCCTCACGGACGTGCTGCTGGAGGACCCGCTCATGTTCGCCTACTGCTACACGCAGCTGACCGACGTGTTCCAGGAGAAGAACGGCGTCGTGGACTTCCAGCGCGGCCGCAAGCTCGACCTCGCCCGCCTGCGCGCGGTGCAGGAGAAGAAGGCCGCGTACGAGGAGGAGTGACGGCCGCCGGGGCGCGGACGATGGCCAGGATCTATGACAGGAATCGGCCGCGGGTTCTAGGGGTGATCGCAACACTCGACGTGAGGAGGGTGTTGTGGTTGGTCGTGGGAGGCCGGGGTTCGAGATGGGTCCCCGCTGGAAGATCGAGCGGTTCTGGCATGCTCGTTCTATGGGGCTAGCGCTGCGGGATATCGCCGGTGAGATCGATACGAGCCATGCCACGTTGGCTCTGTATGTCCGGGCCACGGGCGGTATTGCTCCGGCTCGGTGGAAGGATCCTGATCGTTATATCACCGATGGGGAGCGGTTCAGGATCAAGGAACTCCTCATCGAGGGACGCTCGATCCGGTATGTCGCGAAGGTCCTGGACCGGGCCCCTTCCACGATCTCGCGTGAAGTGCGGCGGGGGTCGGCAAAAGGAACTCCGGGCGAGTACGCACCCTCACGCGCTCGGCGTGACGCCTTTGAGAAGCGCCGCCGTTCGAAGGAACTGAAGATCCCGTCCGACCCGGTCCTCCACGCTGCGGTCCAGCACGGCCTCGACGAGGGCTACTCGCCCGAGCAGGTCGTGGGACGCTTGCGCCGTGAGCATCCCGACGACCCGAGGTTCCACGTGAGCCACGAGACGATCTACCGGACCATCTACCTGCAGGCCAGAGGTGGTCTCAAGCGCGAGCTGAAGGCGCTGACCCGCACCGGACGCACAGTCAGGCATCCCCGCCGCAGTGCGCAGAGACGCCGAGGGCGAATCAAGGACATGGTCTCGATCTGGGAGCGGCCGGCCGAGGCGCTGGACCGCGGTGTTCCCGGGCATTGGGAAGGCGATCTGATCGTGGGCAAGGACGGGGCCTCGGCGATCGGGACCGTGGTCGAGAGACGCTCGAACTACGTGATCCTGGTGCATCTGGACCCCACCAAGTCACGAGTCGAAGCGACCCGCGATGGATTGATCGAAAAACTCTCCACTCTCCCGGCCACCCTGAAAGCAACATTGACGAGGGACCAAGGCAAGGAGATGCACCAGCATCGTCAGGTCACGAATATGACGGGCATCGACGTGTATTTCGCAGACCCTCACTCACCGTGGCAGCGCGCGACAAACGAGAACACCAACGGGCTTCTCCGTCAGTACTTCCCCAAGGGCACCGATCTCTCGATCCACAGTCAAGAAGATCTGGACTACATCGCCGACCTCCTGAACCGACGCCCCCGCAAACGCTTGGCCTTCGCCACGCCATACGAGATGATCCAGGAGTACCTGTTGCGATGACCCCTTGAATCCGCCGGCAGAAAGCGTTATAGATCCTGGCCAGGATCCGCGGGGTGCCGCATCGGCCGTGTCGGCCCCTGCTCGCCCTGCTCGCCCGGCCCGGCGAGACGGCGGGATGCGCCGCGGCTCCTGTGCGGCACGATGGATCCATGAGAGCCGTGCGCTACGACGCCTTCCGCACCCCGCCCCGCGTCGAGCAGGTGGAGGACCCTGCGTGCCCGCCCCGCGGGGCGGTCATCGAGGTGCACGCGACGGGCGTCTGCCGCAGCGACTGGCACGCCTGGCAGGGGCACGACGACTCCGTCTCCCTCCCGCACACCCCCGGGCACGAGTTCGCCGGAGTGGTCCGCGAGGTCGCCCCCGAGGTCACCCGGTTCCGCGTCGGCGACCGCGTGACCGCGCCGTTCATCCTGTCCTGCGGACGCTGCGCCCAGTGCCGCGCGGGAGCCACCCAGGTGTGCCCCGACCAGCACCAGCCCGGCTTCGACCTGCCCGGCTCCTACGCCGAACAGGTCGTCGTGATCGAGGCCGACCACAACCTCGTCGCCCTGCCCGACGGCATCGACATGCTCGCCGCCGCGGGGCTCGGCTGCCGCTTCGGCACCGCGTTCCACGCCGTGCGCACCCAGGCCCGCGTGCGCGACGGGGAGTGCGTGGTGGTGCTCGGGTGCGGCGGCGTCGGACTCTCCGTCGTCCAGATCGCGACGGCGGCCGGCGCGCGCGTGCTCGCCGTGGACGTCTCGCCCGGAGCGCTCGAGGCGGCCCGCGCCCTCGGCGCCGAGCCCGTCCCGACCAGCCCCGACGAGCCGGCCGACGACCTCGTCGAGCGACTGCTCGCGGCGAGCGGCGGCGCCGATGTCACGATCGACGCCCTCGGCTCCGCGCGCACCGCGTCCGCGGGCATCCGCGCCCTGCGTCCCCGCGGACGCCACGTGCAGGTCGGACTGCTGCTCGGTGAGGATGCGGACCCTGCGCTGCCGATGGGCCGCGTGATCGGCCTCGAGCTGCAGGTGCTGGGCAGCCATGGCCTGGCGGCGGGGGAGTACCGGGAGCTGCTCGAGGAGATCGGCGACGGGCGCCTGGATCCCGCCGCGCACCTGGGGTCGATCATCGGCCTCGAGGACCTGCCGGAGGCGCTCGTCGGGCTCGGCGGAGCGCCGACGTCGGCCGGGATGACGGTCGCCCGGATCTCCTGACCCCTTGACGGGGCCTCCCGCCGTGCTTACTGTCTATAGCGCATATAGACAGTAAGCACGCGCGGCACCGCCGGAGCGGGGGAGGGGGCGAGCAGGATGCAGCTGCACATCGATCCCGGATCCTCCGATCCCATCTACGAGCAGATCCGCGCCGCGCTCGCCGCCGCGATCCTCAGCGGCGAGTTCGCGAGCGGCGAGGCCCTGCCCTCGATCCGCACGCTCGCCCGCGACCTGCGCGTCAGCGTCATCACCACCACCCGCGCCTACAACGAGCTCGTGGCCGACGGCCTCGCCGACTCGGTGCGCGGCAAGGGCGTGTTCGTGCGCGCCCAGGACCCCGACGAGCTGCGCTCACGGGCGCTGGACCGCATCGAGCGGTCACTCGGCGAGGCGGTCGACGCGGCACGCTCGGTCGGGATCGACGACGCGACGCTGCGCACGATGCTCGGCCGACGGATCGAGGAGGAGCGATGAGTCCGAGGGGCACAGGACCGAGGCGCCCAGAAGCGAGGGGCACGGGACCGAGCAGCACGTCGTCCGTGCCCGCCGCGCCGGAGCGCTCGGAGGCGCGCGCCGCGGGACACGACGGATCGCCGGCGCCCGCCGTCGCGGTGCACCGCCTCGGTGTGAGCATCCCGAGCCCGGAGAAGCCGTACGGCGATCCCGTCCGCGCGCTGCGCGGGCTGACGTTCACGGCTCCCGCCGGCCAGGTCACGGGCCTGGTCGGGACGAACGGAGCGGGCAAGACCACGGCCCTTCGCGCGATCGTGGGCGCCATCCGGGCGACGTCGGGGCGGATCGAGGTGCTCGGGATCGAGCAGGGCGCGGCGCAGACTGCTCCGCCCGAGGGCCTCGCCTCGGTGCCCGATCCGCACGGATACCCGGAGCACTGGACGGCCCACCATGTGGCGCGCCTGCGCCGGGCGGCGATCCCCGACTTCTCGGTGCAGGACTTCGGACGTCGGCTGCGGTCCTTCGGGGTGTCGCTGGACCGCCGACTGCGGGACCTGTCCGACGGGCAGGCGGCGCTGTTCGGCGTGGCGGCGGCGCTCGCGCAGGATCCTCGGCTCCTGATCCTCGACGAGCCGCTCGCGCGCCTGGACCCCCTCGCGCGGGAGCGTCTCGTGGACCTGCTGCGCGACCTCATGGCGCGGGAGCGGCGCTCCCTGGTGCTGAGCACCCACGACCTGGACGGCATGGACCGCTTCATCGACCACCTCGTGGTGATGGCGGACGGCGCTGCGGTGCTCGAGGGGTCCGTCGAGGATCTGAAGGAGGAGTTCCTGGTGGTGGGGGCTCCCGCGCCGAGGGCCCACGAGAACGACCTGCCCGGGCTCATCGGCCCGGAGGAGATCAGCGGCACGACCTGGGCGCTGATCGCGGCCGAGGAGGCCGTCGGGCTCGACACCGAGGTGCAGCTGCATCGGCCCGAGCTGAGCGACCTGGTCACGTATCCGCTGCGGGCGGCGGCCTCGAGAGGTCGCGCGCACCGCACGATCGAGGAGGGGACGGCATGACCGCATACGACGCAGGATCCGCACACACGGCGGGCGCTTCCCGATCTGCGCGGGCCTCCGGCCCCGCGCACACCTCCGCATGGCGTCGCGCCCTGGCGGCGGACCTGCGGCTGAACGCCGAGACGTTCGCCGGCACGGTGATCCTCTCCGTGATCGCGCTCGTCCTCGCGGTGACCGTCACCGACGTGATGGCCGGCGTCGCGCCCGTGTGGGGAGTGCTCGCCTGGTACCGCTACGGCCGCCAGGACACCGCCTCGCGCACCGAGCTGTGGGCGAGCCTGGGGATGTCCCGCGCCGATCGGGTCCACGGCCGCGTCGCGCTCGTCGCCCTCGAATCCGCCCTGATGGTGTTCGTCTCCGCCGCGGGCACCGCGCTCACGGCCCTGGCCGGGCACACGCCGGCGATGGTCGACGGCGTGACGACGGGCTGGGACCTCGCGGGCACGACGGTCTCGGGCATCGCGACGGCCTCGGCCACGATGGTGCTCGCGGCGATCGTGCTGGGACCCGAGTGCACGACCCGCAGGCCGGGCGTCTCGATGTTCATCCTCAGCATCCTCACCTACATCGGAGCGGCCATCGTCCTCTCGCTGATCGCCATGGTGATCGTGCTCCCTCTGAGCCTCCTCGTCTCCTCGGCGGCCCAGACCGCGGCGACGTGGGTCATCGCGCTCATCGCCTTCGTCATCGCGCTGATCGGGGCTCTCGTGCTCCGACGCGGAGTGCGTCGCTGGATCCGTGATCTGGATTCGCAGGACGAGGGCGCCGCGCCCGCGCACCGGCGGAAGCGCCGCGTCGACGCGGGCGGGCGCACCGCCTGATCCCGTCGGCCCGACCTGTCGGCCCGGCCCGTCAGGCCGACCCGTCGGCCCGGCCCGACAGGGTCCGCCCTCACCTCTCGACGATCTCCCGTCCGGCGCTGCGGCGCACGGTGCGGTAGAGCGCGGCGGTGGCGATCGCGAACACGATCACGCCGAGGATCATCGCCGGGGTCGCGAAGCCGTCGCCGACGATCGCGAGCGGGGCGTCCTTCCCTGTCGCGGCGACGATGCCCGCGAAGACCACGCCGAACAGGCTCTCGCCCACGATCATGCCGGTCGCGAGGAGTGTCCCCAGACGCCCGGCGAGCTCGGGACGCTTCGAGCGCTTGGCCCAGCGCCCGTAGAACAGGCCGATCACGGCGCCGACCACGATCAGCAGGGTCGTGCTCATCGGCAGGTACATCCCCATGCCGACGCCGAGCGGCGGCAGCGCGAGGCGCGAGCTGCGGGCCTTGAGGACCTCGTCGATGATGATCGCGACCAGGCCGATGAGGGCGCCCATGCCGATCAGCCCCCAGTCGAGGTCTCCGCCGAAGATGCCCTTGACGAGCGACGCGATGAGCGTGGCCTGCGGGGCGGCGAGGGCGTCGGGGCCCGCGCCGGGCGCGCCCTGGAAGCCGAAGGCGGTGGACATGAGTCCCAGCACCGGCGGGATGATCAGCGAGCCGAAGCCCACGCCGATCACGAGCGCGACCTGCTGCTTCCACGGGGTCGAGCCGACCAGCTGACCGGTCTTGAGGTCCTGCAGGTTGTCGTTCGAGATCGTGGCGATGCCGAACACGATCGCGGTCGTGAACAGGGTGAAGGCGACCAGCGCCGCGGTCTGCGAGGGGTCGGAGCCGTGCACGAGCTTGATGACGAGCGCCGCGGTGATCGCGACCAGGATGCCCACGCCGGAGATCGGCGAGTTCGAGGATCCGATGAGCCCTGCCATGTACCCGCACACGGAGGCGACGAGCAGCCCGGCGATCAGCACGTAGAGGATGCAGACGGCGATCAGGCCGCCGGCGCTGTGCACGAGCGCGGTGTCCTTCACGAACAGCCACAGCATGATCCCGATCGGGATCATCGAGACCACCGTGATCACGGCGACCAGGGTGAACGGCAGGTCGCGCTCGGTCTTCTCGACGGTGCCGCCGCCGCGGCGGGCGATCGTCGAGGCGAGGGAGCCGCGGATCCCGCCGATGATGGGGCGGGCGATCCGCACGAGGGTCCAGATCGCGGCGATCGCGATCGCTCCCGCGCCCACGAAGCGCACGTCGCCCGAGAAGACGGTGTCCACGGCGTCGGCGATCGCGCCGGTGGCGGGCAGCTGGCCGCTGGACATGACGGGCAGCAGCACGCCGTAGGAGACGACGAGGCCCACGAGCATGGCGATGCCCACGGTGATGCCGACGAGATGGCCGACGCCGATGAGCGCGAAGGAGAGGCTCGCGCCGATCATGGTGCCGCCCGAGCCGATGCGGAAGGCCGCGGTGACGGAGCTGCTGATCGCCTGCAGGGCTGCGACCAGCGCGTAGGCGGCCGAGGTGATGCCGCCCAGCACGATCGCGTGCAGACCGCGCCGGTTCTCCTCGGCGCCGCCCTCGGCATCGCCGACCTTGAGCACCTCGGCGCCCGCGACGCCCTCGGGGTAGGGGAGGTCCGAGCCGGTGACCAGGGCGCGGCGCAGCGGGATCGAGTACATGACGCCCAGCAGGCCGCCCACGGCGCACAGCGCGACGGTGGTCCAGTACGGGAAGCCGCTCCACCAGCCGACGACCACGAGGCCCGGCAGCACGAAGATGATCGCCGAGAGCGTGCCCGCGGAGGAGGCGATGGTCTGCACGATGTTGTTCTCCACGACGCTGTGGCGCCGGAAGAACCGCAGCACGGCCATCGAGATCACTGCGGCGGGGATCGAGGTCGCGAACGTCAGGCCCGACTTCAGGCCCAGGTAGACGTTGGCCGCGGTGAACACGAGGGTGATGATGCCGCCGAGGATCACGCCGCGCAGCGTGAGCTCGCGGACCGAGGGCGCGGCCGTCGCGCGCGTCGACTCAGAGGTCGAGGACATGGATGCTCCTTGTTCGCGGAGCCTGGACGCGCCCCGACGACCGGTCACCGTACTCTTCTCGGGCTTCCGCGGGGTAACCGAGACCACCTCCGCGTGACCAACTCTCCCCATCGGCCAGGGATCGCCGCGGCCGCCGGCTGTGGAACGATTGGGCCATGACGATCACCGCTGCGGCCGACGGCTCCGCGCTCGGAAACCCCGGCCCGGCGGGCTGGGCCTGGTACATCGACGATCAGACCTGGCGGGCCGGCGGCTGGCCCCACGGCACCAACAACATGGGCGAGCTCAAGGCCGTCCTGGATCTGCTCGAGGCGACCGCGGTGGACGCCGACCAGCACCTGCACGTGCTGTGCGACAGCCAGTACGTCATCAACTCCGTCACCAAGTGGATGCCGGGCTGGAAGCGCAAGGGCTGGCGCAAGAAGGACGGCAAGCCCGTCATGAACATCGACCTGCTGAAGGCCATCGACCGCGCGCTCGCCGGCCGCAGCGTCGAGTTCGAGTGGGTCAAGGGCCACGCCGGCCATCGCATGAACGAGGCGGCCGACCGCCGCGCGAACGGCGCCGCCGTCGCCTTCTCCAAGAAGCAGGACCCCGACGTCGGCCCCGGCTACCGCGCCTCCGACGGGGCCGGAGGAAGTGCACCGGGGACCACGGCGCCTGCGCCCGCACCGCGTCTCTGCCTGACTCCCGACAGCTCCGCCCCTGCGGATTCCGGCACCGACGACCTGTTCAGCCTCTTCGACGCCGACCGCTCCGCTCCCGAGCCCTCTGGCGCGGGGACCCTCGACCCGCACGCCAGCGGCCCGTCGGCTGGGTCCTCTGCTGGGTCCTCTGCCGGGTCCTCCGCACGCTCCTCCTCGCCGGCCTCCGCCGACCCGGACTCGGCTCCCTTCGAGGAGATCGTCGCCCGCGAGCAGGTGCTGCTCAGCGACCTCCTGCGCAAGAACCCCGAGCGCGCGGCCGAGCTGCTGCACCCCGATTTCACGGAGATCGGCACGTCGGGCCGCACCTACGACCGCGAGCAGGTGCTGGCCGCGCTCGCACCCGTGCCGGGCCTGCGCGCGCGAGAGTTCATCGCCGAGGAGATCGCCGAGGGGGTCGTGCTGCTGCGCTTCGTCACCGCCGACGCCCGCGGCGCCCAGCGCCGCTCGTCGCTGTGGGTGAGGGTCGACGGCACCTGGCTGCTGCGCCACCACCAGGGCACGCCCGCGCAGCCCGAGCCCGTGACGGACGGCCCCGCCCAGGGCATGTCCTCCTCGCGGTGACGCCGCGATGACCGTCCTCGCCGACACCCCGCGCTGGGAGCGCCACGGCACGCTCTGGGGCCACCTGGTCTCCGACGCCTCGCTCGTCGAGCTGCACGAGGCGGCGGCGCGTGCGGGGCTGCACCCGCGCTCCTTCGACCTCGACCACTACGACTGGCCCGAGCAGGCTCGGCACGGGCTCGAGGCCGCGGGGGTCGAGTTCGTGGGCAACAAGGAGCTCACGCGTCGTCTCCTCGCGAGCGGCCTCCGCGTCCCCGGTGCCCGGCGCGCGCAGGCGCGGCGCGAGCGCACGGCGCGGGCCGCCGCGGAGCTGGGGCTCGGGCCCGACGAGGTCCCGCACGACCTGGTGCTGGGTCTCGAGGGGCACGCGGACCCGCTGCCTCCCGTCGGCGCGGCGCCCGAGGGCGCCTTCCGTCTCGGCAGCGACGACGCCTGCGGTCAGGTGCGCGTCGAGGCGCACGACGAGCTCGGACGCATCGCGGCCCGCGAGTTCCTCGCCCGCGCGAACGTGCTCTCGCAGCAGCTGACCGGGCACACCTTCGTGGGCCAGGTGCTCGACGCGCCCGAATGGCCGGGCACCTGAGAGGGCCGGTCAGCCGCGCCCGTCGTCCTCCGCGGCCCCGTCGCCGGTGATCGTGCTGGTCTGATCGGGCACGACCACCTGGTCGGGCGTGAGGTCCGCGGCCTGCAGCTCGACCCGGAAGGTGGCGCCTCCGCCGGGCGTCTCGAGCACCCGGATCGAGCCGTGGTGCTGCTGGACGATGGTCGCGGCGATCGACAGGCCCAGGCCCGCGCCGCCGCCCTGCGCGGCCGAGCGCTGGCGGGAGACGTCGGTGCGGTAGAAGCGCTCGAAGACCTTCTCGCGCTGGTCCTCGGAGATGCCCTCGCCGTGGTCGCGCACCTCGATCGCGACGGTGCCGCCGTCCTCGCGGCCCACGGCGATCTCCACCGGCGACCCCTTGGGGGTGTGGCGGTTGGTGTTGCCCACGAGGTTCAGCAGCACCTGGCGCAGCGAGGGCTCGTCGCCCTGCACGCCCACGGGGATGTGCGGGCTCACCGACAGCGGCGTGCCCGAGAGGGAGACCACCATGACCTGACGAGCGGGGTCCAGGGCCCTCAGGTCCTGGGCGACGTCGAAGATCGCGTCGGTGACGTCGAGGGGCTCGAGGTCCATCTCGAGGTTCTCGTCCAACCTGGCCAGGCGCAGCAGGTTCTCCACGAGGGAGCCCATGCGGCGGGCCTCGTCCTCGATGCGGCGCATCGCCGAGGCCACGTTCTCGTCCCCGCTGAGCGCGCCCATCCGGTAGAGCTCGCCGAAGCCGCGGATCGCTGCCAGCGGCGTGCGCAGCTCATGGGAGGCGTCGCCCACGAAGCGTCGCATGCGGGCCTCGGAGGCCGTCGCCTTCTCCTCGCTGTCGGCCTGCGCGATGAAGGACTGCTCGAGGCGCACGAGCATCTCGTTCAGGGAGACCGCGAGGGCGTTGACCTCCTGGCTGGTGTCCGTCACCGGCACACGGCGCGAGAGGTCCCCGGCGACGATCTGGGAGGCGACCTCCTCGACGTCCCGCAGCGGCTCGAGCGCGCGGTGGGCCATATAGCCGCCGGCGCCCATGCCCACGAGCACCACGAACGTGCCGACCAGCACGATGACGAGCGCCATCTCCCGCATCGTGCGGTCCACGCTGTCCAGGGGCAGGGCCACGAAGACGCTGCCGCCGCCCGTGTCGCCGTCGACCATCGCCCGGACCCGCCAGCGGTTGCCGTCGGTGTCGATCATGGTGAACGGCTGCCCGCCCTGCTGTTTCACCTGCGCGACGGTCCAGGCGGGGAAGGAGAGATCCACCGAGCTGTCGTCGTGGTAGTTGTCGTTCCGGTAGATCTGCTTGCCGTCGTCGTCGTGGACGGCGACCACGAAGTCCACCGGGGCGTACGAGGCGTGGTGGTCCTCGGTGTCGGAGTCGTCCGCATCTCCCGTTCCGTCGGACCCGCTGGAGTCGTCGAGACCCGCTGCGGCGACGCTCACGATGCCCTGCATGCCCGTGCGCAGCTCGCTGTCCTTGGACTGCATGAGGGTGCGGTGCAGCAGCGTGAGCGACAGCGTGCCCGTCAGCAGCGTGCCCAGCACCAGCACGAGCGAGATCAGCGTGACCAGCCGCGTCCACAGGGACACGGGCCGCTGGGCGTTCAGGGTCGGGAAGGACACGGGGAGCGGATCAGCGGCCCTCGGCAGAGCGCAGCACGTAGCCGATGCCGCGCTTGGTGTGGATCATCGGCTCGCCGATCACGTCGATCTTGCGGCGCAGGTAGGAGATGTAGGACTCGACGATGCCGACCTCGCCGGACCAGTCGTAGTCCCACACATGGTCGAGGATCTGGGTCTTGGAGACCACCCGGCCCGCGTTGAGCATGAGGTAGCGCAGCAGCTTGAACTCGGTGGGGGAGAGGTCGATCGCGATGTCGCCGCGGTAGACCTCGTGCGAGTCCTCGTCGAGGCTCAGATCGCCCACGACCAGCGCGCTCTCCACGGTGTCCTCGGCGCCGCCGTGCGTGCGGCGCAGCACGGCGCGGATCCGTGCGACGACCTCCTCGAGGCTGAAGGGCTTGGTGACGTAGTCGTCGCCGCCCACCGTGAGGCCCTGCACCTTGTCCTTGGTGTCGTCCTTGGCGGTGAGGAAGAGGATCGGGTACTGCTCCCCGCGGTCGCGCAGGCGCCGGGTGACGGTGAAGCCGTCCATGTCGGGGAGCATGACGTCCAGCACCACCAGGTCCGGCTGGTGCTCGGTGGCCTCGCGGATGGCCTCATTGCCGGTCGAGGCGGTGAAGACCTCGAAGCCCGCGAAGCGCAGCGAGGTCGCGAGCAGGTCGCGGATGTTCGGCTCGTCGTCCACGACGAGCAGACGGGCCTCGAAGTTCTGATCCTGGTCTGTGGTCATGGCTCCACCGTGAACCGGATGGGTGGGAGTTCCCTGGACGTGCGCTGTGCACAGCGCCCCGCCACGGGGGGGGTGTGGGGAAAACAGTCCAACAATCCCAAACGGTCGGCCGATGGGGGTGG
>NZ_JBHTSV010000025.1:35926-51371 GCF_042794925.1 Brachybacterium sp. NPDC056505
CCCGCCGAGCCGCGGGGCCTCGACGTCCGGATCGTGGCGGGGGGTCCCGCCACCCCGCTGCCGGGGTGGGGGGGGTCGGCCCTGGCCGGGCGCTGTGCACAGCGCACGTCCAGGTCGGTTTTCCGGGAGATCCCGGACACGCTCCCGGGAACCGAGCCGAGGATCGGGCCGGTGATCGGGCCGACGAGGGGCGTCGGCTCAGCGGTCCAGCATGCTCTGGATCTTGCCCTGCTGCTTGCGGAGCTTCCTGATGGTGCGGCTCTGCTGGAACATGCGCACGGAGCCGACCAGTGCCATCACCAGGGCGCCGGCGATCGCCGCGAGCAGCATGGCGACCCCCAGCGGCAGGGAGAAGTCGGCGGTGAAGTAGTGGAAGTTCGCCGCGTGGTTGTTCTGCAGGATGAACACGAGCAGCAGGATCAGCACGATGGCGCCGAGCACGAGGGCGATCCACACGCCTGCCGTGCGCTTGCCGGAGGTCGGGACGTCCGAGACCTGCTCGCGGGGCGCCGTGCCGGTGCGGCCGGGGGTGGCTTCCCTGCCGCCCGGGGCCTTCTGACCGCCCTCGCGCGACGTCTCCGGCGAGGTGGGGGCGTCGAGGCCGCCGCTCGTGCCCGCTGCGGGGCTCTCGGGGGCGCCGCTCGGGCGCGGCTCGCGCGGGGTGGTGGGGGTGGAGTCGTCGGGGGAGGTCATCGCGGGCTCCTCGGGGAAGACGGGGACGAGCGCGGCACGGGGCCGCACGGGACACCATCCACTGTAGCCACCGCGTCCCTCACGACCTCGGAACAGTGGGGCGAGCGCACGGTGTCACGCGCGGTGCCGCACGCGGTGTCAGCCGACGGGCAGGTCCTCGGCGTCCAGGATCGAGTACGCGTAGCCCTGCTCGGCGAGGAAGCGCTGGCGGTGGGCGGCGAACTCCTGGTCCTGGGTGTCGCGCGTGACCACGGTGTAGAAATGCGCCTCGCGCCCGTCGGCCTTGGGACGCAGCAGACGCCCGAGCCGCTGAGCCTCCTCCTGGCGGGAGCCGAAGGCGCCGGAGACCTGGACGGCGACGCTCGCCTCGGGGAGGTCGATGGAGAAGTTCGCGACCTTGGAGACCACGAGTCGGTCGATCCGGCCCTCGCGGAAGGCATCGAAGAGCTCCTGGCGCTTCTTCACGGGGGTCTTCCCGGTGATGAGGTCGCAGTCCAGGCGCTCGGCGATCTCCTCGAGCTGGTCGAGGTACTGGCCGATCACGAGCAGCCCCTCGCCGGCGTGCCGGGAGGCCAGGCGCTCGACGACGTCGAGCTTGCCGGGGTGGGCGGCGGCGAGGCGGTGGCGGTCGTCGGCCTCGGCCCCCGCATGCAACATGCGCTCCTCGCGCGTCATGCTCACGCGCACCTCGGTGCACACGGCCGGGGCGATGTAGCCCTGGGCCTCGATGTCCTTCCAGGGGGCGTCGTAGCGCTTGGGCCCGATGAGGGAGAACACCTCGCCCTCGCGGCCGTCCTCGCGCACCAGCGTCGCCGTGAGGCCCAGGCGCCGACGGGCCTGGAGGTCGGCGGTCATCCGGAACACGGGCGCGGGCAGCAGATGCACCTCGTCGTAGACGATGAGGCCCCAGTCGCGAGCGCTCACGAGCTCGAGGTGCGGATGCACGCCCTTCCGCTTCATCGTGAGCACCTGGTAGGTGGCGATGGTGACGGGACGGATCTCCTTGGAGGCGCCCGAGTACTCGCCGATCTCCTCCTCGGTGAGTGATGTGCGCCGCAGCAGCTCGGCCTTCCACTGGCGGGCGGAGACGGTGGAGGTGACGAGGATCAGGGTGGTGCGGCCCATCTCGGCCATCGCGCCGGCGCCGACGAGGGTCTTGCCGGCGCCGCAGGGGAGCACCGCGACCCCGCTGCCGCCCTCGACGAAGGCGTCGACGGCCTCGCGCTGGTAGGGGCGCAGGGTCCAGCCGTCCTCGACCAGGGAGATCGGATGGGACTCGCCGTCGACGTACCCGGCGAGGTCCTCGGCGGGCCAGCCCAGCCGCAGCAGCGCCTGCTTGAGCGCGCCGCGCTCGGAGGGGTGGACGGCGATCGTGTCCTCGTCGATGCGCGTCCCGAGCATCCCCGCGACCCGCTTCGAGCGGGAGACCTCGGTGAGCACGGCGCGGTCCAGGGCACGCAGCACGAGGCCGTGCGCGGGATCGGCCTGCAGCTGCAGCCGGCCGTAGCGGTCCATGGTGTCCGCGACGTCCACGAGCAGGGCGTGCGGGACGGGGTAGCGGGAATGGTCCACGAGAGCGGCGACGACGGTCTCCGCGTCGTACCCGGCGGCGCGCGCGTTCCACAGACCCAGGTCGGTGATCCGGTAGGTGTGGATGTGCTCGGGCGCGCGCTCGAGCTCCGCGAAGGGCGCGATCGCCGCGCGGGCGAGCGCCGCGGAGGGATGGTCGACCTCCAGCAGGAGGGACTTGTCGCTCTGGACGATGAGGGGGCCGTCGGTCACCCGAGCGAGGGTACGCCGGGTGCGCGGCAGCGGCGTGGGCTCCGTCGGCCGTCTCACGTGCTCGAGCGGCGTGGCCCGAGCAGTCGGCCCCGCCTCTCACAGCAGGGGCCGACGCGTCAGCGCGGGAGTGCGCGCCCCTCGATCCGCTCGAACAGGCCCAGCAGGAACAGCGAGGTGAACGGCGTGATCACGATGTCCAGCACGTTCAGCCAGGTGCCGAGCGAGGACGCGATGAGGACGAGGACGCATGCGATCACGGCGGTGCCGAGCCGCCGGCTCGCGGCGCGGGAGCCGTCGCCGATCGCGACCTCCGTGCCCCGCGCAGTGGCGGCCGGCGCGAACAGGAGCAGGACCATCGCGACCAGCCCCGGGATCACGCACAGCACGAAGCCGACGGCGGTGAGCACGCCGCAGATGATGATCGTGAGGATGACGCGGCCGTCGCCCGCGAAGTAGCGCGTGGGTTCCTGGCGGTCCCCGCGCAGCACGTCGACGCCGAAGCGCAGGGTCCCCGCAGTCCACAGGAGCTGGATCACGAGATATGCGACGGCCAGCAGCAGCTGTGCGGGAGCGAGCGCGATCGGGATCCAGTCGGGGACCACGTCGGCGACGCCCTGGAGCCCGAGCAGTCCCGTGGAGTCGTCGTCGCCTGCGAGGGCGGAGAGGATGTCCAGCGCCAGCGCGATCGCTCCGTAGATCACGGCGGGGAGCACCAGCGAGCGCCAGTTCCGCACGACGCCGGTGCCCATGAACGTCAGCGCCGCGCCGAGGTCGGCGCCGAGGTCGCCGCGCGTCGACGACCCGCCCGGTGTCTGCGGGTGCTGCGGGAACTGCGCGTCCGGACCCTGCCGGGGAGGGGGCTGGGCCGTCATGCCTTCACCGGCTCCGTGAGCGCGCGGCCGCTGACCCGCTCGTAGAGACCGAACTGGAAGAGCACCAGCAACGGCACCAGCAGGACCGAGCCGACGACGATCATGCCGGCGATGCTGGAGGCGGCCATGAGGATCACGTAGGCCAGGATGGTGATGCCCAGGTGTCCGCGCACCAGGGCGAAGCTCTCCTTGATCGCAGCGCCAGGGCTCGCACCACGAGCGGCCGCGGGGATCGCATAGAAGGAGAGCACCGCGAGGATCAGACCGGGGATGTAGAGCAGGATCATGCCGATCGCGACCATGATGCCGACGAGGAGCGCGGTGAGGACCACGCGGCCGGCGCCGACGAACGACGAGCCGAGCGAGGGGCGCTCACCGGAGCGCACGGTCTCGGCGGCGCGCGCCGCACCGGACTGCCACAGGATCGAGACGATGCCTGCGAAGGGAAGAGCGGCCAGGACGATCCCGTACAAGGCGAAGATCGCTCCCGCGGGGACCTCGTCAGAGGCCGGGGAGTCCTGCATCATCCCGAACATCACGGCGATCCCGATGCCGGTCGCGATGCCGACGATGACGAGCACCGCCACGGACCACACGATCGCGGGCACGAGGAACGCGGCGACGTTGCGCGCGAACGCCGACCACATCCAGCTGACCGAGGCGCCGAGATCGGCGCCCAGGTCGGTGCCCGGGGCGGGGCCGGTCGCGCCGGCGGACTGCGACTGCGGGCCTGCCGGGAACTGCTGCCCGGGCTGGTCCTGCCGGCCCTGCTGGCCCGGCTGCGCGGGCTGGTCCTGCCGGCCCTGCTGGCCCGGCTGCGCGGGCTGGTCCTGCTGCCCGGGCTGGCCGTAGGGCGAGGCCTGGCCGTACGACGCGGGGGAGCCCTGCGCCTGCTGCGGTGCGCTCCAGGCGCCCGAGTTCGCGCTGCTTCCGTCGTCGGGGCCGCCGGCGCTCTCGCTGCCGGGGTACGGGGGGATGCTGCTCATGGCGGTGCTTCTCCTCGGTGCTGCGGGGCCGACCAGTGGTCGATCGCCCTCCGCGACGTGGGGTCTGGGGTCGTCGGGTCTCGTGGTGCGGGCACGACGCTACCGGGCGGCCGGGTGCTCGTCGTCCCTCGTTCGTCGGTCGGATGGGCCGACGGAGGTCGGCGTGGGGCGTGCTGCCGATCACGGCAAGCCCTGGCACGGCAGCGCAGCGGACGCGCACCGTCCCTACAATGGGCGCGACGGCAGGCGCAGGTGCCCTCGGGTCATGCCCGGGGACCGTTTCGCGCCGCCCCCGGACGCGCGGTCCTGCCGCACGCCGGCAGCCCGCACTCGATGCAAGGAGCACATCCATGGCCAGCTTCGAACCTTCGCCCGCGAACGTCGCCGACATCGGCGTGACCGGCATGGCGGTGATGGGGTCCAACCTCGCCCGCAACCTCGCGCGCAACGGCTTCAAGGTCGCGATCCACAACCGCTCGGTCGCCAAGACCGAGACCGTGTACGACAACTACAAGGACGAGGGCGAGTTCTTCCCCTCCGAGTCCACCGAGGACTTCGTCAACTCCCTGCAGAAGCCGCGCGTGGCGATCATCATGGTGAAGGCCGGCGGCCCCACCGACGCCGTCATCGACGAGCTCGCCCAGTACATGGAGGAGGGCGACATCATCGTGGACTGCGGCAACGCACTGTTCACCGACACCCGTCGTCGGGAGCACGCGCTGCGCGAGAAGGGCCTGCACTTCGTGGGCGCGGGCGTCTCCGGCGGCGAGGAGGGCGCGCTCAACGGCCCCTCGATCATGCCCGGCGGCACCGTCGAGTCCTACGACCGTCTCGGCCCGATGTTCGAGAAGATCTCCGCGCACGTCGACGGCGTCCCCTGCTGCACGCACGTGGGCGCGGACGGCGCCGGCCACTTCGTGAAGATGGTCCACAACGGCATCGAGTACGCCGACATGCAGGTCATCTCCGAGGCCTACGACCTCATGAAGCGCGCGCTGGGCATGGACGCCGACGCCATCGGCGACGTCTTCGCCGAATGGAACAAGGGCGACCTCGAGTCCTTCCTCATCGAGATCACCGCGATCGTGCTCAAGCACAAGGACTCGCGCACCGGCCAGGCCTTCGTGGACGTCATCCTCGACCAGGCGGCCCAGAAGGGCACCGGCGCCTGGACCGTGCAGACCGCCCTCGACCTGGGCGTCCCGGTCACCGGCATCGCCGAGGCCACCTTCGCGCGCTCCATCTCCGGTGACGCCGCCGAGCGCGAGGCCGCCCGTGCGACCCTCAAGGGCGAGACCCTCGACGAGGAGATCACCGACAAGGCCCAGTTCATCGACGACCTGCAGAAGGCGCTCTACGCCTCCAAGCTCGTCGCCTACTCGCAGGGCTTCGAGGAGATCGCCAAGGGTGCCGAGAACTACGACTGGGACATCCAGCTCGGCGACATGGCGAAGATCTGGCGCGGCGGCTGCATCATCCGCGCCAAGTTCCTCAACCGCATCACCGAGGCGTACGACCGCGAGCCCAGCCTGAAGCTGCTGCTGGCGGACCCGTACTTCACCGAGGAGATCGCCAAGTGCGTGCCCGCGTGGCGCCGCGTGGTCGCCTACGCCGCCGCGAACGGCTTCCCGGCCCCGGTGTTCGCCTCCTCGCTCGCGTACTACGACGCGGTGCGCGCCGAGCGCCTGCCCGCCGCTCTGGTGCAGGCCCAGCGCGACTACTTCGGCGCCCACACCTACAAGCGCGTGGACGACGAGGGCACTTACCACGTCGAGTGGTCGGGCGACCTCACGGAGACCCGCCAGGACGGCTGAGCCCGTCATCGCATGAAGGAGGCCCGGACCGTACGGCCCGGGCCTCCTTCATGCACAGGCCCCTGAGAGCCGGCGCTCATGGGGCGTGACGAGAACCTCAGTACGAGGTGGACGAGCTGTCCAGGATGGCGCCCAGCGCGCCCGTCGCGATGAGGATGATCCAGACGATGATCGCGATGACCCAGATGATCGCGTAGACGATCCAGGTCACCTTGTAGAGCTTGTTCGCGCTCTCGACGTCCGACCCCGCCTTCACGAGGCCGACGATCGCGATGATCGTGGAGACGAGCTGCAGCGGGCTGCACAGCACGGTCGTGACGGCGCAGACGACCAGCTGGACGATCCACTTGGTCTTGCTCACCGGCGCTCCGGGGATGAATCCCTGCCCACCGGGGACGGGAGCGCTGAAGTTGGGGTTCGGGCTGGTCATGGTGTTCCCTTCGTCGGTCCGGCGAGGAGGTGCCGGTCTGTCGTCGTGGCAACGGTGCATCATTCCGCGTGGCCGTAGGGAAGCATAGGCAATCGAATACCGGTTCGACTATGGGGAAAAGTCCCCATGGCTCGGTGCACTACGCTCCGAGGGGCCGCGAGACGCTGTCCAGGAACGACAAGGGCGGGTGCTCGCCGGCGAGGAACGCCAGGTCATGGAGGGGCGATCAGTCCAGCGTCACCCTCTGCACCAGCACCGTGAACTCCTCGTCGTCCGCGCTCGCGCGCGCACGCAGTCGCCCGTCCTCCACACCCAGCGGGACGGCGTCGACGCGCTCGATGCCGCCGCGTCCGTCCACGATCCCCAGGCTCACGCTCCTCCCCGCGGCCGACGCCTCGAGCAGCAGGTCCACCGTGCTCGGCGCGCCCTCCCCGGACTCCGCACGCCGCAGCCGCGCAATGGCCTCCGCCGGTTCGAGAAGTGCCGACGGGCCAGGCGCCGCGGGCGCGCGCACCAGCTGCTCGACGGCCTCGCCGCCGCCCCGCCGTGCAGCCGCCCCGTCGGCCGCTCCCCGAGCGCCCAGGCGCACAGCCGGCGCGCCCGCGTCCCCGTCGGCCAGAGGCGAGAGGCCCGCCGCCGCGGCCAGGCGCAGCAGCATGCGTGGCTCGCACGCTGCGATCGCGACCGTCGGGGCGAGGCGCTGCAGCCCTGCGCCCGCGGCACCCGGCTGGGCGAGCAGCAGGGCGATCGCGTCCTCCTCGCCGGTCACGTAGGCACGGGCGGGGCCGACGTGCACCTGTCCCAGCCGTCGCTGCTCGTCGTGCACGAGGTACTCGAGGGCCTGCGGGATCGGGGTGCGCGAGGCCTCGCGCAGCAGCCCCAGCAGCTCCTCGGCGTCCCGCCCCTCCTGGAGGGCGCTGCGCACGGACGCGGGCGTCGCGCGCAGGGTCAGCGCGCCGCCGCGGGAGACCACCTCGGTCCACGTCTCCAGGGCGGCGAGCCGCGGGCTCGGCCGTCCGGGCACGACGATCGTGAGGTCGGCGCCCAGCAGCACCTCGTCGACCGGTGCCGGGGCCAGGTCGACGAGCGCACTGGTGAGTCGGGCGTCGGCCACGGGCAGGTCCGCCTCCAGCACCTCGACGAGCGCCTCGCCGATCACCGTGAGCGCGCCGCCGTCCAGGACCCCGAGGGCCGCGCCCTCGTGCAGCACGGCCCTCACGTCCCGCGCGAGCGTGCGCGCGGGGACCAGCGGATGCCACCAGGCGAGCGCCGCGTGCAGCCCCTGCTCGGGAAGGTCTCGGGGGTGCGCGGCGAGGATCCGCAGCAGGCGCGCGCGACGCGCGGCGGCCTGGTCGATGCGCGTGGCCTCGGAGAGCAGTGCGCGCGGGGTGCCGGTCGCGTCGGCCTCGCCGGCCGCGACGGCGAGGTGGTCGCCGTGCGCCCAGGCCAGTGCCAGCTCCGCCCAGCGGTGCTCGGGGCCGTGCTGCCACAGCTCGGCCCAGTCGGCCGTGGGCGCCCAGGTCTCGCCATCGTGCCCGAGGAGCCCGGCGAGCCAGCCCGACTGCAGGATCGTCGCGGCGGCGACCTCCTCGATGCCTGCGTCCGCGGCGAGCCGTCGCAGGTCGCGCTGGGGCAGGCCCCCGCGGCGCAGCACTCCGGGGGCGGTCTCGTCGTCCCAGCCGAGCACGCCGTCGAGGACGCGCACGGCGTCCAGGGCGCGCTCGACCGCGCCCGCAGTGCGCGTCCCGGGGATGCGCTCGCGGATCTCGGCCCCGCCGGGGTCCGGAGGGTCCTGCGGGAAGGATTCGAGGAGGCGTCCGCCGCGCAGGGCGAGATGCACGCTGCGGGGGATGCGCAGGGCGGAGCCGTCGGCGACGGCGATGCCCGCCGCGAGCAGCCGGTCCGCCAGGTCCCCGGTGCCGGCCTCGAGGCGCCCGGGGGCCCAGCGCAGGCGGCCCAGCGCCGGCGCGAGGTCGGCGGGGACGCGTTCGAGGAGGGCGCGGGCCTCGTCGGCCGACGGGTCCTCGGCGTGCACGGGCGCGAGCCCTGCGGGGGACCGCAGACCTTCGCGCACGGCCCGCACCAGGTGCAGCTCGTCCTCGCCCCACAGCAGGGCGAGGGTGCGCAGGTGCTCCAGATGCACTGCGAGCGAGGCGATCGGCGCGTCGAGCAGCGCAGCGATCTGCGGCGGGGAGGCGCCGTCGCCCAGCACCGCGAGGGCGTCGACGACGGCGAGCTCGGCGGCCGTGAGGGAGCCGAGGGCCCGACGGGCCGACAGGGAACCGGTGGCCCGCGCCGCGAGGGCGCCGAGACCGTGGGGGAGCGGATGCAGCAGATCCGGGCGGGCGCTCAGCAGACGCTCGAGGCGCTTGTCGTCGAAGCGGCGCAGGGAGTCCGCGAGGGAACGGAGGGAGTCGGCCATGGCACGTCCAGCATAGGCTTGTCACCAGCACGCCCCCATAGCCCAATCGGCAGAGGCAGCCGCCTTAAAAGCGGCTCAGTGCGGGTTCGAGTCCCGCTGGGGGCACCGCGGCGAGGCACCGACGGCGCAGCGCCGGCGGCGCGCGGCCTCGGCCGGCGCCCGCCGCTCACGCCTACGCTGCCCGCGTCGCCCGCCCGAGCGCGGTGACGAGGACCGCGAACACGATGGCGAAGAGGATCTGCACCCCGATGCACGCGGCGACGGCGAGCGCCGGGTAGGTCGGCAGCGCGCCCAGCACGAGGCCGAACACGGGCACGCCGAGGGCGATGCCCACCTGCTGGAGCGTCGAGAACAGCCCGCTCGCGAGGCCCGCGAGGTCATGGCTCACCGCTCCCATGACGCTGCCGATCAGCGGCCCGTACATCGCGGCCTGCGCGACGCCGAGCACCACGAGCACGAGGCACAGCAGCACGAGCGGCGGGTGCCCGTCGCTTCCCACGATGATCGCCGCGGTCGCCGCGAGCATGACGGCCTGGCCGGCGACGCCCGCGAGCATCACGTGCCGGGGCGTCCAGCGGGCGACGAGCGCGGGCAGCAGCGCGCTGGTGACGACGAACCCGGCGGCGAAGACGGTCAGCACGGTCGCCGTGGTGAAGGCGCCCAGGTGCAGGCCGGTCTGCAGCGTGGTGGAGAAGTAGTAGACGAAGCCGCCGTAGCTCGCGAAGAACACGAGCGTCAGGGCGAGTCCGAGCTGCAGGGGACGCACCCGCAGCGCCGAGAGCGGCACCAGGGCGTGGGCGTCCGTGCGGTGACGCTGCCACAGGGCGAAGGCGGCGAGCAGCACGGCCGCGAGCACCAGGAGCGCGACCACGGCCGATGTCGCCAGCAGCGAGCCCGCGCCGAGCGGCAGCACGATCGCCGCGATGGCGGCCCCCAGCAGCAGCGCGCCGAGCGGGTCGAGCCGGCTCACCCGGCTCGAGGACGTCTCGGGGATCGCGCGCGCGGCGAACAGGGCCAGAGCAGCGACGAGGGACACGAAGCCGAAGGCGAGGCGCCATCCGGCGCCCCACGGGTCCGCGGCGACGAGGGCGCCGGCGCCGATCTGGCCGATCGCGGTGCCGCCGCCGATCACGGAGGCGTACGCGCCGGTCCAGCGTGCCCGGGAGCGCCCGACGGTCGTGTGCTGGATCGTCGAGAGGACCTGCGGGAGCGCGAGTCCGCTCGCGACGCCCTGCAGGACTCTGCCCACGAGCAGCACGCCGGCGCCCGGTGCGAGCGCGACCAGCAGGGACGCCGGGACCAGGGCGGTGAGCGCGATCTGCAGCATCCGGCGCCTGCCCCAGGCGTCGCCCAGGCGCCCGCCGAGGACGAGCGAGGAGGCGAAGCCCACGGAGAACAGGGCGACGACGAGCGTGCCGGTCGAGGCGGTCAGGCCCAGGCCGTCCTCGAGAGCGGGGAGGGCGAGGGTCGAGGAGCCGAAGATCAGGTTGCCGGTGATGGCGGCGGCGAGCAGCACGACGCCGCCCGCCCCCAGGGGCGGTCGCGTCGGCTCCGGCGGCTCCGTCGGCTCCGGCGGCGCCGGGGAGTCGGAGCTCAGGGTGATCGGCCCGCCCGGGGCCTCAGTGGCGCCCGGGGCGGCAGGAGGGTCCGTCACAGTGGCGGCGTGCGATGCGGAAGCGGTGCTGCATGACATGGGTCCATCTGACTCGCTCTCTATCCAGGTATCCAGATGCCCCTTATCCTGGTACCCATGGTGCTCGCCTCCCGTCCAGCCTCTGCCCCGTCGACCGCCGCGTCATCCGCGGCATCCGCGTCCTCTCCGTCGCCGGCCTCCGGGGCGTCCGCCTCCGCTTCCGCACGCGCTGAGCTCGCAGGATTCCTGCGGAGCCGTCGCGAGCGCCTCACCCCGGACCGTGTGGGCCTCCCTCCGGGCGGGCGCCGCCGCACGCCGGGACTGCGCCGCGAAGAGGTCGCGATGCTCTCGGGCATCGGTGTGACCTGGTACACCTGGCTCGAGCAGGGGCGCGACATCACCCCCTCCGTCCAGGTCCTCGACGCCCTCGCCCGGGCCCTGCTGCTGGACCCCGACGAGCGCGCGCACCTGCATCTGCTCGCCACCGGCTCCCGGCCGGACGACGCCGGCGACCCCGCCGGATGCAGCATCGTGACCGCCGACCACGTGGAGCTTCTCTCGCGCTTCGAGGGCGTCCCCGCCTGCATCCAGACCGCGAAGTTCGACATCCTGGCCGCGAACGCGACCTACCGGTTCCTCATCACCGACATCGACGAGGGGCCGCTCGAGGATCGCAGCTGCATGGTCCGCGCGTTCCTCGACCCGGTCTGGCGCTCCGCGTACGACGACTGGGAGGCGACCACCGCGCGCATGGTCGCGCGGCTGCGCGCCGCCATGCCCTCCCACCTCGACGACCCGAGCTGGACGGGCCTCGTGGAGCGCATGCGCACGAGCTCCGAGCGCTTCGATGAGCTCTGGCAGCGCCACGACCTCACCCGGGAGGGCGCCCGCGACCAGGTCTTCCACCTCCCGCGCGCAGGGGACGTGACAGTCCGCTTCACGCGGCTCCTCCTCGACGAGGCGGCGAGCGTGCACCTGAACGTCCTGCAGCCGGTGGGCGAGGAGGACGCCCGGCGACTCGCCTCCCTCGCCCCCGACGCCGCTCCCCGCGTCACCATGCGCCCCTCCCTCGCCGAGCGCCTGGGGAAGGAGCTGAGCGGGAGAGAGGGCGGCCGGCTGGGAGAATACGCGGCATGACCTCCCCGCACTCCCCGTCCGCGGCTCACCTCGACGAGCGCCTCGATGCGCGGCTCGACGCCGTCCTCGCGCGCCTGGACACCGCCGCCGAGCGCGTCGGCCGCGATCCCCGCGAGATCCTCGTGCTGCTGGCGACCAAGACCCGCGCCGCCGCCGAGATCGTCGATGCCGTCCGCGCCCTCCACGGCCGCGGTCGCCGCGTCGCGGTGGGTGAGAACCGCGCCCAGGAGATCGCCACCCACGAGGACCCCGCGCTCGCCGCCCTCGAGTCCGAGCTCGCCGTGCCGCGCCACTTCGTCGGCCGCCTGCAGCGCAACAAGGCACGCGACGTCGTCGCCTTCGCCTCCCTGATCCACAGCGTCGACCGCGCCGAGATCATCGACGCCCTCGCCCGCCGCGCCGAGCTCGCGGGTCTCGAGCGCGACGTGCTCGTCCAGGTCAACACTTCGGGGGAGGAGTCCAAGGGTGGCTTCGACCCGGATGCCGACACGATCTCCGAGGCCGTCGGCCGGATCCGTGCCACGGGCGCCCTGCGCCCCGTCGGGCTGATGACGATCGGCGCGCACACGCGCGAGGAGTCCGCGGTGCGCGCCTCCCTCCGCCGACTGCGCACCCTGCGCGAGGAGCTCGCCGACCCCGCCCTCGTCGAGCTCTCGATGGGCATGAGCTCGGACCTCGAGATCGCCGTCGAGGAGGGCGCGACCATCGTGCGCCTCGGCTCCGCCGTGTTCGGACCGCGCGCGGTCTGAAGGGTGCCGCCTGACGGGCGGGCGGTCCGGTCAGGTCACTCCGGGCCGACGAGGGCCGTCGGCAGGCCGTACTCGTGCTCGAGCACCTCGCAGGCCGCGCCCACGGCGATGAGGTCCGTGCCGCGCGTGGAGAGCATGACCTCCACGTGCACCCACGGCTCCTCGCGCAGGCCCTCCTCGAGGGCGCCGCGGATCGCCTCCATCATCGGCTCGTGGTGCGCGTACACGGTGCGTCCGCCGAGCACCACCCGGTCCACGTCCACCAGTCGCACCAGGTCCAGCACGATCGTGGCGAGCACGCGCGCAGCGTCCGCGACGTCGCCCCGCTCGAGGGAGGCCATGAACTCGGCCTGCGCGCAGCCCCGCCTCCCGCACTCGCAGGCCACGCCTCCCATCCGCACCACCGTGTGCCCCACCTCGCCCGAGTGCGAGTGGGCGCCGCGCACGATCGTGCCGTCGAGGCTCAGGCTCGCGCCGAGTCCGTCCTCGACGAGCACCAGGGCGGCGTTGCGCAGCAGTCCGGGCTGGGACCAGGTCTCGCCCACGATCGCCGCGCGCGAGTCGTGGTCCAGCAGCACGGGCATGCCGAGCGCCTCGACGAGCATCCGGCGGATCTCCGCGCCGCGCCACGGATCAGGGGCCGACGTCCCCCGGTAGACGCCGCCGGCGACGTCGACCGGCCCGGGCATGCCGACGCCCGCGCCCAGCAGCAGGCCCTCTCCCAGGCCGGACAGCTCGCGGGCCTGGGCGGCGAGGGTCTCGATGAGCTCGGGGACGGGCTGGCGGTGCCCGATCTCGATCTCGCGATGGGCGACGACCTCGCCGGTGAGGTCGGCGACCACGCCCCGAACGCGGGTGCGGGTGAGGTGCAGCCCGATCGCCCGACGCGACGAGGGCACGATCCGGTAGAGCGTGGTCGGCTTGCCTGGCCCCGAGATGATCGAGCCCGCGCCCGCCATCAGCCCGCGCTCCATGAGGCGGCCCAGGATCTTGGAGATGGCCTGCGGCGTGACGCCGAGCGCCTCGGCGAGATCGGCGCGGGAGACCGGCTCGCCGCGGCGGGCGACCGCGAGCACAGCGGCGTCGTGCGCGCCCGCGACGCGGTCCAGTGGGGTGCTCGGTCTCACGTCCTCATCCTCCCACGCGGGGTGTGATGCGGATCAGGGCACCCGATCCGGCCCGACCCCTTGACGTAACGCAACAGCGTTTGCTTATTCTTGTGCACCGGGTGATGGAGCCCGTCCGCAACCGCCCCATCGACCAGCGGCCACGGCCCTCACCGGCCGCCGCTGCCAGCGATCACCGCTCCATCCGCACGCACTTCGAGGTACTCCCCATGACCACTGTCACCACCGCCCCCGCGGCGTCCGACCAGATCAGCCCGGCTCGCCGCCGGCTCGCCCTGTTCGCCCTGGCGCTGGGCGGCTTCGGCATCGGCGGCTCCGAGTTCGTCTCCATGGGCCTGCTGCCCGGGATCGCCCACGGACTCCTGCCCGACCTCATGGCCTCCGACCCCGAGACCGGCATCGCCCGGGCCGGGATCGCGATCTCCGCCTACGCGCTGGGTGTCGTCGTCGGCGCCCCGATCCTCGCGCTGCTCTCGGTGCGCTGGAGCCGCTCGTCGATGATCGTCGCGCTCGCCGGCGCGCTCGCCCTCGGCACGCTGCTCTCCGCGGCCATGCCCACCTTCGAGCTGACCGTCGCCGCCCGCTTCCTCGCGGGCATCCCGCACGGCGCCTACTTCGGCGTCGCCTCCCTGCTCGCCGCCTCCCTGATGGGCCCCGGCAGCCAGGGCAAGGGCGTCGCGCTCGCCCTCTCCGGCCTGACGGTCGCGAACCTGCTGGGCGTCCCCGTGCTCACCGCCATCGGCCAGGCCGCCGGCTGGCGCGCCGTCTACCTCGTGCTGACCGGCGTCTTCATCGCCACCGTGCTCGCGCTGCGGGCGACCGTCCCGGCGCACGAGAAGCCCGTCGGCCGTCGCATGGTCGACGAGCTCGTCGCCCTGCGCCGGGTGCAGCTGTGGATCGTCATGGGGATCGCCGCCGTCGGCTTCGCCGGTTCCTTCGCCGTGTTCAGCTACGTCTCCGACATCACCACGCAGGTGACCGGCGCTCCCGAGAGCGCCGTCCCGTGGGTGCTCGTGGCCGCCGGCCTCGGCATGACGATCGGCAACGTCGTGGGCGGCGCGGGCGCCGACCGCTCCCTGCAGCGCACGCTCATGGTCGGCTTCCCCGGCTTCATCCTCGCGCTGGTGCTGCTGTTCGCCGTCGCCCACACCAACCTGGTCGCCCTGATGGTCGCGTTCTTCCTGGTGAACCTCGCGAACGCCTCGCTGAACCCGGCCATGCAGACCTGGCTCATCGGCATCGCCCGGCGCTCCGAGGTGCTCGGCGCCTCGCTCAACCACGCCGCCTTCAACGTCGCCAACGCGCTCGGCGCGGGCCTGGGCGGCGCCGTCATCGCCGCAGGCTTCGGCTACCGCTCGACCATGGTCGTCGCGCTCGTGCTCGCGGTCACGGGCTTCGCGATGGTCACCGCGACCCTCGTGGCCCTGCGGGTGCGCGCCCGTCGCCGCCTGGAGATGCTGCGCGGCACCGAGTTCACCACCACCGGCGCCATCGAGGCGATCGACGAGGAGGCCGTGCTCGAGGCCGAGGCCGACGTCGAAGCCTCAGGCGAGACGGAGGACGGAATCCCCGCGCGGTCGCGCGCCGCGCGCCCTGTCGCCGTCGGCTGATCCTCGCGGGTCGATCGCCGGAGGCCGACCGAGGGGTTCCACCCGGCCGACGGTGTCACCGAGCGGTATATAGCGGCGCTCTCTGCCTTATTTGGCCGGTCCTGCCCGGCGGGCACTTCCTGGTGGACGCGGACGACCTGGACCGCCTCGTGGTAGATCCGCGCGACGCCGGCAACGCCGTCGCGAGAGG
>NZ_JBHTSV010000026.1:0-49969 GCF_042794925.1 Brachybacterium sp. NPDC056505
GGGGGGGGGCCCTCACCCACCCCCCCCGGCCCCCCCCGTTTTCTTTGCGCGGGGTTTTGTACCCCCCCACATATAGGCGTTGAGACCTCACCCAGCGACATCGAAGCTCCGGATGAAGCCGTCGACCCCAGCCCGGGCCCAGCCCGGCACCGGCCAGGCCCAGCCGGCCCCGGCACCGGCCCAGTCGGCCCCGGACCCGGGCCGGACGTCAGCCCTCGGCGCCCTCGTGCACCCCCGGCCGGGTGATCGGCTCGAGGTCGCGCAGCTGGGTGACGTGGCGCGGCTCGAGCTCCTCGACCGAGTGCACCTGGAGCAGGCGCATGGTGCGCTGGACCTCGTCGGAGAGGATCTCGATGGTGCGGTCCACGCCCCGCCGGCCGCCGGCCATGAGTCCGTAGAGGTAGGCGCGGCCCACGAGCGTGAAGTCGGCGCCGAGCGCCATCGCGGCGACCACGTCGGCCCCGTTCATGATGCCGGTGTCCACGATGATCTCCGCGTCCGAGCCGACCTCGCGCTTGACCTCGGGCAGCAGGTGGAAGGGCACGGGCGCGCGGTCGAGCTGTCGGCCGCCGTGGTTGGAGAGCACGATCGCGTCGACGCCCAGGTCGGCGAGCTTCCTGGCGTCCTCGACGTTCTGCACGCCCTTGATGGCGATCTTCCCGGGCCACATCTCGCGGATCTCGCGCAGGTCGTCGTAGTCGATCGACGGGTCCATCGCGGAGTCCAGCAGCTCGCCGACGGTGCCTCCCGTGGAGGTGAGCGAGGCGAACTCGAGCTTCGGGGTGGTCAGGAAGTCGATCCACCACCAAGGGCGCGGGATCGCATTGATGACGACGCCCGGGGTGAGCTGCGGAGGGATCGAGAAGCCGTTCTTCTTGTCGCGCAGACGGGCGCCCGCGATGGGGGTGTCGACGGTGAAGAAGAGGGTGTCGAAGCCGGCCTTCGCGGCGCGCTCGACGAGCCCGTAGGAGATCGACCGGTCCTTCATGACGTACAGCTGGTACCAGTTGCGCCCGTGCGGGTTGGTCGCCTTCACGTCCTCGATCGAGGTGGTGCCCAGGGTGGACAGCGTGAAGGGGATGCCCGCGGCGCCCGCGGCGCCCGAGCCGGCGATCTCGCCCTCGGTCTGCATGAGCCGGGTGAAGCCCGTGGGAGCGATGCCGAAGGGCTGCGCCGAGGGCCCGCCGAGGATCTGCACGCTCGGGTCGACGTGGGAGACGTCGGTGAGGATGCCGGGGTGGAACTCTACGTCCTCGAAGGCCTTGCGGGCACGGCGCATCGAGATCTCGCGCTCGGCCGCGCCGTCGGTGTAGTCGAAGGCCGCGGCCGGGGTGCGGCGCTTGGCGATCTTCCGCAGGTCGTAGATGGACTGCGCCTTCTCCAGTCGGGTCCCGGTGAAGTCGAGCGAGGGCTTGCGGAACTTCATCAGCTCGAAGATCTCTTCGGGCTTGGGGAACTGACGGGTGACCATGGGGCCTCCTTGTGCGAGGTGCGGTGCCGGGGCATCGCGTGCGGATCTTTCCTGGACCTCGGGTCGACGACGGCAGTACGCCGCCGTCGGCCGGACGGGCGGGGATCGGGAGGGCCGACCTGTGGGACTCCGTCGGCCCTCCTCTCAGCGTGTCACGAGTTCGAGCACGGGAACGCCGGGCGGGGTGAAGCCGAAGACCTGGCCGTAGAAGGACAGCGAGGACTCGGTCGCGCGGATGATGCTCTCGGCCTTGCGGAAGCCGTGCTGCTCCCCGGCGAACAGGAGGTAGGCGTGCGGGATGCCCTTGGCGGCGAGCGCGTCGCGGAACATCTCGGACTGGCTGGGCGGGACGATGCGGTCCTCGTCCCCCTGCAGCAGCAGCACGGGGCACTCGAGCTCGTCGACGTGGCTGAGCGGGGCGCGCTCCGCGTACAGGTCCTTCCGCTCGGGGTAGGGGCCGACGAGCCCGTCGACGTAGCGGGACTCGAAGTCGTGGGTGTCGCGGATGAAGTTCTCGAGCTCGGCGACCCCGAAGCTCGAGACGCCCGCGGAGAAGGTGCTGGTGCGGGTCAGGCAGGCGAGCGTGGTCCAGCCGCCCGCGCTGCCGCCCTCGATGCCGAGGCGCTGACCGTCGGCCAGCCCCGAGGCGACCAGATGGTCCATGACGGCGACGGTGTCGGCGACGTCGACCACGCCCCACTGGCCCTTGAGGCGGTCGCGATAGGCGCGCCCGTAGCCCGTGGAGCCGCCGTAGTTGACCTCGACCACGCCGATCCCGCGCGAGGTGTAGTAGGCGACCGGGAGGCTGAGCACGGGCGGGACGGCCGACGTGGGTCCGCCGTGCACCCGGGCGATGACGGGCGGGACCTCCTCGGCCGGGCCCTCGATGCCGCTCTGGCGCGGGGCGAACCAGATCGCGTGGACGGTGCCGCCGTCGGGCAGGGGCACCTCGATCTCCTCGGCGCTCGGGAGGACGTCGGGGTCCGGGGCGTCGTCCCGCGAGGATCGCACCTGGTGGAGGACGCCCATGTGCGGGGCGGCGAGCCCGCCCTCGATGCAGGTGAGGTAGACGGCGGAGAAGCGGGCCGGTGAGGCGCCGAGCAGGGTCAGGGCGCCGTCCTCGCGCACGTCCATGGCGGCGATCGAGGTCAGCGGGAGGTCGAGGTCGACGAGCTCCCCGCTGGAGATCGTGAGCACGCCCAGGGTCTCGCCGGCGTGCCCGTGGGCGACGAGGGCGTGGTCGGCGTCGAGCACCGCGTACCAGGTGGTGCCCAGGCCCCACATGGCGCCGCCGAACTCCTGCTGCGTGAAGGGCGAGTCCGCGGGCAGCACGGCACGGCTCCCGTCGGCCGACGACCACACGCGCGGGTTCCACCAGCCCGATTCGTCGGAGACGAACAGCAGGTGCTCGTCGTCGAGCCACTCGGGCTGCAGCACGGAGATCTCGCGGTGCCCCTCGGCCGCGCCGCCGGGTCCGCCGGGGATGCCTGGTCCGCCGGGTCCGCCGGGTCCGCCGGGTCCGCCGGCGACGATCTCGCCGGTCCCCGCGCTGCCGCCGATCAGCGGGGCGACGTGCAGGAGCGTCCCGTCCCAGGGCATGCGCGGATGCTCCCAGCTGATCCAGGCGACGCGCGTGCCGTCGGGGCTGAGCCGCGGGTAGGCGACGAAGCGGGAGGCGGGTGTGACGCGGCGGATGGCGCCCGGGTCCTCGGCGGCCGAGCCGTCCAGCGGGACCGCGGCGACGAAGCGCTCGATGTGCGGGGCGCCGTCGGGGTCCGCGTGCGGCCCCTCGGCGCCGCCGGTGTGGTCCTCGCAGATCCACCAGACCTCGCGGGAGCCGTCGGCGAGGGTCACCGGAGTGGGGCAGGCCCAGCGCAGGGAAGGTCCGTGGGCGGACTCGACCTCGGGGCCGACGGGGGTCAGGGGACGCGGCTCCTGCCCCTCGGTGAAGGCATAGACCCGCTGGTCGTCGAAGTTCACGAACAGCACGAGGGGGTCGCGGAGGCCGGTGGGGTCCTCGTCGACGGGCGCGTCCGGGACCGCGGCCCAGGAGCCGCCGCCGTACTCGTGCACGCGGGAGCGGGCGTTGAAGGGGGCGGGCAGCACGGTGACCGTCCCAGTGCGCTCGGAGCCCGTCGCGGGTGAGCGCTCGCCCGCGGCGGCGGGGGCGGCGACGGCATCGGCGGAGCGCACGATCGCCTGGCGCCCGCCCTCGGCGGCGATGCCCTCGAGCCACCACAGCTGCTCGCCGACGAACACCGGGCCGCCCAGACGCGCTCCCCCGGTGGCGAGCTGCTGGGCGGTGATGGGCGAGGGCCAGGTGCCGTACGGAAGCGTCGTCGTCATGGGGCCAGAGTATGCCGGGCGACGCGGAGCGGGCAGACTGGACCCATGGCAGACTCCACCGATCCCCGCGTCGCCGTCTACCTGGACTTCGACAACATCGTCATGTCCTGGTACGACCGTGTGCACGGGCGTCACTCCTTCAGCCGCGACCGCCAGAAGATCGCCGCCGATCCCAACGACCCCGACGTCGCCGAGCGCCTCGCCGAGGCGACGGTCGACGTGGGCGCGCTCATCGACCACGCCGCGTCCTTCGGCTCGATCATGCTCACGAGGGCGTATGCCGACTGGTCGGCGCCCGTGAACGCCGAGTACCGCTCGCAGCTGGTGGCGCGCGCCGTGGACCTCGTGCAGCTCTTCCCGGCCGCCGCCTACGCGAAGAACGGGGCCGACATCCGCCTGGCCGTCGACACCGTCGAGGACTGCTTCCGGATCCCCGACCTCACGCACGTCGTGATCGTCGCCGGGGACAGCGACTACGTCCCGCTCGCCCAGCGCTGCAAGCGCCTGGGCACGTACGTCGCCGCGGTGGGCGTCGCCGGCTCGACCGCGAAGTCCCTGGCCGCGGCCTGCGACCAGTTCGACTCCTACGAGACCCTGCCCGGGATCGAGCTGCCCGAGAAGCCGGCGAAGTCCCGCTCCTCGCGCGGCGGCTCCGGCGCGAAGAAGGGCCGGGGCGGGGCCGACGGCTCGAACGGATCGGACGGAACGAACGGCGCGGGCGGGTCGAGCGGGTCCGACGGGTCCGACGGGCCCAACGGGTCCGATGGTGCCGGCGCCGGGCCCACCGGCGCCGAGACGGCCGACGGTTCCGGCTCCGCTGCCAAGGGGTCGAAGGGCGCCAAGGGCTCCGCCGGGAGTGGAGGCAAGAGCGGCAAGCACAAGGGCTCCGAGCGCGGGGGCGACGCGGCCGACAGCGCAGACCAGGCCGATGCAGCCGATGCAGCCGCCTCGGATGCGGACCTCGACGCTCTCGATGCGGATCTGGACATCGACGACTCCGACGACATCAGCCCCGAGGAGGCGCAGGCGGCGGCGAGCAGGCTGCTGGGCCGCGCCCTGCAGCTGGGCGAGCGGGACGACACCGAGTGGCTGCACAGCTCGCTCGTGAAGACGTACATGCGCCGCATGGACCCTTCGTTCAGCGAGAAGCTGCTGGGCTTCCGCTCGTTCTCCGACTTCCTCAAGGCCAACGACGACATCGCCGAGCTCGAGGAGACCGGGCACGAGCGCCTGGTGCGCGCGATCGAGCCGCCCGTGAAGCAGACGGCCAAGCGCTCAGGCAGGCGCCGCCGCACCAGCTGAGACGACTCGCCGGCCGTCGAGATCGGCCGACGCGATCGGTCGGCGCGATCGGTCGGCGCGATCGGTCGGCGCGATCGGTCGCCGAGAGGTGAGTTGTTGTCCTTATGGAGCCCGAATACGAGCGACAACTCACCTCTCGATGCTGGGTCCGTCGACTGTCCCCGGCTGAGCTCGTCCTCTCGCCCGATCGAGGCTCAGGGCCGCGCTCGCCCGTTCCGGCTCGAGAGCCGCCCGCGCCCCCTTCCGGCCCCTTGACTCTGGGCCGCGCCCAGCGCATGCTCAACATGTGCGTATTTCCGCACACGTCCCGGCGGAGGTCCCGATGGCCGATCCTGACGCCCCTGCAGGGCACGCGTCGGTCTGGGACGCTCTCGCCCATCCCGCGCGGCGCCGGATCGTCGAGATCCTGCGGGGCGCTCCCGCCCCCACCGGCCGGATCCACGAGACCCTCGAGAACGAGGGCCTCTCCACCAGCCGCTTCGCGACCCTGCGCCATCTGCAGCAGATGCGCGAAGCGGATCTCGTGCTCGCGACCCGCAGCGGCCGCGAGCGCATCAACGCCCTGAACGGCTCCGCCCTCTACGAGGCGACGATCGGCTGGCTCGCTCCGCCGGACCGCTCTCTCGCCGCCTCCCTGCACCGACTGCGACTCAGCGCCGAGGAGAACGCCATGTCACTCACGACCATGCACGTCACCCAGTCCATCGTGATCGCCGCGTCCCGGGAGGCCGTGTGGCGCGCCTTCCGCGAGCACCCTTCGCAGTGGTGGGGCGCGCCGTACACCCTGCTCGACCAGCCCGGGTCCGCGATCGAGATGCCCGTCGAGATCGGCGCGCCGATCGTCGAGCACTCCGGATCCCACCGCGCCGCCTGGGGCATCCTCACCGAGATCGACCACGAGCGCACCTACGCCTGGACGGGGAACATGGGGATGGGCGGCCCCAGCTGGGGCACCGTCTCCTATGTCTTCGCCGACGAGGGCGAGGGCACGCACGTCACCGTCGACCACTCGCAGATGGGCGAGATCCCCGAGGGCGTCGCCGCCGGCTACGACGCCGGCTGGCTGGACCTCAACGAGCGGCTGCGGCTGTTCGTCGAGGAGGGCGAGCCGTACGGGCTCGCGGGCGCCAACACGCCCCCGCCGTCGATCGGCTGACCCGGCCCGGCCTGACCTGATCCGTCCCGATCCGATCCGGCCGGCCCGACCCGGAAAGCGGATCCGATCCCCCGGTCAGGCGACGCGCCTCAGGCGAGGATCTCGCCCTGGATGCCGGTCCTCACCGTCCCGCCGATCCATACCGTCCCCTCGACGTCGACGTCGACGAGGACGCGGCCGTCGCGCCCCAGCCGGGTGCCCTGCCGGACCGTCCACGGCGGGACGAGCCGTCCCCGCTCGAGCATCCACTGCGCGATGCCGGCGTTGAGGCTGCCGGTCACGGGGTCCTCGTAGCCCGGCGTGCCGGAGTCGGGATCGGGCGCGACGAAGCCGCGGACCTCGTAAGCGGGTCCGTCGGCGTCCGTGGTCGGAGCATCGGTCGTTGTCCCGACGGCACCGAGCGCGCCGATCTTGCGCCCGGGGATCGCCGCGAGATCGGGCTCGAGGTCCAGCACGTCCTGCGCGGAGGCGAGCTCGAGGACGCACCAGCCGGCACCGTTGTCGACCCAGGCGTGATCGAGGACGTCCGCGGGATCGATCCCGAGCGCCGCGGCGGCGTTCGCGAGGTGGTCGGCGTCCATCGGTCCGCTCCGCACGAGGGGCGGAGCGGCGAAGGCGAGGTCGTCGTCGTCCACCCGCACCTCGACGAGTCCCGCACGGCATTCCTGCACGAGGATGCGCTCGTCGGCCGAGCCCGTCGCCTCCCCGCCGTCCGCCTGAGCGGCGAGCCAGGCGAAGGCGCTGCCGAGGGTCGGGTGGCCGGCGAAGTCGAGCTCGGTCGAGGGGCTGAAGATGCGGACGCGGTAGTCGGCGCCGGGTCGGGTGGGGGCGAGAAGGAACGACGTCTCCGAGAGGTTCGTCCAGGAGGCGATGCGCTGCATCTGGGCGTCGCTCAGGCCGTCGGCATCGACGACGACGGCGAGGGGGTTGCCGGCGAACGCGTCCGCCCCGAACACGTCGACCTGTCGGAAGCGCCGAGTGCTCGGCGTCTTCCCGGGCTCGGTGCTCGGGGCGGATGCGGATGCTGCGGCGTCGGCCGCACGGGCGCTGGAGGCCGCGGAGGGCGAGGTCATGGCTCGATCCTGTCAGACCGGCCGCGCCTCGGCCCCCTCGCGGTCAGCGGCCGCAGTCGTCGAGGGCCTGGGTCTCGGCGGTGATCGCCTCGACGCCGTAGTCCTCGCGCTGGGATTCGGGAACGTCGGTGCCCACCAGCGATGCACCGGCCGTCTCCTTGAGGAAGAACAGGGCGACGATGCCGAAGAGACAGCCGAACATGACGTACACGGCCGGGAACTCGAGGAACCCGGTCGCGCTCACCACGGCCTCGTTGATCGGCGCGGCCGTGCCGCCGAAGACCGACGTGAAGAAGTTGTACGTCACCGCGAAGCCCGCGAAGCGCACATGGGCCGGGAACATCGCCGGGAACGTCGCGGAGATCGTCGAGAGCTGCGGGATGTACAGCAGGCCCAGCACCGCGAAGCCGATGATCGCCCACAAGAAGCCCTGGCCCATCAGGTAGTACATCGGCAGGGCCATGACGAACAGGCCGATCATCGAGGTCCACCACATCTTCTTGCGGCCGATGACGTCGGAGAGCCCGCCGCAGAACGGCAGCAGCGCCATCATGATGACCTCGCCGATGAGGATCGTCGCCAGCGATTGGTTCGCCGACATGTTGATCTTGGTCTCGAGATAGCCCGGCATGTAGGTGAGCAGGGTGTAGTTCGCGATGTTCAGCGGGATCACGAGGCCCGCCATCGTGAGGATCGGCTTCCAGTAGTCGCGGATCAGGCTGACGAGCCCGTGGACGGCGGACTGCTGCGCCTCGCCCTCGTGCTCGAGGTCCTGGAAGACCGGGGTCTCGTCCAGGCGCGACCGCAGGTACAGGCCGATCAGGCCCATCGGCAGCGCGAGGAAGAACGGCAGGCGCCAGCCCCACGAGGCCATGGCGTCCTCGGAGAGGATGAGCTGCAGGATCAGCACCACGATGGTGCCGAGCGCGAAGCCGCCGAGCGTGCCGAACTCGAGGAAGCTGCCGTAGCGGCCGCGACGCTTGTCCGGCGCGTACTCGGCCATGAACGTGGCCGCGCCGCCGTACTCGCCGCCCGTCGAGAAGCCCTGCACGATGCGCAGCACGGCGAGGAGGATCGGCGCGAGGATGCCGACCTGCTCGTACGTGGGGAGCACGCCGATGAGGGTCGTGGCGAGCGACATGATGATGATCGTGAGGGCGAGGACGTGCTTCCTGCCCAACCGGTCGCCGAGCGGTCCCCAGATGAAGCCGCCGAAGGGGCGGGCGATGAAGGAGATCGCGAGGAACGCGTAGGTCCAGAACTGGGCCGCGGACCCCTCGGGGAAGAAGTGCGAGGCGATGTACGTGGCGACGACGGCGTAGACGCCGTAGTCGTACCACTCGGTGGCGTTGCCCATCGCCGAGGCCGCGACCGCTTCTCTGATGGTCTTGCGCGGCGGGAGATCCGCGAACGGGGTCCCTCCCGTCGTCGTCGTGGGAGGTTCGTCCGGATGCTTGAACGGGACTGCGGATGACGTGTTCACGTGTCTCCGATCGACGATGACGCACGGGACTCGCCCCCGCACTCGAGTTCGGCCGACGCCTCAGCGTATGTGCCCTACCAGACACATGCCAGAATGCACAGCCTCTTGCGGCTGTAACCACCGGACATTGCGGGCGGACACGCCCGGACGCATGCCGTCATCGGGCCGCCCGCCACCGGTGCCGCCGCCCGTACAGTGGGCCCATGACCTCGTCTTCCGCTGTTCCGACCCCCGATCCGACACTGTCCTCGACCGCTCGCGAGCTCGTCGAGGCGCTCGTCGCGCTCGACACGACCTCCGCGACCGGGAACCTGCCCGCGATCGCGCTCATGGAGCGGGCGCTGCGGGAGGCCGGCGCCGAGGTGCAGGTGCTGCCCAGGGGCGACGGGAGGAACGCGAACCTCGTGGCGACCTTCCCCGCGAACGCGGAGGACGACCCGGGGGCCGACGGGCGCTTCGTCGACCCCGAGGATCCGACCCGCCGTGGCGTCCTGCTCGCCGGGCACGCCGACTGCGTGCCGGTGACCGGCCAGGACTGGGCGTCGGACCCCTTCACGCCCACCGAGCGCGACGGGCGGCTGTACGGGCGCGGCACCGCGGACATGAAGTCCTACCTGGCGATCGCGACGGCGCTCGCACCCGAGTTCGCCGCCGCCCGCCGCACCGTGCCCGTGCACATCGCGGCGACCTGGGAGGAGGAGACCACCTGCAACGGCGCCCGTGCCCTCGTCACCCAGCTGGAGGAGCTCGGGATCCGGCCCGCGGTCGCCTTCGTGGGCGAGCCGACGTCGATGCGGGCCGTGCCCGCCCACAAGTCGATGAACGTGCTGCACGCCGACTTCCACGGCGTCGCCGCCCACTCGAGCCTCCTCCCCCACGGCCTGAACGCGATCCGCTACGCCGCGCGGTTCGTGGACTGGTTCCACCGCGAGATCGTCGACGACCTGCGGGAGAACGGCCCGCACGACCCCGCCTTCCCCGTCGCCTGGACCACCGGCGGCGTGAACCTCTTCGACGGCGGCATCGCCACCAACACCGTCCCCCAGGACGTCCACCTGAAGTTCGAGTTCCGCGCCCTCCCGCAGGTCGACGTCGAGCCGATCGTCGCATGCATCCAGGAGGAGATCGACCGACTGGACCAGCAGATGAAGGCCGATGCACCCGCCGACCCGTCGGACCCCGCGGCGGCGCAGAGAGTGGGCGCGGAGCTCGACGTCGTCTCCCTGCTGTACGGGCTCGACGGCTCGGCCGACGGGCCGGCTGCCCGCGCGGCCGTGGCTCTGGGAGCCGAGCGCACGGAGCAGAAGGTCACCTACGGCACCGAGGCGGGCATCTACGAGCACGCGGGCATGGCCGCGGTGGTCGTGGGCCCGGGCGACATCGCCCAGGCCCACGGCACCGACGAGTTCGTGGAGATCGAGCAGCTCGCCTGGTGCGAACGCTTCCTGCGGAACGTCGCGGGAGCGCTCGCGGCCTCCTGAGCGTCAGCGGAATCTCGGCCCCCGCAACCACGCCCTCCCGTCTCCCGGACGCTCACGCCCAACCGCGTGCGCCGTGGCACCATGGACTGCGGTGAGCCGGGAAGTCTGGTCGGCATCAGAGCATAGAGTGCCCTGATCCCCGACCTCGTCCTGCCCTGGAGGCCCGATGACATTCCCGGCCTGGACGATCGCCCCGTTCGTGCTGATGCTCGCGGCGATCGCGATCGCACCGCTCGTCCCCTCGCTCTCGAAGCTCTGGGACCGCCCGCGCAACCAGCTCGTCTACGCCCTCCTGCTGGGCCTGCCCGTCGCGATCGGCGTGATCGCCGTGGGCGAGTGGCACCTGGTCGTCGATGCGCTCGTGGAGTACGGGCAGTTCATCGCGCTGCTCCTCGCCCTGTTCATCGTCTCCGGCGGTTTCTTCCTGCGCGGCGACATCGCCGCGACGCCGCGCGTGAACACGATCTTCCTCGCGATCGGCGGGGTGCTCGCGAGCTTCATCGGCACCACGGGCGCGGCCATGCTGCTGATCCGCCCGCTGCTGAACACGAACCTCGAACGGCGGCACAAGGCGCACACCGTGGTGTTCGCGATCTTCATCGTCGCCAACTGCGGCGGCCTGCTCACACCGCTCGGCGACCCGCCGCTGTTCCTGGGGATGCTGCGCGGCGTGCCGTTCACCTGGACCTTCCATCTGCTGCCGATGTGGCTGTTCGTCAACGCGATGCTGCTGCTGACGTACTGGGCGCTGGACCGGCGGATCATCGCGCACGAGGCGAAGGAGGACGTCTACGCGGACACCGTGAACGTGATCCCGCTGAAGCTCGTGGGCGCCAGCAACGCCATCTGGTTCGCGATCATCATCTTCGCGGTCGCCCTGATCCCCTCGCTCGATCCCGACGCGATCGTCGAGGGCCATGCGACGTGGACCCAGTACGTGCCCTGGCGGGAGATCGTCATGATCGGCGCGGCCCTGTGCTCGCTGTTCCTGGGAAGCCGCAGCATCCGCTACGACGAGAACGAGTTCGAGTTCGGGCCCATCCAGGAGGTCGCGGCGCTCTTCGTCGGCATCTTCCTGACCATGATCCCGGCGCTCGCGGTGCTGCGCTCCGCCGCCCCGTCGCTCCCCCTGAACGAGATCACGCTGTTCGTGTTCACGGGCGGCCTGAGCTCCGTGCTCGACAACGCCCCCACCTATGCGACCTTCTTCGAGATGGCCTCGCAGCTGCCGGGCGAGCCGCGCGTGGCCGACGTCCCCGAGCTGTACCTGATGGCGATCTCGCTGGGCGCCGTGCTGTGCGGAGCGATGACGTACATCGGCAACGGCCCGAACTTCATGGTGAAGTCGCTCGCCGAGACCTCGGGCGTGAAGATGCCGAGCTTCGGCGGCTACGTGCAGCGCGCCGCCATGTACCTCGCGCCCACGCTGATCGCGATGATGCTGCTGTTCATCGCCCAGCCGCTGTGGCTGAAGGCCATCGGGCTCGCCCTCACCCTGCTGCTGCTCGGCCGGATCGTCATGCTGTTCGTGACGACCGACGGCGAGGTCGGCGCGGCACTCGCGCACCTGGACCCCGACGTGCGCGGCACGCGCCCCGCCGTGCCGCCCGTCGGCCGCAGCCGGAAGCCCGCAGGGGCCTTCGACTCCCCGCCCCGGCCCGATGAGCCCTGAGACCCCGGCACCCCCACTCCCGAGGAGAGCCGCACCATGACCAGTCAGCGACGCACCGAGCACGAGTCCCGACGACGCCGCAGGATCCTCGAACGCGGCACCTACCGCGAGCACCTGCGCATCGAGCGGATCCTCACGCAGGAGACCACCGGCGGATTCGTGCTGCTGGGGGCGACCGTGCTCGCCCTCGTGCTCGCGAACTCACCTCTCGCCCCGGCGTACTTCGGGGTGCGCGATGCGCATCTGGGCTTCGACGTGGGCAGCTTCCACCTGAACCTCAGCATCGGGCACTGGGCGGCCGACGGGCTGCTCGCGATCTTCTTCTTCCTCGCGGGCCTCGAGCTCAAGATGGAGTTCACGGTGGGCGACCTGCGCTCACCGGGGAAGGCGCTGGTGCCGGTCGTCGCCGCGGCAGGCGGCGTCGCCGTGCCCGCCGTCATCTTCACGGTCATCAACGTCTTCGGTCCGCCGGGGGCGCTCACGGGCTGGGCGATCCCCGCCGCGACCGACATCGCCTTCGCCCTCGCCGTGCTCGCCCTGCTGGGCTCGCACCTGCCCAGCGCGGTGCGCACGTTCCTGCTGACCCTCGCGATCGTCGACGACCTCATCGCGATCCTCATCATCGCGATCTTCTACTCGAGCGACCTGCACCTGCTCTACCTCGTGCTCGCGATCGTGCCGATCGCCGCGTACCGCCTGCTGGCCACGCGCGCCGAGTCCCTGTTCCGGATCTCCTACGGCGCGGCATGGTTCCTGCTGCTGCCGCTCGGGGCGATCACCTGGGCGCTGTTCCTGAACTCCGGGGTGCACGCGACGATCGCCGGCGTGGTCCTCGCCTTCATGGTGCCGGTCCGCTCGCGCACCCGCCTGGGCGCGCAGTACTCGCTGGCCGAGACCTTCGAGCACCGCTTCCGGCCGCTGAGCAGCGGGATCGCGGTGCCCGTGTTCGCGTTCTTCAGCGCGGGCGTGGCCGTGGGCGGCGCCAGCGGGCTCCTCGAGGCCTGGGAGTCGAGCGTCGCGATCGGCGTGGTCGTCGGGCTCGTGTGCGGCAAGATCATCGGCATCGTGGGCTCGACGTTCCTGGTCACGCGTCTGCAGCGCGCGAACCTCGATCCCGATGTGCGCTGGATGGACCTCGTGGGCATGGCGGCGCTCGCGGGCATCGGCTTCACCGTCTCGCTGCTCGTCTCGGAGCTCAGCTTCGAGGCGTCCGACCCCATGCACGACCACGCGAAGGTCGGCGTGCTCACCGCCTCCGTGCTCGCCGCCGTGGTGGGCGCGGTGATCCTGCTGCCCCGGGACCGGCACTACAAGCAGATCGCCCAGCGCGAGGCGGCCGACGCGGACGCCGACGGGGTCCCCGACGTGTTCGGCGGGGATGCGGAGGAGCCGTCGGATCGGACGGACCCGACGGGCCCCTCGGATCAGCGCCCGTAGGCGCGCGCCGGGATCTGGGTGGCGAGCTTGCCGCCGGAGACGTCCAGCAGCGTGCCGGTGACGTAGCCCGCGGCGTCGCTCGCGAGGACGATCAGCAGGTTCGCGACGTCGTCCGGGCTCTCCCAGCGCCGCAGCGAGAGCGTGTCCAGGAGGCGGTCCTGGGCGTCCTGGGGCATCTCGGCGAAGCCGTTCATCGCGGTGGGGACCATGCCCGGCGCATAGGCGTTCACCGTGATGTCCCACGGACCGAGTTCGGAGGCGAGCACCCGCGTGAACTGGACGACCGCCGCCTTCGAGGCCGCGTAGGCGGCGCTGCCGACGCTCGGCACGATGGCCGCGAACGACGCCGCGTTGAGGATCCGCCCGCGGCCGGCCTCCTGCATGACCGGGGCGACGGCCCGGCTCATGAGGAACACGCCGCCCATGTTCACGTCGAAGCAGGCGCGCCAGCGCTCCCACTCGAGGTCGGCGACGGGCCCGTCGACGTTGATGCCCGCGTTGTTCACGAGCACGTCGATCGTGCCGTGGCGCTCGACGATCTCCGAGACCGCGGCGGAGACCGATTCCGGGTCGGCGACGTTGCAGGTGAGGCGGGTGATCGGGTGGGGTGCGGCGTTCGGCCCGGGAGCGTTCGACGGGGCGGGATCGCTCGACGGGGCGGGATCGCTCGACGGAGAAGGTTCTGCGGCCCCGTCGGCATCCTCGGGGAATGCGAGGTCCAGGGCGACCACGCGCGCGCCCTCGGCGGCGAAGCGCCCGGCGATCACCGCGCCGATGCCCCGCGCGGCGCCCGTGACGACCACGACGCGGTCCTTGAGATCCAGCTCCATCGCTCGCTCCTCCTCGGTGGTGCGCGTCGACGCCGGGTGTTCAACGCCGCTTCGAAAAAGCATACTATTCAGGACGGCGCGCACGGCACCCGCACAAGGCGCGCGCACGACGACCCTCCGGAGGACGCCATGACCACGCACGACGCACCGCAGTCCCACGCAGCCGACGCACCCGCGCGCCGGGTCCTCTGGGTGACCGGCGGCGGCAGCGGCATGGGTCGCGCGAGCGCGATCGCCGCCGCCCGCGCCGGCTGGGACGTGGCCGTCAGCGGCCGTCGGATCGACGCCCTCGAAGCCACGGTCCGCGCGGTCGAGGACGCCGGCGGGACCGGGCTCACCCTCCCTCTCGACGTCCAGGACCGCGAGGCCGTGAGGTCAGCGCTCACGCAGGTCACAGGCCGCTTCGGACGACTCGACGGGGTCGTGCTCGCGGCCGGTCTCAACGCACCGCGCAGGCGCTGGGAGGATCAGGACCTCGGCGAGTTCGACCAGGTCGTCGCGACGAACCTGACCGCCGTGGCGAGCGCCCTGGATGCCGCCCTCCCCCACCTGCGCGCGAGCGGCGGCGTCGCCGTCGTCATCTCCTCGTTCGCGGGCTGGAGCTTCCAGCCGGGGGCCGGCGTCGCCTACTCGGCGTCCAAGACGGCCCTCGGCTCCCTGGTGCGTACCCTGAACCAGCAGGAGGCGGGTCACGGCGTGCGCGCGTGCCACCTGTGCCCGGGCGACGTCGCGACCGACTTCCTCGACCAGCGCCCCGAGGTGCCCGACGCCGCGGCCCGCGCCGTCATGCTCAGCCCCGAGGACGTGGCGCGCGCCGCCTGCTTCGTGCTCGACACCCCTGCGCACATGCGCGTCGACGAGCTGGTCGTCTCACCGGTCTCGCAGGCGTGAGCGGGCACGACGGGCTGCCGCCGGCGAGCGGGCACGACGACCGGACCGGCGCGCATCCGACGCGCTTCGACGGGGCGCTCGACGAGCTGGGAACGGCGATCGTCCGCGGCGACCTGCCCGCGGGGCACGCGGACACCGTCGAGGGCCTGGTCGGGCGCACGGGCACCTCGCGCAGCGTGGTCCGCGAGGCGACGCGCGTGCTGACCGCCCTGGGCATGCTCAGCGCCGGCCGGCGCGTGGGACTGAGGGTGCGCGGCCGCGAGCACTGGGACGTGCTGGATCCGCTCGTGATCCGCTGGCGCCTCGCCGGACCTGAACGGCCGACGCAGATCGCCGAGCTGCGCGCCCTGCGCCGCGCCGTCGAGCCCGAGGCCGCAGCGGCGGCGGCGAGGCGCGTCGCCGCGGGCAAGGCCCCGGGCGCGGACCTCCGTGCACTGGACGACGCCGCCGCGCGGATGCGTCAGTGGGCAGGCCCCGGCGCGGGTGCCGAGGACGACGCCCCGGACTCGTTCCTCGCCGTCGACAGCGCCCTGCACGCCGCAGTGCTCACGCTCTGCGACAACGCGATGTTCGCGCGGCTGCGCGCGGTGATCGAGGAGAGCCTGCGCGAGAGAGCGCTCGTGGAGCGCGCCGACCTGCCGCCCGAACCGCGCGACGTGGACCTGCACCTGCAGGCCGCCCGCGCGATCAGCGAGGGCCGTGCCGAGGACGCGGCGCAGGCCATGCGCGAGATCGTGGTGCGGACGGGGTGAGGGCTGGCCCGGGTGGGTGATGGGCTCGCCCCTCAGCGCCCCCGCGTCGTCGGCTTCACGCACACCACGGGGCACGGCGCCTCCATGATCACGCGCTGGGCGGTGGAGCCCAGCAGCATCTTGCCGATGGGGGTGCGGCGGCGCACCCCCAGCACGACCAGGTCGATCTTCTCGTTGTCGATGGTCCGCAGGATGTCGTCGGCCGCGTCGTCGCGCCGCGGCACGTTCCGCAGCTCGAAGTGCACGCCGCCGGCCTCCAGCCGCTCGCGCAGGGGCTCGCGTCCCGCATCGCCCGCGTTCTTGCGGGGATCGTCGCTGCGCTCGGAGGCGAGCACCACGAGCGTCGCGTCCTTGGTCCTCGCCTCCTCCAGCGCGTACTCGAGGGCGGCCTCGCTGGTGGGGCTGGGCACGTAGCCGAGCAGGATCTTCATCGTCGACTCCAGGTGTCTCGGGGTTGCTCAGGGTGGATCGGGATCTCGAGGTCTCGACGAGCGCCGCGACCAGGCACCCGGCCGCTCACTCGCGGCCGATCTCGTCCTGGTCGTGGAAGCGCGTGCGCCTGCCCTTGATCGCGGAGTTGTACAGGTAGGTGATCACGTACAGCACGAGGCCAACGCCCAGCAGGCCGCCCGCGATCCAGTAGTTCTCCTTGGGCTGGGCGATGGGCGTGACCAGGATCAGCGCGGTGATCGCCCCCAGGACCGCGAGGATCATCGGGGTGCGGAAGTGGCCCTTCTCGCCGGGGTCCTTGCGCAGCACGAGCACCGAGACGTTCACCAGGCAGAACACGATGAGCAGCAGCAGCGCGGTGGTGCCGCCCAGGTTCTTGATGATCGTGTCCGGCAGCGCGTAGCTGACCACGATCACGAGGGCCATGGCGAGCAGCGTCGAGAAGATGACGCCGCCGATCGGCGTGCGCCGCCCCTTGAGGACGACCCCCAGGAACGGCGGGAGCACGCCCTGCTTGGCCATGCCGTAGAGCAGGCGCGAGGCCATCATCATGTTGATCAGCACGGTGTTGGCGACCGCGAAGATCGAGATGATCGGGAAGATCGTGTCCATCGGCAGGTTCGGCGCGCCGTGCGAGACCACGCTCAGCAGCGGGGTGGTCGCGGTGGTGAGCTCGCCGATCGGGACCACGGCGACCGCCGTGAGGGAGACCAGCACGTAGACCACGCCCGTGATCGACAGGCCGCCCAGCAGCATCTTCGGGAAGTTCTTCGAGGGGTTCACGGTCTCCTCGGCCATGTTCACCGAGTCCTCGAAGCCGACCATCGAGAAGAACGCGAGGGCGGTCGCGCCGATCACGGCCATGAACATCGACTTGTCGTCGGGCGATTCGAAGAGCACCACGCGGGAGAAGTCCGCGTCGCCGCGGCCGATCGCGAGGAAGCCGATGATCAGCACCATCGCCAGACCGCTCAACTCGATGAGCGTGAGCACCACGTTCAGCTTCACCGACTCGCTCACGCCGTAGGAGTTGATGCAGGCGATCAGGCCGATGAAGACCAGCGCGATGATCGTCGCGACGTGGTGCGCGCCGTCCTTGCCCAGGGTGTCCTCGAGGTGGAAGACGGCCAGCACGTTCTCCGAGAGGAAGATCGCGCTGTTGGAGGCCGAGGTGATGCCCGAGGACAGCACCGCGAAGGTCACCATGAAGGTGACGAAGTGGATGCCGAAGGCCTTGTGGACGTACAGGGCGGCGCCCGCGGCCTGCGGGTACTTCGTCACCATCTCCACGTAGGAGAGCGCCGTCATCATCGCGACCACGAACGCGAGGATCACCGGCAGCCAGCCCGCGCCGCCCACCTGGCCGGCGACCTGGCCGGTCAGCGCGTAGACGCCGGTGCCGAGGATGTCGCCGACGATGAACAGCAGCAGCAGGCCGGGGGTGATGGCCTTCTTGAGCTCGGTGCCCTGGCCCGAGGACGAGCCGTCGCCGTCGGGGGCGGGGAGGGCGGGATCGCCGGGTGCGCCGGAGCCGGCGCCGGTTTCCTGTGTCATGAGGGACTCCCGGGGTCGGAGGTGGGGAAGGTATCGGGCGGGTACGGCGCACGGCGCGGATCTCGCGCTCGGTGACGCCGACTCGGGCGGGCGGGGCACCCGCGGCGCGGGCCCTGGGCCCGCGATCTGGGGATCCTACCGCAGCGTGAGCGCGCTCACGGGATCAGCGCCGGGGCGCAGGGGCCGACGGCGGAGCTCCGTCGGCCTAGGCTGGACGCACCCGTGCCCGTGCCCAGTGCGGCGTCGGCCGACCTCCCGATCGAGAGGCGGCCGCGCGCCCGAGCCCCGCACCGGCACCGGCCCGCCCCACCGACCACCCGCACGAGGAGCACCATGAGCAGCGTCGCGAACATCGCCCTTGCCGACGGCAACACCATCCCCCAGCTCGGCTACGGCGTCTGGCAGGTCGAGGACGAGGTCGCGGCGGACGTCGTCGGCCAGGCCCTCGAGGCCGGCTACCGCCACATCGACACCGCCAAGGCGTACGACAACGAGGAGGGCGTGGGCCGCGCCCTGCGCGCCTCCGGCCTGCCGCGCGAGGACGTCTTCGTGACCACCAAGCTGTGGAACGACGACCACGACTACGACCGCGCGATCGCGGCGCTCGACGCCTCGCTCGAGCGCCTGGGCCTCGAGTACGTGGACCTCTACCTCATCCACTGGGCGAAGCCCAAGCAGGGCAAGCACGTGGAGGCATGGAAGGCGCTCGTGGAGCTGCAGAGGCAGGGCAAGGCGCGCTCGATCGGCGTCTCGAACTTCCCCGTGGCACAGCTCGAGGAGATCATCGAGGCCACGGGCGTGACCCCGGTGATCCATCAGATCGAGCTGCACCCCGACTTCGCCCAGGAGGAGCTGCGCGCCTTCGGCCGGGAGCACGGCATCCTCACCGAGGCCTGGTCTCCTCTGGGCCAGGGCGGCGAGCTGCTCCAGGACCCGGTGATCACGGAGATCGCCGCCGCCCACGGGGCCACCGCCGCGCAGGTCGTCATCGCCTGGCACCTCGCGATCGGGAACATCGTGATCCCGAAGTCCGTGACGCCCGAGCGCATCGTCTCGAACCTCGCCGCCGCGGAGCTCGAGCTCACCGACGAGGACCTCGAGCGCCTCGCGACCCTCGACCGGGGCGAGGCCGGCCGCATCGGCGCCGATCCGGCGGGTATCGAGTTCTGAGCCGCCGCGGCCCGGCGCCGCGCTAGTCCTCGGCGCGCTCCTCGCGAGGGCGCCGGCCGGTCGCGGCGCGGGCGACCTCCTCGGCGGCGGCCTGCACGGCGCGCGCGCACTCGGCGACCTTGTCCTCGCCCAGGCGGTTGGACTGCCAGGTGAGGCCGATGGCCGCGATCGGCCAGTCCGCGTGGTCGAGCACGGGCGCCGCGACCGAGCGGTACCCGGGGGTGACCTCGCCGTCCTCGCGGGCGAAGCCGTCGCGGCGCACCTGCTCGAGGATCGCGGCGAGCTGCGCGGGCGTCGTCGGCCCGACCCCGGGCCGACGGGGCACGAGATCCTCGCGCGAGGTGAACAGGCTGCGCAGCTGCACGAGGGGCAGGGCCGCGAGCATCGCCCGGCCGGTCGCGGTGAGGTGCGCGGGGAGGCGCACGCCCTGATCGGTGACGAGGCTGCCGCGCCCCTTCGCGCGGTCCTCGACGACGTAGAGGACGTCGCGGCCGTGGAGCACCGCGAGGTGACCGGACTCGCCGATGGTGTCGACAGTGCGCTCGAGGACGACCCGGCCCACCCGGGCGAGCGGCGCATGGCGCATGTAGCCGACGGCGACCTCGTAGGCGGCGGGTCCCAGCGCGTACAGCCGCTCCTGCGGAAGATGCAGTGCATAGCCGTGGGCGACGAGCGTCCCGAGCAGGTCGTACGTGGTCGACCTCGGCAGCTCGAGGTCCTGGGCCACGCGCGCGGCGGCCACGGGCGCCCGCCGCGAGGAGAGGTACGTCAGCACGCGCAGGGTGGCGTCCGCGGCCGGCGCCTTGGGCGGCTTCGGGGACGTCTGGTCCGGGGTTCGGGATGCCATAGTCCGACCAGGATGCCATTGCGCGCCCGGATCGCCGGACTCGTCGGCCGGTTCTCCTGCGCGGCGGGGCACCCGGTTCCGCGCGGATGTCCGGCCGTCGACCGACCAGATCCATAGCCTTGCTTATGTGACCCTATGGTCAAGGCATTGACCTGGCCGGGGCGTGCTCCTAACGTCGTCCCTCGTGAGCACCACGACCCCCTCCCCCGCCCCGCGCAGCACCCGCAACCCGCTGCGCGCGATCGCGCGCATCCCCTTCGGCTGGCAGGTCCTCATCGGCCTGGTCCTCGGCGTCGCCCTCGGCCTGGTGGCCTCGGCCATGGGCCCCGGCAGCGGAGAGGAGGGCGCCAACTGGCTGACCACCACCCTGGACACCATCGGCACCGCCTTCGTCACGCTGCTGAAGGCCCTGGTCCCGCCGCTGATCTTCCTCGCGATCGTCACCTCGATCGCGAACCTGCGGAAGGTCACGAACGCCGCCAGGCTCGCCTGGAAGACCCTGCTCTGGTTCGCGATCACCTCGCTGATCGCCGTGCTCATCGGCATCGGCCTGGGCGCGATCACGAGCCCCGGCGCGAACTCGAGCGTCTCGGCCGACGCCGCGCAGGCCTCCGACACGCAGGGCACCTGGCTCGACTTCCTCATCGGCCTGGTCCCCTCGAACTTCCTGGGCATCGAGGGCAGCGCGGGCGACGACGGCTCGATCTCCCTGAGCTTCAACGCGCTGCAGATCCTCGTCATCTCGATCGCCGTGGGCATCGCCGTGCTCTCCGTCGGCGAGAAGGCCGATCCGTTCCTCAAGATCACCGGCTCCGCCCTCGAGATCGTCCAGAAGCTGCTGTGGTGGGTCATCCGCCTCGCGCCGATCGGCACCGTGGGCCTGCTGGGCAACGCGGTGGCCAGCTACGGCTGGGACGCGATCGGGCAGCTCGGCGTGTTCGTGGCCGACGTCTACATCGGCATGCTGCTGGTGCTGCTCGTGGTCTACCCGATCCTGCTGCGCACCAGCGGCCTCTCGATCGGCTCGTTCTTCCGCGGCGTGTGGCCCGCGACCTCGCTCGGCTTCGTCTCCCGCAGCTCGCTGGGCACCATGCCGATGACCCAGACGGTCACCGAGCGCATGGGCGTGCCGCGCCACTACGCCTCCTTCTCGATCCCGCTGGGCGCGACCACCAAGATGGACGGCTGCGCCGCCATCTACCCGGCGCTCGCCGCGATCTTCGTGGCGAACTTCTTCGGCGTCCCGCTCGGGATCACCGACTACCTGCTGATCGTGCTGGTCTCCGTGCTGGGCTCGGCGGCGACCGCCGGCATGACCGGCGCGACCGTCATGCTCACCCTGACCCTGTCGACCCTGGGCCTCCCGCTCGAGGGCGTGGGCCTGCTGCTCGCGATCGACCCGATCCTGGACATGGGCCGCACCGCCCTGAACGTCACCGGCCAGTCCCTGGTCGCCGTGATCGTCGCCAAGCGCGAGAAGATCCTGGACCAGAAGGCCTACGACGACTCCGTGCGCACGTCCTTCGCCGAGATCCAGGCCGACCAGAAGGCCGAGGCGGAGGCGTTCGCCGAGGTCGAGGCCGAGGTCGCCGCCCAGGAGCCCGGCGCACCGGCGCAGGACGCCGTCGCGGATCCCGCTGCGCCCGACGCGGACAGGACGACGCGCACCGAGGCCGCCGGGGCGGCGCGCCCGCAGGTCTGAGCGCGTCCGCAGGTCTGACCGCGCCCGCGACCAGTGGAAATCGGTCGCCGTGCTCGGCGGCTGCGCGGTACCGTCCCGGGCGTGGAGACCGGAGACGACGCCCGCGAGATCTCGCTGACCGGTGGGAACGCGAGCGCGGGCGTGGTGCGCGTCGGCGACACCGTGCGCAAGCCGTGGCACGCCGGCACGCCGCTCGTCGCCCGGTACACGGAGGCGCTGCGCGCGGCGGGGATCGACGTGCCCGCCCACCTGGGCCGTGACGACACGGGCCGGCAGATCATCGAGCACGTGCCGGGCGTCCTCGCCATGGACATCGGGCAGCTCGACGTCGGCCAGCTGGAGCGCGTCGGCCGCCTGGTGCGCGACGTGCACGAGGCGAGCGCCGCCCTGTCGCGGGACCGGTTCCCGCTTTCCCCGATTCCGGGGACCACCGCCGACGGGCGCGGGACCTCCGAGCCGCACGGCGCCCGCTGGGAGGTGCTGCTGCCCGCCCCGACACCGCCCGAGCTGATCTGCCACCACGACATCGCCCCCTGGAATCTGCTGGTGGACGGCGAGCGGATGATCCTCATCGACCCCGACGGCGCCGGGCCGAGCACCCGCGCTTGGGACCTCGCCTATGCGGCGCAGTCGTTCTCGGGAATGGTCGCCGGGGCCGACCCCGCGGACGTCGCCGCGCGCCTGCGGGCCCTCGTCGTCGACGGCTACGAGGCCGACGCGGACATGCGCGCCCAACTGCCGCGACTCCTGGCCGAGCGCACGCAGGCGATGCACGATCTGCTCGCACGCTCGCACGCTCGCACGCCGAGGGTCGCGAGCCGTGGGGGTCGATGTTCATGACGGGCCACGGCGACCACTGGCGAGAGGCTGCCGTGTTCGCCGCCGCCCATGAGGAGGAGTGGCGCGGCGCGCTCAGCTGAGGGCGCAGAGAGCCCGCCGCGTCCGCTCGATCTCGCGGCTGCGGCGGTCCAGGCGCTGCTCGACGCGCTCGAGCTCCCGGCGCAGGTCAGGGCACATCTCGACCTCGTGCCCGTCGGCGCCGCCGCGCACGCAGTCCAGGTAGGTGCCGATCACGCGGGTGGACAGACCCGCCTCGATCATCAGGCGGATCCGCTCGACCGTCGGCAGATCCGACTCGTCGTACTGCCGGTACCCGGCCGGGGTGCGCTCCGGGGCGAGCAGGCCCTGCTCCTCGTAGTGGCGCAGGGCGCGCGGGGAGACGCCGGCGCGGCGAGCGAAATCGGCGATGAGCATCTGCGGCCTCCTACTGCACGGGCGGACGGGTGGCGGCGCTTGACCTTCTCGCTGACGGTAACCCCTAGCGTCCGATCCCATGACGCACGCCGATCGACTCCTCATCGTCCATGGCTTCGGGGCCTCGCCCCAGGACCACTGGTTCCCGTGGCTCGCCGCCGTCCGGCCGGGCGCGGAGCGCCTCGCGCTCCCGGAGCCGCTGTCCCCGCGCGCCGAGGCATGGGTGCCTCTCGTGGCCGCCGCACTCGACCGACTCGGCGACGGCACGGCCGTGGTGGCCCACAGCCTCGGGAACGCCGCCGCGCTGCAGGCTCTGCGCGCTCTCGCCGACGCAGGGCGCCCCGTGCGTCTGCGTGCCTTCGTGGGCGTCGCCCCGTTCATCTCCCCCGTGCCGCCCGTGGGCGACCCGCAGCTCGATGCGTTCCTCGGGGAGGGCCCATCGGGCGCGGGAGAGCAGGAGGAGTGGAACGCGCCCGGCACGGCCTCCCGCCAGGCTCCGCAGCACGCGTTCTATGAAGGGCTCGACCTGCAGGTCCTGCGACCTCTGCTGGGCAGCGTGCACGTGCTGCGCTCGGACGAGGACCCGATCGTGCCACCTCGCCTGAGCGACGAGGTCGCGGCCGGGCTCGGGGTGCGCGCGCAGGTGGTGACCGGAGCCGGGCACTTCCTCGCCGAGGACGGCGTCCGCGAGCTGCCGGAGGTGCTGACGGCCCGTGCAGCGTGAGCCGCCCCGCGGCCCGGTACCCTCCGGGACATGGACGCCGCTGACCGGTCCCGGACCACCGCCCCCTCGGACCCCGCGGACCGCTCCCCCGCGGACGCCGCCGCCGCGACCGGGCTCAGCCTCGACACCCTGCGCTACTACGAGCGCGAGGGGCTGATCGGCCCGATCGCACGGGATGCCGGCGGCCGTCGCCGGTACTCCGCCGACGACGTGGCCTGGATCGGCATCGTCACCTGCCTGCGCGATGCCGGCCTCGGGATAGAGGACCTGCGGCGGTTCACGAGGCTGCTGACGCAGAGCGCGGATCCCACGGATCGCGTCACCTTCCTGCGGGAGCGGCGTGCGGAGCTCGAGGAGCGGCAGCGGGCGACGCGGCGGGCCCTCGAGGTGCTCGACGACAAGATCGCCTACTACGGAGCGCGCGAGCAGCCTCGGAGGTGAGCGCGCAGGAGTGACGATCGCGGGGGTGACGATCGCGGGAGCGAGCCCGCCCGCGGCGACCGCGTCGACCCTCACCCCGCAGCGTCCAGGGTCTCCCTCTCCTCCGCCGTGAGCACGGTGGTCGCTCCGCGCCAGGCCTCGTCGAGCTGCGCGATCCGGCTGCCGCCGATGATGGGCACCAGGGCAGGAGCCCCTCCGGTGAGCCAGGCGAGCGCCACCTGGCCGCGACTGAGCCCGCGACCGCCCGCCACCTCGGCGAGGGCGGCCATGCGCCTCTCGTTGCCGGGATGGCGGTACTCGGAGGACAGCGGACGGTCGGCGCGGTCGTAGGCGCCGCGCAGCAGCGGGGTGTAGACCCAGCCGGTCAGCGCGGGGTCGCGGCGCAGCAGGTCGAGTCCGTCGGCGCCGAGCATGCCGAGCTCCACGGGCTGCCCCTCGACCTCGGTGCCGGGCAGCGGCTGCAGGTACGAGAAGCGCTGCTGGTAGGCCGACGGGCCCGCCAGGCCCGCCTCGCGGGCGTGGAGCCGGGCCTCGGCGACGCGCCAGGAGGGATGATTCGACAGACCCCAGGCGCGCACGCGCCCGTCCGCCACGAGAGCTCCGAAGGTCTCCACGACCTGCGTGAACGGGACGTCATGGTCCTCGATGTGCGCCCAGTAGAGGTCGACGGCGTCGACGCCGAGGCGCTCGAGGCTGCGGGAGAGCGCGCGGTCTACGGCGTCCGGCGCGAGGCCCTCGAGATCGTCCGGGAAGCCGCCGGGACGGTTCGGCTCGGCGCCGACCTTGGTGCTGATCCTGACCGGGGCGCCGGGGTTCGCGCGCAGCCAGCGGCCGATGACGGCCTCGCTCTGCCCGCCGAGCCCTGAGGCGTCCTGGTCGAAGTAGTAGTTGTCGGAGGTGTCGAGCCAGCGTCCGCCGAGCGCGACGAAGCGGTCCAGGAGGGCGAAGCTCTCGCGCTCGTCGAGGCGGGTGCCCATGTGCATGGTGCCGAGGGCGGGCGGTGCGGGCGTCGTCGGGAGGGCGGGTGCGGGTGCGGGTGCTGCGATGCGTGCCATGCGCATGAGCATGGATGCTGGAGCGCGCTCCAGGTCAAGGGGCCTCCGCGTAGCCTTCTCGGATGCCACCCCGCAGCTGCGCGGCCACGAGGCCGGCCGAGCGCCCATGACGCCCTCCGCCCTGGCGCTCGTGCTCACCGCGGCGGTGCTGCACGCCCTGTGGAACCTCGCCGCGAAGCGCGCGAGCGGCGACGGGTACGTGTTCGTGTGGTGGTACAACGTCTTCTCCGCGGTGTTGTGGCTGCCGCTGGGGCTCGTGCTCCTCGCCCGCGCAGGGTGGCCCTGGGGCTGGGAGCTGCTGGTGGGACCCGCGGTCTCCGCGGTCTTCCACATCGCCTACCAGCTGTGCCTGCAGACGGGCTACCAGCGCGCCGACCTGGGCGTCGTTTACCCCGTCGCCCGCGGGACGGGCCCTCTGCTGACCGTCGTGCTCGCCCTCACGGTGCTCGGGGAGCGCCCCGGGTGGCCGGCGATCGCGGGGGCCGTGGTGGTGATCGCCGGGATCGTGGTCGTCGCCACCGGAGGTGCGCGCGCCCTGCGGCACCGGGCGTCGACGGGCATCGCCTGGGGCGCCGCGACCGGTGCCGGCATCGCGGCGTACACCCTCTGGGACGACCACGCGGTGACCACGTGGTCCCTCGCGCCCGTCGTCTACTTCTCCTTCGGCTGCACCCTGCAGGCGCTCGCGATGACGCCCGGCGCCCTGCGTCGTGGGCGCGCCGCGCCGGTGGGCGGGGTGCTGCGCCGACGGTGGCGGGAGGTCGGCGTGGTCGCCATGCTCTCGCCGCTCGCGTACGTCCTCGTGCTCGAGGCCATGCGGTCCACGCCGGTCTCGCTGGTGGCGCCGGCGCGCGAGTCCTCGATCGTGGTGGGGTCGCTGCTGGCCTGGTGGCTGTTCCGCGAGCCGGACCCGGTGCGCCGGGTGATGGGGGCGGCGATCGTGCTCGGCGGCATCGTCCTCATCGTGGCGTGATCCGCGCTGGGCAGCGACCCGCGCACGGTCGACCTTGCGCTTGACGCGGCGTCAACTCATAGCGTCGCTCCTGCCGACGCAGGACCACCGCGTTCGACGAGGATGATCCGACGACCCCGCCGAGGACAGGAGGAGCGATGACGACGCAGCCGGCCGACGTGCCGATCGGCGAGCTCGCGCAGCGCGTGGGCATCTCGACCCGCACCCTGCGCCACTACGACGCGATCGGACTGCTCCCGCCGTCGCGCACGGATCACGCCGGGCAGAGGTTCTACGACGACGGTGCCGTGGCCGTGCTGCTGCGCATCGTCGCGCTCAGGGACCTCGGCCTGGGGCTCGAGGCGATCCGGGAGATGCTCTCCCGGCCCACCTCGAGCGTCGACGCCCTCGCCGAGCACGCGGACCTGCTGCGGGAGCAGATCTCCCGCCTGAGCAGGCAGCTCGCGTCGGTCACCACGACCCTGCAGTCACTGCGGAGCAAGGAGAGCATCATGACCGAGCGCACCTTCGACGGGTTCGACCCCGAGGTCTTCGAGCAGGAGGTCACCGAGCGCTGGGGCGCCGCGGCCCACCAGCAGTCGATCGCGGCGTGGAACTCGATGAGCGCCGAGGAGAAGGAGGCGGAGCTCGCCCTCTCCCAGTCCCTCGTCGACGCCTTCGCCTCCGCCGACGAGCAGGGCATGCCCCCGGAGGATCCTCGGGTACAGGCGATCTGCAGGCGGCACGTCGCCTGGCTCGCGCGGTACACCGACCCGACGCCGGAGTACATCCGGAACCTGGTGCCGATGTACGCCGACGACCCGCGCTTCGACGCGACCTACCGAGGCCATGGCGCATACGTGCGCGACGCCCTGCTCGCCTACGTCGACTCGGGGGCGATGGGCCCGGGCTGACGGGATGCAGGAGGCGGCCGCAGGCGAGGCAGGGCGGGGGATCCGGCCGGACCTGTCGCGGACGGGCCGATGCTGGGGAGCCGTGGCGATATCGCCATCGCTCCTCACCACCGGCCCTTCCGTGACAACCGCCCGTCGACGCCCCGTGCCCCGTGCCCCGTGCCCCGTGCCGCGCACTGTGCTCCGTGCCGCGCACTGTGCGCCGTACCGTGCCGCACCGGATATCAGGTGCGATCCCGCGCCGGCGAATCTGTGACCTCCACGGCCGTCCCGGGGCGGATCCCTGGCCCCGGGGCGGCGCCCCCGGATAGGCTCCCAGCGTCCCATCAGCAGTGCATCACCTCGGGTCCGCAGACCATCCGGCAGTTCTTCTCCGGTGCGGGCCGTCCAAGGCGGCACCCCACCGTCCGGAGGATCGATGACCTCGCCGCAGAACCCGACGCCGGCCCCGCAGGCCACCACCCTGACGCGCGCCGCCGGCCTCGCCTACTTCCCGATCGCGTTCGTGGCCCGCTTCCCGTTCGCGATGATGGTCGTGGGCACGCTCACCCTCGTCGTGTCCGCGCGCGGCTCGATCGCGCTGGGCGGGCTGAACTCGGCGGTCGTGGGCCTCGGCTCGGCGCTCGTCGGCCCGCTGCTGGGCGCGGCGGCCGACCGCATCGGCCAGCGCCCGGTCATCCTGCTCGCGGGGATCGTGAACTCCCTGGCCCTGCTCGCGATGGCCGCCGTGGCCTTCAGCTCCCTGCCCGATCCCGCGGTGCTCGCCGTGGGCTTCGTGATCGGCGCGTCCTCCCCGCAGATCGGTCCGCTCTCGCGCAGCCGCCTCGTGCACCTGATCCTCACCCGCCTGCCCTCGGGACGCCGCGCGAAGAGCCTCAACGCGACCATGGGCTACGAGTCCGCGGCCGACGAGACCGCCTTCGTGTTCGGCCCCGTCGTGGTCGGCCTGCTGGCCACGACGATGAGCGCCGCGGCCCCGATGATCGGCGCGGCGGTCCTCACCCTCGTGTTCGTCACCGCCTTCGCTCTGCATCCGACGGCGCGCGCCGCGGCGCCGGCGACGGGATCGCCCGTGGTGCAGGCCCCGGCGCGGGAGCTGCGCAGCGCGCGGGTGCTCGTGGTGGTCGCGGGCGCGCTCGGCGTCGGCCTCTTCTTCGGCACGGTCCTCACCTCGCTCACGGCCTTCCTCGCGGAGACCGGTCACGGCGACTCCGCCGGGCTCGTCTACGGGATCATGGGCGTGGGCTCGACGATCCTCGCGCTGAGCATCTCGCTGTTCCCGGAGCGGTTCGCGCTCCGCTGGCGCTGGCTCGTGTTCTCGGCCCTGATGCTCGCCGCGATGGTCGCCTTCGGCCTCGCGGGCGGCCTGGCCGGGACCGCGGGCGCGATGGCGATCGCGGGCATCGGGATCGGGCCGACGGTCGTGACGCTGTACAGCCTCGCCGCGGACCGCTCCCCGCGCGGCCGCTCGGCGACGGTGATGACGATGCTGGGCTCCGCGACGATCGTCGGCCAGTCCGGTGCCTCGGCGCTGACCGGTGCCTTCGCCGAGAACGTCGGGGCGCAGGCCGCCATGTGGCTGCCGACCGGGGCGGCCGCCGTGGTGGTGCTCGCAGCCCTCGTGAACGCGGCGCTCGGCGAGGCCCACGGCCAGGCGCCGAGCACCTCTCCCGGCATCGGCGGCGAGGACACGGAGGCCTCGGATCTCCCCGCCTCGCAGCAGAAGGTCCTCGACGAGGCGGAGGAGCTGCTCGAGAGACCCACCGAGCACCTCTGAGGCGCTGGCCGCCGGCCTGCCCCCTCGGTCAGTCGGTCAGCGCGCGGCCGGGTGGCCGATCTCGCGCAGGGAGCGGGCGAGCATCGACAGCTGCTCGAGCGTCTCGTCCTCCCAGGTCCGGGAGGTGCGGGCGGCATGGGAGCCGTGGGCGGCGCGGGAGTCCTGCGGCCCCTCGCCGGGCGCGGGTGCGGCGCCGACGGCGGCGCTCGCCTCCGCCACGCGCTCCTCGTCGGCGACGTCGCGGGCGAGGGCGGCGACGGCGTCGCAGGCGTCGGCCACCCGGGGATCGACCCTCGGCGAGTCCACCGTTTCGACCTGGTCCGCCGGGCCCACCGGGTCCATCGGGCCACCGCTCGCGGCCCGTGCCATGACGCGGCTGGTCACGGTGCGGGCGATGCTCACGGACGTCGCCACCACGGTGAGCCGGCGGCGCACCCGGCGCGGACGGTGCTCGGTGAGGTGGTAGCGCGTCAGCGGCGCCGCCGCGAGCGCGAGCCGCCTGCGGGCGCCGATCGTCGCGAGCAGCAGGGCGTCGACCTCGTGCTGGACCGCCGGGCCGGGTTCGCGCAGCGCGAGCGCCGTGCCCTCCATGAGGTCGCCGATCGACGCGGCGACCTCGCGCTCCGCGCGCGCCACGGTGTCGCGCGTGCTGACCGGAGCGAACAGCAGCGCCACGAGCACGCCGATGCCCGCGCCCGCGACGGTCTCCGCGAGGCGCAGCAGGAGCAGGGCATCGGAGAACAGGCCGAGGATCCCGTAGAGCTGCGCGACCAGGATCGTCACGAACAGCATCATGTAGGCGTAGGAGATGCGGATCAGGTAGAAGCCGCAGAAGACGCTGATGAGGATGACCGCGAGCTCGATCATCGGATGGCCCGCGGTGAGGGCGGCGAGCGCGATGCCCACCACCAGGCCCAGCACCGTCCCGATCACGCGGTTCAGGGACTTCCCGAAGGAGTCCATGCGGGTGCCGGTGCCCGTGAACACCACGAACGCGGCGATCACCGCCCAGTAGTAGCGCGAGTCGCTGATCAGGGTGCCCGCGAGGATCGCGAGCGCACCGGCGATCGCGACCTGCACGGCCTGCCGCGTGGTCGCCTGCGCGCGCACGACCGGGTTCCAGCGGGCGCCGCGGGCGCGCACGTCCTTGGCGACCGAGGGTGGCCCCGGCAGCATGCCCAGCCCGGTGAGCGCCGCGGCCGGGGTGAACTCGGCGTTGCGCTCGAGGTCCGGGGGCAGATGGGGATCGGCCGGCCGTCGCACGAGCTCGTCGATGCCGCGCACCAGGGAGCGCACCTCACGGCGCAGGCGGCCTGCGTCCATCGCCCCGTCGGCCGCGGGGTCCTGTCCGGGAGCGCCCTCGCGTGCCATCATCCGTTCGAGCAGCGCGGCGACCCTGCGGGCGCTCTCGGCGTCGCCGTCGGCCAGATGGACCAGGGCCCGCGCCGCGAGCGAGCGCACGCGCGGCGGCGCCTCCATGAGGTGCAGGGACGCCCAGCCCACGAGGTCCAGGGAGAGCTGGCCCTCGAGCAGGCTGCGGCGCACGGTCTCCGCGCTCCAGCCCACCGGCAGCGCCCGGGCGTTCGCCGCCCAGCCGTCGCTCATGAGCACCATCTCGTCGAACAGGGCGCGCTCGTCGAAGACGCGTCGGGTCAGCCGGTCGCGGTCCCGCTGCGACGGCGCGCGCAGCCGGGAGGCCATCAGCCGCAGCAGTCGGCTGCGGCGCGCGACCATGCTGCGGAAGACCCGCGCGAGCGTACGCCGCGGATGGGGCCGGAACACCGTGGTGCACAGCAGGGCGACGACAGCGGTGCCCACCACCACGGCGAGCACGAGGTGCGGCAGCTGGCCGGGCGTCGGGCGCAGGAACAGCGAGAAGAAGAACCCCATCCACAGCAGGAAGCCGTAGAAGAAGAAGTCGAGGCCGAAGCGCCGCACGTACACGGCACCGAACATGACCAGCACGAACACGAGGTGCGAGAGCCACAGGGAGTCGCCGACGAGGGTGCCGACGACCAGGCCGACGCCCATCGCGACAGGGAAGAAGAGCGCTGCGCGCAGGCTCTCGCGGGCCATCGGGCGCGCGAGGGCGTTCGAGCCGATCATCGCGATCACCGCGCCGAGGATCATCGTCGGCAGCAGTGCGGCCGGCTCCAGGTGCAGGGCCGTGCCCAGCAGTGCCTCGGCGGCGAGGTTCGCGGCGACGCAGCAGGCCCCGGCGAGGCCCATGCGGAGTCTGCTCAGACCCGGATCGGAGGCGATGAGAGCGTCCAACGGGCGCGAGAGCAGCGGCGGCACTGGGCGGGAGCCTCCTCGGGCGGCAGGGGTGTCGGGGACCCATGGAGTCTAGCCGCGCCTCCCGAGCGCTCCCTGCCCGTCGCCGTCCCCGCCCCGCTCACCCGGCGGAGCGCAGGACCTCCTCGAGCACCTCGCGGGTGCGCTCGGGCCGCTCGACCCAGGGGAAATGTCCGGCGGCCTCGATGATCCGCTTGCGTCCGCGACGCGCATGGGCGGCGAGCGCGACGACGCCGGCGACCGGCCGCGGATCGGCGAGCCCGTGGAGGAACCAGACCGGCGCGTCGATCCTCGCGAGGTCGGCGACGAGGGCGTCGTCGGCCACCGCGGGATCGGCCGCCGCCAGGCGGTTCGCGGTGTGCTCGATGTCGAGCCCGACGGCGGCGAGGCGCTCGGCGCGCGCGATCCCGTCGGCGGTGTCGGCGAAGTCTGTGGCCCACTGCAGGGTGCGCCAGCGGGTCTCCTGCTCCCCGGTGCGTCCGTCCGGCCCGAGGCCGTCGAGCCGGGCGAGCTCCTCGGCGATCCCGGCGACCTCGCGTCGGCGGTCGCGCTCGGCGCGGAAGTCCGTGCGCCAGTCCCCGATGCCCGTGCCGCTGAGGAAGCCGACGGCGGCGACGTGCTCGGGGTGCGCGCCCGCATAGGCGAGGGCGAGGGAGGCGCCGAAGGAGTGGCCGACGACGATCCATCGCTCGTGGCCGCCGTGCCGGGTATCGAGCGCGGCGCGCAGCTCCTCGAGGTCGGCGACGGAGCGCCGCACGGCCAGCTGCTCCTCGGGCACGGGCCTGGGCGTGCTGCGTCCGCATCCACGCTGGTCGTAACGGTGCACGAGCGTCTGGTCGGAGAGCAGAGCGGCGAGGTCGCCGAGGTCGTCCCAGAGGCCCGGCCCGCCGTGGACGAGCACGACGGGCGGATGGGCCCCGGCCTCGCCGTCTGTCCAGGTGGCGAGCTCGGTGCCGTCTGCGAGAGGGAACATGCGCATGGGGCCGACGGTATCCGGGACGCACGGCGCACCGCGCGACGCCTGCTTCAAAGGACAGAAATCGTCCGCACCGCGGCGCAGTATGTACTCATGGCCACGGAGCGCACCGCTCCCGGCCCCGCACCGAGCCAGGAGCACACCATGTACGCACCCACGCAGGACACCGAGATCGACGGCCTCGTCGGATACATCGACGCACAGCTCGAGGCCCTGCGCGCGAGCATCCACGGCCTCACCGAGGAGCAGGCGCATGCCGCGCCCTGCCGCAGCGCGCTCTCGGTGGGTGCGCTGGTCAAGCATGCGATCTACGTGATGCGCGAAGCCACCGAGCGCCTCACCGCAGGGCCCCGCCTGGATCCCCTCACTCCGGAGGCCTTCGCGAAGCACGCGGACAGCACGCGGCTCGGCGACGACGAGTCGGCCGCCGCGCTGCTGCCCGCCTTCGACGCCGCGCGCGCGGACTACCTCGCCGCTCTGCGATCGACGGACCCGGCGGCGGCCTCGCAGGAGGCGCCGGCCCCCTGGGCCGGGATCACCGCACCCACGCCGATCCTGCAGCGCTACTACCTGGTCCATCAGGTCGAGGAGCTGGCCCGGCACGCGGGCCACGCCGACATCATCCGCGAGCAGATCGACGGGGTCACGGTCCCCACGATCCTCATGACCCTGTCAGGGCAGGGGGCCAACGAGTTCTTCAGCCCCTACGAGGCGCCTGCCGGGACGATCACGGGCTGAGCGGAACCCGCGGGCACGGGGCCGCCCGCGCACGTCAGCGACCCTCGCCGCCCAGCCGCCGCATCTCGGCCTGGATCCGCTCCTCGCTGACTCCACCGCCGAAGACGCCGAGCACCTGCCAGAGCAGCCCGATGCCCCAGAAGGCGATGGGGAAGAAGGGCCAGAAGAAGCCGCCGCCGTTGCGCGCCCAGAACACCACGAGCATGCCGTTGACCACGACGTACACGGCAAGGCTCATGACGAGGTTGCGACGGGCGTGCAGGCGCTCGACCGCGCGGCGGCGGAGATCCGTCTCCGCGTCGCTGCTGTCCGAGCGGGGGAAGCTGTCGTCGAAGCGATCCATGGTGGCCCTCCTGGCCGAGCGCCGTCGGCGCGTGTGCTGTCGATGCACTCGACGCTAGGCGGCGCCCGTCCCGCCCTCCCCTGACAGCTGTCACGTCCGCACCGGGACAACCCTCCTGTCCGTCGGCCGGGCCGCCCGATAATCCCGTTGCCCACCTGCACGCCCCGCCGTAGCGTCCGCCCCATGACGCACGAGAACACCGACGACCTGCCCCTCCCCCGCGCCGCGCTGCTGACCGGCGTGGGCCGGCGCCGCGGGATCGGCGCCGCGATCGCCCGCGCGCTGGCCGAGGACGGCTTCGACCTCGCCCTGAGCTTCTCCGACGACTACGACCGGCGCGTGAACGCCGAGCCCTCCGACGTCGAGGTCCTCGCCGAGGAGCTGCGCGGCGTCGGCCGGCACGTGGTCCTCGTCCCCGGCGACCTGTCCGATCCGGCCGAGCCCCCGCGGATCCTCGACGCCGCGAGCGCCGAGCTCGGTCGGCTGGGCGCGCTCGTCATGTGCCACTGCGAGTCCGTGGACTCGGCGATCCTCGATACCACCGTGGAGAGCTTCGACCGCCACTATGCGGTGAACGTGCGGGCCAGCTGGCTGCTGCTGAAGGCCTTCGCCGAGCAGGTGGAGGTCGGCGCCGACACCCCCGGCGGGGCCGTCGTCGCCCTCACCAGCGACCACACCGCCCACAACCTCCCGTACGGCGCGACCAAGGGCGCGCTGGACCGGCTCGTGCTGGCGGGCACGCACGAGCTCGCCGATCGCGGCGTCCGCACCAACGTCGTGAACCCCGGCCCGATCGACACCGGCTGGATGGACGACGCCGTGCGCGAGGCCGGGGCCGCCCAGACCCCCGGCGGGCGTCTCGGCGCCCCGAGCACCGTCGCGGATCTCGTGCGCTTCCTGGTCTCGGAGCGCGGCGGCTGGATCCGCGGCCAGCTCCTGCTGTCCAACGGAGGGTTCGCGACGCCCGCCGTGTGAGGCCCGCGGTGTGAGGATCCCTGGCCGCATCGAGGGCGCGGGGGCGCGGGCGCGGCCGTGGAGACTATGCTCGCCCCGGCGCAGAGACGGTGTCCCGTCACCCGGACGACCTCCGCGCCCCTCCTCCGCCCCCGCCAGAGAAGAGCACCGGCATGACCGAGATCGGCCCCGACGGCAGCACCCGCTTCGCCGAGGAGCAGAACCAGGTGCTGCATCGGACGCTCGGGCGCTTCGACATCGTGTTCATCGTGGTCTCGGCCGTCGTCGGCCTCGAGATGCTCGGCTCGGTGTCCTCGCAGGGACCGGAGACGTTCACCTGGCTGGTCTTCCTGATCATCGTCTTCCTCGTCCCCTACGCGCTGATCTTCGCCGAGACCGGCTCCGCCTTCGTGGGCGAGGGCGGCGTGTACCTGTGGGTGCGTCAGGCCTTCGGGCGCCCCGCCGCGGCCGTGGCCTCGGCGTTCACCTGGATCACGCAGCCCGTGTGGGTGGGCGGGTCGATGGCGTTCCTGTGCGCGGAGGCCGCCCGCGAGCATCTTGTGCACTTCGCCGAGGGCTCGTTCGCCGACTACGCCTTCAAGACCGCGTTCATCTGGATCACCGTGCTCGCGGCGATCCTCTCCCTGAAGCGCGCGAAGTGGATCCCGACGATGGGCGCGGTCTGCAAGATCGTGTTCCTGGGCCTGTTCATCCTCACCGCGATCATCTATGCGGCCCAGCACGGCGTGCAGAGCCTCGCGATCGGCGACTTCTCCCCCACCGTCACCGGGTTCATCACCCTGACCCCGCTGCTGCTGTTCGCGTTCCTGGGCTTCGAGTCCGGCTCCAGCGCCTCGGGCGAGATGAAGAACGCCGAGAAGGACGTCGCCTTCTCCGTGCTGCGCTCCTCGGCGATGGCCGGCGTGCTCTACCTGATCCCGGTCTTCACGATCCTGCTGGTCATCCCGCATTCCGACATCGACGGGGTCTCCGGTCTGCTGCGCGCGGTCGCGACCGTGTTCTCCGTCTACGGAGCGGCGGCGCCCGTCGTGCTCACCGCGGCCGTCATCCTGTTCCTGCTCGCGAACATCGGGCAGGGCGCGGCGTGGATGATCATGTCCGACCGCATGCAGGCCATCGCCGCGGCAGACGGCTCCTTCTTCGGCGGCTTCTTCGGGAAGTTCCACCGGAGCCTGGGCACCCCGATCCGCGTCAACCTGCTCTCCGGCACGGTCGCGACGGTGTTCATGATCGCCGCGATGCAGCTGACCGGCTCGAGCGCGGCGCTGTTCGACGTGGTCCTCTCGGTCGCGATCACCACCTACCTGTTCAGCTACCTGCTGGTGATCCCCGCGGCCGTGCGCCTGCGCCTGCGGTTCCCGGGCCAGCCGCGGCCCTTCCGCGTGCCCGGCCCGAACGGCGTGTTCGTCGCGCTGGGCGTCGTGACCACGGGGTTCGTGGCACTGGGCTCATGGGTCTCGGTGTTCCCGGGCACCCTGGAGACCCTGCTGGGCGTTCCTTACGATTTCTCGAGCGCGATGGGCGTGCCCTACGCGGCCTTCGAGGCGCTCACCCTGGGCACGATCGTGTTCATCATCGCGATCGCCCTCGTCGGCTTCGTCGCCGGTCGCGGGCTGCGGCGCGAGACGGTCGCGGCGGAGTCGGCCGGGTCCCGTTCTGAAGGAGCGGAGCGCTCCGAGATCACCCGCTGATCCCGTCCCTCTCCCGTCGACTGACGGGACCGAGCATCCTCCCGCGCCGCACCGCGAGGACCAGCATCACCAGCCCGGCGGCGAGCCCGACGAGCACGGTGACGAGCGAGCCCTCGACGCCCATCGACCCGCCCGTCAGCCACGTCGGCCCGTCGATGTCGGCGAGCAGCAGGCCCTCCTGCTGCCCTGTGCCGGAGACCACGGAGGAGAACACACCCGCCTGCACCGCGTTCCAGGCGATGTGGATGCCGATCGCGAGCCACAGCCTGCGCGTGAGCAGATACGCGGCGCCCAGCAGGATCCCCGCCTCGACGACGAGTCCCAGCGCGCTGGCGAGGCTTGCGCCGTCGTTCGTGAGATGGATCAGTCCGAAGACGAGCGAGGTGAGCACGAGCGCGCCCCAGCTGCCCATCCAGGCGTCGATGAGCCGCAGCAGGATGCCGCGGAAGAAGATCTCCTCGACGAAACCGGCGCCGATGCCGATCGCGAGCGGCGCGAGCAGCTGCGGGGACGGCGAGATGCCTGTGACCCGGTAGCCGCCGAGCAGGGCGATCAGGGCGACGCTCAGCGAGATCAGCACGGTGCCGATGACGAGGCCGACGACGAGCTCCGCGAGCTTGCCGGGCCCGCGCAGGGCGAGGCCGGGGCTGCGGCCGACGGGCCCGACGATCAGCAGGAAGCCGCCGACCCCGACCGCCGCGGCGAGCACACCGCCGAGCAGGAACGCCCAGGGTGCCGGCCCGTCCGCGACGTCACCGCCGGCGAGGACGGAGGCGAGGACCGAGACCGCCCCCATCACGACCTCGGCGACGAGGAAGAGGACGACCCCGAGGATCAGCTGGAGCCAGCGACGGCGGTCGCTGCGGTCGATCGAGGCCGTGGGCGAGGGGTCGCGGGAGGCCGTCGGGCGAAGGGCGGGCGGCGGGGTCGTGCTGCTCATGGCCTCGATCATGGACCCGATGGGCGCCCGTTTCCCGGCCCGGGTCCGAACCGTCGGGTCTGCGGGTCAGGGGGCGTCGTGCCGGCCCGACCCCTCGTCGCCCTCCGCGGGGACGTCGAGGGTGATGGTGCCGCTGTCCAGGAAGTCCGCGTCGCGGCGGGGATCCGTCTCGCTCGCGCTCTCGGCCTCGGCGACCTCCTCCATGTCCTCGTCGGGCCGCCACCACGGGAAGGCCGCAGTCGGCGGGAGCGAGGGGATCGCGCCGCGCCGCAGAGGATTGCGCGGCCGCTGCTCGCCGGTGGATTCGTCCTCGGTCATGGTGGTCTCCTCTCCGTCGTCATGCCTACGGTGGCACATGTCTGATTTTCTGAAGCAGCGTCCCGGCGCCCCGCAGGGCTTCTTCGCCGCCGAGGCCGCGGGCCTCGCCTGGCTCGCGGCGCCGCGCGCGGTGCCCGTGGTCCAGGTGCTCGAGGAGGGCGAGGACCACTTGCGCCTCGAGCGCCTCGAGTCGGTGCGGCCCTCCCCCGAGGATGCCCGCGCCTTCGGCGGGCGCCTCGCCCACCTCCACGACGCAGGAGCCGAGGGATTCGGCGCCTCCCCGTCGGACACGTCGTGGTTCGGTCCGCTCAACTCGCCGTTCGAACTGCCGACCACCGCCCGCGAGGATTTCGCGACCTTCTGGGCGCAGGACCGTCTGGAGCCGCTCGCGCGCCGCGCCTCCCCGCAGCTCGGGGCCGACGGATCGGCGGCCGTCTCCCGCGCGATCGACGCGATCGCCGGCGGCGCCTTCGACGGCGTGAGCGGACAGGGGCGCGAGGATGCCTCGCGCGTGCACGGCGACCTGTGGTCGGGGAACCTGATGTGGACGGACGCGGGAGGGACGCTCATCGACCCCTCGGCGCACGGCGGGCACCGTCTCGAGGATCTCGCGCTGCTGACGATGTTCGGCGCGCCCCACATCGACGCGATCCTCGCGGGCTACGAGGCCGCGCACCCGATGCCGACGGGGTGGCGCGAGGATCTCCCCGCGCACCTGTTCTTCGCGCTGCTCGCGCACGTGGTCCTGTTCGGGGGCGGCTACGCGGCCGAGAGCCGGCGCGTCGCGGAGCAGATCACCGAGCGCGCCCGGGATCTCTCGGCCTGAGCGCGGCCTGGACGCGGGTGCCGTCCGCGCCGGTCACATCCGCGCGAGGATCTCCCCGTGCAGCAGCACGAACCAGCCGGCGGGATCGTCCGCCCAACGCTTCCAGTCCTCGCCGATCGCGTCGAGCTCGTCCTGGCTCGCGCGGCCGGCGTCCAGGAGCTGCTGGGCGACGGCGCCCGCGGTGATGCGCTGCGAGGAGGAACCGGCCCAGAAGGCGCGGTCGGCGGGGGTCGCGTAGCACCAGGTGCCCGCGCCGGGCTCCACGTCGCTCAGTCCCGCCTCGAGCGCCCAGCCCAGCAGGCGCCGACCGGCGTCGGGCGTGCCGCCGTTGGCGGCCATGGCCTCGATGAACAGCTCGCGCCACGTCTCCAGGCCCGGCAGCTCGGGCCACCAGCGGAAGGCGCCGTAGTCGGCCTCGCGGGCGGAGACGATGCCTCCGGAGGCGGTCACGCGGCGCATCTCGGCCAGCACGCGCACGGGATCGGCGACGTGGTGGAGCACCTGGTGGGTGTGGGCGACGTCGAAGGCGGCATCGGCAAAGGGCAGGTGGTGGGCGTCGGCCGCACGGACCTCGACGCCCTCGAGGCCCTGGCGGGCGAGCTCGTTGCGGGTGATCCCCGCGGACTCCTCGGAGACCTCGATCGCGGTGACGTTCTCGGGGCCGACGATGCGGGCGAGGTCCGCGGTGATCGTGCCCGCGCCGCTGCCGACGTCCAGCAGGCGCATGCCCTCGCGCAGGTGCGGGAGGAGGTGCGCGGCCGAGTTCTCGGCGGTGCGGTGGCGGTGGGAGGAGAGCACCGCGTCCTCGTAGCCGTGGGTGTAGTGGTGCTCGTGGCCGTGACCGGGGTGCTCGCTCATGGGCGCGACGCTACGCGCGCCTCCTCGGCCCCGGGCGCAGGTCTCGCCATCTGATGTTCCTCGTCGGCCACGGCCCCGTCGGCCCGTCGTGCCCGTCGTGCCCGCCGCGGCGCCCATGACGCGAGCAGCACCCCGCCGACCACGAACACTCCCCCGGCCAGCTCGAGCGGGGCGACGCCCTGGGAGAGCACGATCCAGGCCGCGCTCATCCCCACCACGGGCACCAGCATCGAGAACGGCGCGACGGACCCTGCGGGATGGCGCGACATCAGCCAGCTCCAGATCCCCGAGGCGACCAGCGTCGCGATGACCACCGTGTAGAGCAGGCCGAGGATCGCGAGCAGGCCACGACCGGTGAGGAGGCCGTCGGCGGAGGCGGCGATGCGCTGCGGCCCCTCGACGAGGAGGGAGAGCGCGAGCGTGGGGATCGGCGGGATCACCGACATCCAGAGCACGAGCCGCAGAGGCTGGGTCGAACGGGCCTCCCGCGTGCAGATGTTGCCGATCGCCCAGCCGAGGCCCGCGAGCAGGGTGAGGACGAAGGGCCAGATGGCCGCGTTCTCCGCCCGGTGCCAGCCGACGACGGCGAGGCCGAGGACCGCCACGCCGATCCCGATCCCGGCGCGCCGCCCCAGCGACTCCCGGGTGAACAGGACGCCGAGGAGCACCGTGAACGGCGCCGACGCCTGCAGCACGAGGGAGGCGAGGCCCGCGGGCATGCCCAGGGTCATCGCGATGTAGAGCAGGGAGTACTGGGCGACGCCGAAGCCGAGGCCGTAGCCCAGCAGCCAGCGCAGCGGGACCTGCGGCGGGCGCACGAGCAGCACGGTGGGGATCGCGATGAGGGCGAAGCGCAGGGCGACCAGGAACAGCGGCGGGAACTGCGCCAGGGAGGCGTCGATCGCGAGGAAGTTGACGCCCCAGATCGCGGCGACGGCGATCGCGAGGAGGCGGTGGCGGCTGGGCATGGGTCCACGGTGCACCCGCGATCCCTTCAGCACAATCGCAGAGTTCTGCACCATCGTTGTAGCGTTGCTGCATGGATGTGCGTCACCTGGAGCTCCTGCGCGAGTTCGCTGCGCGCGGCAGCGTCACCGCCGTCGCCGCCGCGACCCACCGCACCCCGTCGGCCGTCTCGCAGCAGCTGCGCGCCGCCCAGCGCGACCTGGGGGTGCAGCTCGTGCGGCCGCAGGGCCGGGGTCTGCGGCTCACCGAGGCCGGGGACCTGCTGGCCCGCGGCGGGGACGAGGTCGCCGAGGCGGTCGCCGGGGTCGCCTCCCGGCTCGACGACCTGCTGGGCGCGCCCAGCGGCACGGTCGACGTGCTCGCCCTGGCGAGCGCCGCGGTCTACCTCTACCCGCACGCGGTGTCGACGCTCGAGGGCTCCGGGATCGACCTCGTGCTGCACGACGACGACATCGCCGAGACCGCCTTCGCCGCGCTCACCGCCGACCACGACATCGTCATCGGCCATTCGCTGATCGGGCCGGCGCCCGCTGGCAGCGAGCGCTGCCGGGTGGTGCCGCTCGGTGCCGAGCCGCTGGACGTGGCGATGTCGGCCGACCATCCGCTGGCCTCCCGGGCGACCCTCACCGCGGCCGACCTCGCTGACCAGGACTGGATCGGCGTGCCCGAGGGCTTCCCCTTCGACCGCGTGCTGCAGACGATCTCGATGGCCACGGGGGTCCACCTGCGCGTGGTCCAGCGCCTGCGCGACAACCATCTCATCGAGGCCCTCGTCGCGCGCAGCGACCTCCTCGCGATCCTCCCGCGCTACACCACGCGCACCGATCGCGGGATCGCCCTGCGCCCCGTGGAGGGCGTGCCGACCCTGCGCCACGTGAGCGCCCTGATGCGGCCCGACGCGGCGCAGCGCTCGGCCGTGCGGCGGGTGCTCGAGGTGCTGCGCGAGGCGGCCGACGCGGCGACGCAGGCCGCCGCGGGCGCACAATGGGCGGGCGGCCCATGGGACGGCAGGGCCCGCAGCACCGGAGACGAGGAGAGGGACGAGGCATGAGCACAGCCCCGCAGGAGGCTCACCCGGCGCCGCTCGCGCCGACCCCGCAGGCAGGGGACGACTCCGACGACTCCTCCGGCAGCGGCCTCACCGTGATCCTCGCGTTCGGGGCGAACCTGCTGGTGGCGATCGCGAAGTCGATCGTCGCGGCCCTCACGGGATCCGCCTCGATGCTCGCCGAGGCCGCGCACTCCTGGGCCGACACCGGCAACGAGGTCTTCCTGCTGATCGGCGAGCGCCGCGCCCGCAAGCCGGCCGACGCCGCCCACCCCATGGGCTACGGCCGCTCGGGCTACGTGTGGGCGATGTTCGCCGCGATCGGCCTGTTCGCCGTCGGCGCCGGGGTGTCGATCTGGCACGGCATCCAATCGCTCGGCGCGAGCGGCGACGAGGGGGCCGACTACACCTGGGGCTACGTGGTCCTCGGCATCTCCTTCCTGCTCGAGGGCACCTCGTTCCTGCAGGCCCTGCGGCAGACGCGCGCGGGGGCGAAGCGGCGTCGAATCAGCCCGCTGCGCTACGTGCGCACCACGTCCGACCCGATGCTGCGCGCGGTGTTCGCCGAAGACTCGGCGGCGCTCGTGGGGCTCGTGATCGCGGGACTCGGACTGTTCCTGCACCAGGTCACAGGGAACGCGATGTGGGACGCGCTCGGCTCGATCCTCGTCGGCGTGCTGCTGGGCGTGATCGCGGTGATCCTCATCGGCCGCAACGCCTCGCTGCTCACCGGCGAGGGCGGGACGCCGCTGGTGAGGAACCGTCTGCTGGCGATCCTCGAGGAGAACCCCGACATCGAGACGGTGACCTTCCTGCACACGGAGTGGATCGGCGCGAACAAGCTCTTCGTGGTCGCCTCCGTGGACGTGGTGGGCGACGTCAAGGAGTCCGAGCTGCGCGAGAAGGTGCAGGCCGTGGAGGATCTGCTCGAGCGCGAGGACGACGTGGAGCGCGCGCTGCTGACGCTCGCGCGCCCCGGCGACACCACCCGGCTCGAGCCCGCGCCGCTGCCCGATTGGTACGGACCGTCCGACGGGGACTGAAGGCCGAAGGCTGAGGGCCGGGGTCCGAGGACCGGGGGAAACCCCCATCGACGCCTCCGCGCCGCCCCGCCTACGATCGGGGCATGCGTTCGATCCTCACCCTGATCCTCAACATCATCTGGCTGCTCACCGCGGGCTGGTCGCTGTTCCTGGGCTACGTGCTGGCCGGGATCATCGCCTGCATCCTGGTGGTCACGATCCCCTTCGGCTTGGCGTCGTTCCGGATCGCCGGTTTCGTGATCTGGCCCTTCGGGCGCGAGGTCGTGGACACCCATCGCGGCGGCGCCATGAGCGCCGTGGGCAACGTGATCTGGTTCCTGGTCGCCGGGCTGTGGCTGGCGATCGCGCACGTGCTGACCGCCGTCGCGCAGGCCGTGACGATCATCGGCATCCCGCTGGCCTGGGCGAACATCAAGCTGATCCCGGTCACCTGCTTCCCGTTCGGCAAGGAGGTCATCTCCTCCTCCGATGCCCGGGCGCAGATGTTCCCGACCGCCCGCTGAGGCCGGCCGTCCCGGCGAGGGCCCCGCTCAGGCGCCCGACGGCGCGGGCAGCACGCAGAACTCGTTGCCCGAGGGGTCGGTGAACACCCGCCAGGGCAGGTCGCCCCAGCCCGGGCGGAGCTCGGCGCCGCCGCGCGCGACGATCCCCGCGGCGATCGCATCGGCGTCCTCGCCCGCTCCGAGGCGGACGTCGAGGTGCATCCGGTTCTTGCCGTCGGCCGCGCGCTTGGGCGCCGGTTCCGCGCACATCTCGAGCAGCGGCCCGCGGCGCGAGGGATGGCGCAGGGATGCGTCGGCCACGCCGTCGACCGGCGTCCATCCCGTCAGCCACGACCAGAACTCCCGGTCGCGCGCGGGATCGGCGGAGTCGAGCGGGAGCGCGGCGATCGGGCCCGTGCCGCGATAGGCCGCGCGCTCCTCCATCACGCAGAAGGGGTTGCCCTCGACGTCGCCCAGCACCACCCACGGCACGTCGCCCTGTCCGATGTCCAGGTGCCGTGCGCCGAGCGCGAGGGCCCTCTCGACGACCTCCGCCTGCCCGGGCCCGCCGAGCAGGTCGAGGTGAAGGCGCAGGGGCTCGGTCGGCGGCACGCGGACGGGCTGGAGGCACACGTCGAGGAAGGCGCCCGGCTCGGGGCCGTTCCCGAGATCGAGGTGCACGCGCATCTCGAACCCCTCCGGCCCGTCGCTGAGGGGCTCGGCGTCCAGCAGCTGCCGCCAGAAGCCGCCCAGTCGGTGCGGATCGACCGCGTCGATGACGATGTTCTCGAGATGCACGGCGTCCCCCTCAGCGCGCGGCGTCCGCAAGCCGCAGCCGGTCGGTGGGCAGCTCGACGTCGATGCCTCCCACCAGGTCGACGGCCTTGGCGACGTGGGCGGACATGTTCTCGATCGCGCGGCCGACGACGACGCGGTCGCGATCGATCTCGCGGATGCGCACGCGCGTCCACCCCGCCTCCTCCTGCAGCAGCCAGTCCTCGGCGAGCAGCCGCAGGCCGATCCCGTCGAGCACGGCCTCCGCCTCGTCGAGGTCCATCGACTCGCCGCGGCGCTGCCACAGCAGGTCGTAGGGGACGAAGCCGCCGTCGGCCGTCATCTCCATGTAGCCCACGTGCTCGCCGTCCTCGGCGCGCAGGTGGTCGAAGACGTCGGCCGCATCGGGACGCGGGGAGGCACCTGTGCTCATGGCGTGCGAATCTACGCGGCGCCGTCGGGGATGGCGAGGTGTTTGCGCGCCGGGCTCACCCGTAGTGATACCGGCACGCGGCGATGCGCACTTCCTCCGCGCCCACGAGCTTGTAGACGAGCCGGTGCTCGTCGGTGATCCGGCGGGACCAGTAGCCGGCGAAGTCGTGCTTGAGGGCTTCGGGCTTGCCGATCCCCTCGTTCCCGTTCCGGGCGATGTCCTTGAGGAGCGCATTGATGCGGCGGAGCGCCCTGCGATCCTGCGCCTGCCACCAGAGGTAGTCCTCCCAGGCGTTCTCGTCCCAGACGAGCCGCATCTCAGGCCCAATCCGGATCCGGACCGTTGTCCTCGATCAGCTCGTGCTCGCTGCCGGCCCCGGACTCGAGTCGCTCCATCGCGTCCAGGAGACGGCGAGCATTGCGAGGCGACCGCATGAGATACGCGGTCTCGCGCAGCGACTCGTAGTCCTCGAGCGAGAGGATCACGACCGGGTCGTGCCCCGCACGGGTGACGACGACCTCCTCGCGGTCGTCGACGACGCCGTCGAGCACCTCTGCGTAGCGCGCACGGGACTCCGTGTAGCTCATCGTCTTCATGACCGCCTCGCCTCTCGTGCCGCACTCCGATCACAACCTGTACAGAAAAGTGTACGCATCGCCGGAGCGCTCGTCGAGAGCCGAGGCGCATTCCGCCCACAGCGCACCCGTTGGCGCTCCCGGTCACCGAGGCGCAGGATGTCCCCCATGAGCACTGGACACATCGGAGACCTCACCGTCCGCCGCGTCGGATACGGCGCCATGCAGCTCGCCGGCCCGGGCGTCTTCGGACCGTCTGCCGATCCCGAGAACAACAAGAAGGTGCTGCGCCGCGCCGTCGAGCTCGGCGTGGACCACATCGACACCGCCCAGTTCTACGGTCCCGACGTCGTCAACGACCTCATCCGCGAGGCCCTGCACCCCTACCCCGAGAACCTGCGCCTGGTGACGAAGGTCGGCGCGCAGCGCGGCGAGAAGGGCGAGTGGCTGCCCGCGGGCGACCCCGACCAGATCGTCGAGCAGGTCGAGCAGAACCTGCGCTCCCTGGGCACCGAGCAGCTGGCCATGGTGAACCTTCGCCGCTACGAGCTCGATGCTCCCGGCGGCGAGGAGCCCGACCTCGACGAGCAGCTGGCCGCTCTCGTGACGCTGCGCGAGCAGGGCAAGATCGCCCAGATCGGCATCTCGAGCGTCCCGGCGGCCACGGTGCGCCGCGCGGTCGAGGCGGCAGGCGTGGTCTCGGTGCAGAACCCCTACTCGATCCTGGACCGCTCCGGGCAGGAGGCCCTCGAGGCCGCGCGCGAGCACGGCCTGGCCTTCGTCCCGTACTTCCCCCTGGGCTCGGCGTTCACCGGGGGCCCGGAGAAGATCGCGGCCGGGCCGCACATCGCCGCGGTCGCCCAGAAGCACGGCGTCGCGCCCACGCAGGTCGCCCTCGCCTGGCTGCTCGCCCAGTACGAGAACGTGCTGCTGATCCCCGGCACCGCCTCCGTCGCCCACCTCGAGGACAACCTCGCGGTCGACGACATCGAGCTGGACCCCGAGGACCTCCTGCAGCTCGCGAAGGTCGAGGAGTCGCCCGTCGGCCACTGACCGGGAGGCCCTCGCCGCGCGGGACGGCTTTGCCGCTCCCGCGCGGCGAGGACTACCGTCAGCCCGTGCCGAAGATCCCCTCCCCCTCCGACGGCGCCCGCATCGCCTATGACGTGACCGGTTCGGGCCCCGCGGTCGTCCTCCTCCACGGCTCCGTGCTCTCCCGCGCGATCTGGCGCGCGTACGGGTACGTCGACGCGCTGAGGAGCGACCGGACGGTGATCCGCATCGACCTGCGGGGGCACGGGCGGTCCGACGCCCCGCACGTGGCCTCGGCCTATACCCAGGACGCGTTCGTTGCGGACCTGCTGGGCGTCCTCGACGGCGAGGGCATCGAGCGCGCGGCGCTGATCGGCTACTCGCTCGGCGCGCGCATCGCCGTCACCGCGGCCGTGCGCCGCCCCGAGCGCGTCACGCACCTGGTCTCCCTGGGTGGCTCCGCCCCCGCGCAGCAGGGCTCCGTGGACACCGTGTTCTTCCCCGGCACCGTCGAGACCCTGCACAGCGAGGGCATGGAGGGCTTCTGCCAGGCGCAGGGCCTGGGGCCGGAGGTCACCGGCCGACGCGACCGCGGCACCCGCACCGCCTTCCTCGCCGCCGACCCCCTGGCGATGGCCGCCCTGTTCACGGCGACCGAGACGACCCCCGGCATCCCCGACGCCGAGCTCGCCGCGTGCCCGGTCCCCGCACTGTGGATGGCCGGCGATCGCGACCACCCCCGCTTCGAGGAGTCCCAGCGCGCGGCGGCGATGATGCCCGACGCGCGCTTCGTCCCCCTGCCCGGCCGCACCCACGCCGGGACGCTCGCCCCCGCCGAGCCGATCCTCGAGCAGGTCATGCCGCTGCTCGACGCCTCGTCGCCCTCCGTCCCCTCCCCCGCGTCGACGCGTCAGGAATCCGAATGACCACCTCCTCCCCCTTCCCACCCGTCCCCGGCGCTCCCGTCGCCTCCGCCCTCCCAGCCCCGCACCCGCGCCGCTGGCTGATCCTGGTGCTGGCCTGGGCGGCCTTCACGATGACCTCGCTCGACCGGTCCGTGTGGGGCCCGGCAGCGCCGAGCGTCGGGCAGGCCCTCGGGGTCGCGCTCGCCTCCCTGGGCGTGTTCGCGACCTGCTACTACATCGGCTACGTGGTCTCGAACTTCCTGGGCGGGCTGGCCTCCGACTGGGCGGGGCCGCGCGTGGTGCTCACCGCGTCGATGGTGCTGGCGGGGGCCGGGATGGTGTTCTTCGGCAGCGTCGAGTCCTTCGCACTGGGCCTCGTGGCGCAGGCGCTCGTCGGCTTCTTCGCGGGAGCCGACTACTCGGCGGGCGCGAAGTCGATCTCCTCCTGGTTCTCGGGGCGCGAGCGGACCTTCGCCGTCGGCCTGTTCACGACCGCGACGTCGCTGGGCACGGTGGTCGCGAACCTCGTGGTGCCCACGATGATCGCCGAGCACGGCTGGCGACTCTCCTACCACCTGTTCGGCGCGATCTCGATCGTGCTCGGCCTGGTCATCGCCGTGCTGCACCGGTCGCGGCCCCCGCAGGCCGAGGGCGCGGAGCTCGCCACACCGGCGGCGCCGCGCACCCCGCACCTGGGCCGCGTGCTGCGCAGCCGCGACCTGCTCGTGCTGGGCATCGCGGGCTTCTTCTCACTGTGGGGCACGTACGGCTTCATCACCTGGTCGAACACCCTGATGATCGAGGGCAAGGGCATCGACCCGGTGCATGCGGGCGGGATCGTCGCCCTGTTCGCGATCACCGCCGTGGTGATGAAGCCCGTGATCGGCCTGGTGGCGGGGCGCGTGCCCTTCCACCGCAAGTACCTGGCCGCGGGCATCCTCGTGCTGTTCGCGCTGATGCTGCTGGTGTTCGGGGCGCTGGGCTCCCTGCCGGCGTTCTACATCGCGGCGCCCGTGCTGGGCTTCGCGGCATACTGCTACTCGCCGATCCAGAACGCCCTGATCCTCGACTACGCGGGTGCGGGTGACTCCGGCTCGGCCGCGGGCACGCTGAACGCGGTGTGGCAGCTGGGCAGCGTGGTGGTGCCGACCGTGGTCGGGGCGGTGTTCGCCTCGACCGGTTCGGTGTACTCGGCGTTCGTGACCCTCGCGATCGGCCCGCTGCTCGCGGCGCTGCTGATGCTGCCGCTGAGCGGGAGGTTCCGCTCGGCGGCGCCGGAGGACGAGGTACCGGCAGCTGCGACCGCGAGCGCGGGCGAGGGTGCGCAGTAGTCTCGCCCCCATGGAGCAGCGCATCTCACTCATCACGCTCGGCGTCGCAGACCTCGCGCGGGCCCGGTCCTTCTACGAGGCGCTCGGCTGGCGCGGGCAGGAGGTCGAGGAGACGGTGTTCTTCCAGGCCGGGGGCATGGTCCTCAGCCTGTGGAGCCGCGAGAAGCTCGCCGCGGACTCGGGTGTCTTCGGTCTTCCGTCGGGCGACGGGTTCGACGGGATCGTGCTCGCCCACAACGTGCGATCCACCGGCGAGGTCGACGAGCTCGTGGCACGGGCGGAGCAGGCCGGCGGCACCGTCACCCGCGCCCCCGCGGACACGTTCTACGGCGGGTACGCCGGCTGCGTCGCCGACCCGGACGGCCACCTGTGGGAGATCGCGTTCAACCCCGGCTTCCCGCTCGCGGAGGACGGGTCGCTGCACCTTCCCGACCTCGGCGGGGCCGACGGGGCCGACGCTTCCTGAGCCGCGCCGATCTGAGCGGGACCCGTCAGTTCTGAGCGGGACCCGTCAGTCCGCGAGGGCGGCGTCGACCGCAGCCTGCGCGTGCAGACGCGTGGTCGGGAACACCGGGACCGGGGCGTCGTCGGCGCCGATGAGCAGTTCGATCTCGGTGCACCCCAGGATGATCCCCTGGGCGCCGCGGTCGACGAGCCGCTGGATGACCTGCCGGTACTCGCGCCGGGAGGTTTCGCTGACGACCCCGACGACGAGCTCCTCGTAGATGACGCGGTGCACGAGCGCGCGGTCCTCGGCGTCGGGGACGATGACGTCGATGCCGTGCTCGCGCATCCGCTCCACGTAGAAGCCCTGCTCCATGGTGAAGGCGGTGGCCAGCAGGCCCACGCGCGAGAGCGGGGCGCGGAAGACGGCGCCCGCCGTGATGTCGACGAGGTGCAGCAGGGGGATGTCGACGGCGGACTCGATGGCGTCCGCGACCAGGTGCATCGTGTTCGTGCACAGCACCAGGAGGTCGGCGCCGGCTGCTTCGAGGGCACGGGCGCGCTCGGCGAGCAGGCGCCCGGCCGCGTCCCAGTCCCCGGCCTCCTGCATGGCCTCGATCTGCGCGAAGTCCACGGAGTCCAGCACGATCCGCGCCGAGTGCGTCCCGCCGAGGCGTTCACGCACCGCCTGGTTGGCCAGCCGGTAGTACTCGGCCGTCGACTCCCAGCTCATCCCGCCCAGCATGCCGATCGTCCGCATCCTCATGCTCCTCCGCCTCGTGGTCGCGCGTGCCGCCGAGGTCCGATCCTCGCACGTCGCGGGGCGGCGGAGGGGCGAGAGAGCGCAGGGGTCCGAGCCCGCAGACGTGCCGAGGGAGCAGCGGTGGGATTCGCCGGCGAGCCCGGCGGAGAGCTCAGTCGCGGAAGCCGACGTGGAGTCCCGCGACGATCAGGCCGACGACGATGCCCACGACGATGCCGAGCAGCTGGTTGCCGACGTGGAAGGCGATGTTCCCGGCGATGATGCCCCAACCGACGGACAGCAGCAGAGAAACGATGAGCCCCACGACCGGGAGCAGCAGCAGGATCCCGCCGCCGACGAAAACGCCGATGCCGATGGCGATCGCGGTGGGCGTCGACAGTCCATGCGCCATCGAGGCGTACATCCCGGCGATCACGGCGATGAAGGCCATCTCGGCGAAGACGAAGCAGTTGCCATCGCGCCTGCCGACGGCGCCGTCATATGCAGCGGCGCCCCATCGTCGTGCCTGCGCTCGATCCTCGCGGCCCATCCATGCATCCTCTCGGTCCGTCGATGAGTCGTTGCGGGGCCGCGCGCAGTCATCGATGCCTCCGCTGCGCGGACCCTCCGTGGCCTGCGGATCAGTGTTCCATGCGTTGCCACGATGCCCCGAGACCGCCCATCAGCTGCCCGCGCTTTCGGGCGTGCGTGTAGAGGGCCACGGTGGCGTGCCCCTCTACAGGGGAGGGCGGCGCTTCGGGTGGCGAGCCGGTCCAGCGCTCGGGGTCAGAAGGGTGGTGGGCCCGGGTCCCGTTTCGGTGGTGGTTCGGGATCGCGGTCGGGTTTTCGTTCGAGGACGGGGATGGGGCGTCCGCATTGACATACGGGCCCCAGGTGGGGGCGGCCCTGCCAGCGGCGCCCGGCGGGTTTCTCGACGGGGAACTCTTCCTCGTCCGGGGCGCCCGCGCGGTCCATGTCCACGCGGGGCCAGGGGTCCGGTGGCCCCGGGCGGATGGGCCAGGGCGAGTCGAGGTTCGCGGGATCCGGGCTGCCTGGCGCGTTGGCCGCGTCGGCTGCGGCCGCTTGCTGCTGGAAGTCCTCCTGCCGGCGCCGCATGGCCTCTTCCACGGCGTTGAGCTGGGCGACGGCCTGCGGTGTCAGGAGGTCGGTGTCGTCTTCACGGAACACGCGGACGCGTTCCTCGATCTCCCACACTGTCCCACCCCGCCCCGTGGGCGAGGCGTCGGCCTCGATTCGGGTGGGGTCGAGGGTTCCGGCGGTCTTCATGGCGTGGTGGAACCAGCACAGGAAGTGCAGGTTCTCCACCGCCGTCTGACCACCCGACACCGGGTCCTCGTGGTCGTACTCGACGATGTGGTCGGCCTCCGAGGCGATCGAGGCGGTGGAGCCTGTCAATCTGTCTGTGTAAGTGGTGGTGTTCAGAGGTAGGGGTTGATGCGGTCGGGGTAGGCGGCTGCGAGCTGGGCGAGGGCCTGTTTC
>NZ_JBHTSV010000027.1:0-49955 GCF_042794925.1 Brachybacterium sp. NPDC056505
CCCATGGCAACCGTTTCGTGCTTCTCGTCAGGCAGCGCGGTCTCGTGCTTCCGGGCAGGCAGCGTGGGCGGGGCCCCGCAGACTGCGCGAAACGCCGCACCTTCCCCGGAAAAGTTGCAGAGGACGTCACGCGTCAATCGTTTTGCGATACGGTCGTGCCGTGATCGGGGTCACCTCTCGTGCTCCGGCATGGTCCCCGATCTCCCCGTCCCCGACCCCCAGGAATCCTCATGACCAGCAGGTCTCGTGCTGCATCGATCCTGTCCGCCGCTGTTGCCGGGCTCGTGATCGCCACCCCGTCCCTCGCCTCCGCCGCGCCGTTGGCCACCGGAGCCCCCGTCGCGGCGGACGGCTCGGACTCCTCGCAGGCCGCGTCGTCGTCGGCCGAGATCAGCGTGGGCGCCAACCACGACTACGCCTTCCCCGACGACACTCCCGCCGCGATGTTCACCGACGCCGACGGCAGCTTCCACGCGCAGTCGGCCCACGCCCTCTACGCGAAGGACGATCCGCGCGAGTGGCTCTTCTACAAGGGCACGAACATCGACGACATGACCGCGGACAAGGAGCTCAACGCCGCCGCGGACCCGGACAACCCCACGCACCGCAACGACGACACGACGGTGCGCTGCAACCAGAGCCCCACCGGCAAGGAGGCCAGCAAGGACCCCACCGGCTCCTACAGCCAGAAGAACTTCTGCGACCTCGTGGGCGTGTGGGTCGACCCCGACTCCGGGGACTGGATCGGCATCGTGCACAACGAGTTCACCGGTCGCCCCTTCGGCGACGGCCTGCACTACGACTCCCTGGACTACGCCGTCTCCACGGACAGCGGGAAGACCTGGAACATCAAGGACCACATCATCACCTCGCCGTACTCCACGAAGCGCGGTGACGAGAAGCAGTTCCCCGAGGACACGTACAACTACGGCGACGGCGACCCGCGGCTGTTCGTCGACACGGCCTCCGGCTACTTCTACGTCTACTACGGCTCCCGCGTGATCGGGAAGCAGGGCAAGGGCGGGGAGAACGTGAACCTCTCCCACGTGGCCCGCGCGCCGATCTCGAAGAAGATGGCGCCCGGCTCGTGGACCAAGTTCTACGACGGCTCGTTCTCCCAGAAGGGTCTGGGCGGCAAGGAGTCGAACCTGACCCCGGTCACCGACCGCGACGCCGCCGGGTACACCGCTCCCGAGGACGACTACGACCCCACCAACCCGGGGAACACCGACGCCCAGGTGAAGGCCGGCGAGCTGCCCGGCACCTCGCCCTTATTCGTCATGAACATCAGCTACGACGCGCACCTGGGGCTCTACATCGGCCAGCCCGAGGGCGCGACGCGCCCCGGCCCGCAGGAGTACTACGCCACCGACGACCTCACGAGCCAGAAGTGGCATCTCCTCGGCACCGGCGATGACCAGGACTGGGCTTCCTGGTACCGCTGGATGGTGGACTCGAAGTCGCTGACCAGCGGCAACATCATCGGCAAGGACTTCCGTTCCTACTGCTCGATCTCCTGCACGGGCGAGTCCGACGGCGAGTACTTCGACGTCTCGATCGACAGCGAGGACGTGACCGCGACCGAGGCCCAGAACCTCTTCTCCACGAAGAAGGCGTACACCCTCTCGACCGGGAAGAGCACCGCGCTCGGCCAGCAGAAGAAGGGGAAGGCGAAGGTGGTCGGCACGGCGCAGCGGACCGACGCCGGCGCGTCCTGGAAGATCGCCCCGACGGGCGACGGCGCGTACACGATCGCCAACACCCGCAGCGGAGCACTGCTGGGCGTCGACTCCACGCGGACGAAGCAGCGAGCCTGGGGCACCAAGGTGAAGGCCACCGAGGCGGCGGGGGAGAAGCACGGCAAGCGCACGGATCCGTCCGTGGGCCAGCAGTGGTGGGTCGTGCGCGACACCGACCCGGCCACCGGTGAGCGCACCGGCACCTACCACCTGGTGAACCGCTACGCCGGCCTCGTGCTCGACCTCGAGGGCAGCGTGACCTCCGCGACCACGGACGCCGCCGACTTCTACGGCAGCGCCTCGACGGCCGACGAAGGACAGTCCCTGAAGATCGCCGCCGCGAAGGGCTGAGCGGCGCCCGGCGCGGGGCACTCGGCTGCGCCGCGCCCGTCCTGGGGCCGCGAGTGGTACGAAACGGTTGTCATGGACGCTCACGGCAACCGTTTCGCACCACTCGACGGCGAGACCGCGGCTCCTGCGGCCCGCCCGCCGGGCGTCGCCGTCCTGCCCCGAGTCGCGCTGCCCCGCGCCGCCCCGCCCCGCCCCCGCCACCACGCCCGTCGTCCGATCCGTCCCCGGCGTGACCCGGCGTCCCACGCGGTCCGCTCACGGGTGGAGAGCGCGCTGTCCGCGAGCGCTCGCAGGCGGATGCTGCGCGGGGTCGGGTCGCCGTAATGTCCTGAGGCGTGAGCGATTGGACCTGGCAGATCCCCTTCTCCGTGATCGGCGGCGGCATGCTGTTCGTCGGCCTGCTCGTGCCGATTCTCGTCCTCCAGTACCGCAGGTACGGGCGGCTCAGCGTGCTGCGCCTGATCGGTGCGGCGGCGGTGAGCGTCTACGGCGTCGCGCTCGTCGCCTACACGCTGCTGCCGCTGCCCGATCCGGCGCGGGCCTGCGGCGAGGGCACCGGCCGAGTGCTGCAGGTGACGCCGTTCCAGTTCGTCGCGGACATCGTGCGCGAGGGCGGCGGGCTGGGGCTCCGTGAGGCCGTCACCAGCTGGGCGGTCCTGCAGGCCGCGCTGAACGTGGTGCTGTTCGTGCCGCTCGGGCTCGCGGTGCGGGGCATGCTCCGCCGCGGAGTGCTCGCGGCCACCGCGCTCGGCGCCCTCGTCTCCCTCGCGATCGAGGCCACCCAGTACACCGGGCTGTGGGGCATCTACGACTGCAGCTACCGCATCGCCGACATCGACGACCTCCTCCTGAACACCGCGGGCGCTCTCGTCGGCGCGCTGCTCGCCCCGCTGCTCCTGCACTGGTGGATGCCGAGCCCCGAGCAGCTCACGGCCCGGCGCTCGTCCCGCGTCTCGGGTCTGCGCCGCCTGCTGGGCATGGTGGTCGATCTGATCGCCGTCGGCCTCGTCGGGTTCCTCCTGGACCTCGCACGCGCCGTTGTCGAGCTCGTGTTCGCGACCGACGCACGGCAGGTCCGCGAGCTCGGCGAACCGGGGCAGTCCGTGCTCCTCGTGCTCGCCTTCGCCGTGGTCTTCGCCCTGCCCGCCCTGGGGCGCAGCGGCGCGTCCATCGGGCAGCGAGCCGTGGGCATCGCGCCGGCGTGGCCGAGCGGGAGCGGCGGCGTCCGAGCCCGCCTGCTGCGCGCGAGCGCCGTGGGCGGCCTGTGGACGGTGGGGCGCGCGCTCGCGCTGCTGCTGTCCGCGGCGGGCGTGCCTCTCGCGGCCGGCGCACTGAGCCTCGCGATCGGCCTGTACATGCTGGTCGTGCTGGTCTTCGCGCTCGTCGGCGACCATCGAGGGCTCTCGGGGCATCTGGCGGGCAACGGGATGGTCGATGCGCGTGCTCTCACAGATGGGGGCGTCACGGCGCGTGAGCGGTCCACCGCGGCCTAGACTCCCGGCAGACCAGCCTTTGCAGGAAGGACCCACATGCCCACCACGCCCCCGGCCGGCTCGCGGATCGTCGGCACCGGTCACTACCGGCCCGAGCGCATCATGACCAATCACGACCTCGAGCAGATCGTCGAGACGAGCGATGAGTGGATCCGCCAGCGCACGGGCATCGAGTCCCGCCGCATCGCCGCCGACGACCAGGACGTCGCCGACCTCGCCGCCGAGGCCGGCCGCAACGCCCTGGCCGACGCCGGCATCGACCCCGCGCAGGTCACCCAGGTGATCGTCGCGACCTGCTCGAACCAGGAGCGCTCGCCGAGCGCGGCCGGTCGGGTCGCGAACCTGCTGGGCCTGTCCAACCCCGCCGCCTTCGACGTGGGCGCCGCCTGCTCGGGCTTCGAGCACGCGCTCGCGGTGGCGGACATGTCGATCCGCGCGGGCGCCTCCACCACGACGCTCGTGATCGGCGCCGAGAAGCTCTCCGCGGTCACCGACTACTCCGACCGCACCACCTGCATCCTCACGGCCGACGGCGCGGGCGCCATGGTCCTCGTCCCGAACGATGAGCCGACGATCTCGCCCGTGCAGTGGGGGACCGTCACCGACCTCGCCGACGCCGTCACCATCGGCCCGCCCAGCGGCTGCTTCTCCCAGCAGGGACGCCAGGTGCTCGGATGGGCGCTGCGCGAGGCGCCGAAGCTCTCGCAGAAGATCGTCGAGACCGCCGGCCTGACCATGGCCGACATCGACGTGTTCGTGCCCCACCAGGCGAACCTGCGCATGATCGAGCCGCTCGCCGCCGCCCTCGACCTGCGCGAGGACGCGATCGTGGCCGACGACATCATCACCTCCGGCAACACCTCCGCCGCGACCATCCCGCTCGCGATCTCCCGCATGCGCGAGGCCGGGAGGATCCCCGCCGGCGCCACCGCTCTGCTGGTCGGCTTCGGCGGCGGCTTCTCCTGGGCCGGCCAGGTCGTGCGGCTGCCCTGAGCCGGTTCTGGATGCCCGGGGCCGACGGCTCGGGGCGTCCGGTGCGCCCGCCTGACCTCGCTCGACCCGCCCCTTCGGAGGCCCCGTGGATTCCCTGACCGTCCAGATCATCGTCACGATCGTCGTCGGCCTCGCGTACGTCGTGGGGCTCACGGGCATCGTGCTGCCGATCATCCCCGGCTCGATCACGATCCTCATCGGCTCGCTGGTGTGGGCGATCGTGCTGGGCGGCTGGACCTGGCTGGCCTTCGCGATCATCGCGGTCCTCTGCGCCCTGGGCATGACCTGCAGCTACGTCATGACGGGCAAGCAACTCAAGGACAACGACGTGCCCACGTGGCCGATCCTCGTGGGTGTGGCCGCGGGCATCGTCGGCATCTTCGTGATCCCGTTCCTGGGCCTTCCGATCGGATTCATCCTGGGCCTCTACGGCTCCGAGTGGTATCGCCGCCGCGACATGAAGCTCGCCTGGGAGTCCAGCTGGATCGCCATCAAGGCCTTCGGCATCGGCGTCATGCTCGAGCTCGTGTGCGGCTTCGCCTCGACACTCACCTTCGCGATCGCGACCACGCTGCACTTCCTGAATAGCTGAGTCGCCCCGCTCCGCCTCTCTCTGCCCCTCGAGAAGTGAGAAGCTGCTGTCAAAAGGCCGGAATGACGACGTCTTCTCACCTCTCGGTGTGGGCCGGGCGTCTGGGACGATGAGCCCATGAGCGATCCCGCCGTCCCTCCGGTCTCCTCGCGGGACACTCCACGCTTCGGGACCCGTGAGCGCCACCGCCAGTTGGGCGCGGCGTTCCAGGGTCAGGGCGGGGACTACAACCGCCTGCGTCCCGGATACCCGCCCGAGGTGCTCGACGCGATCCTCGCGGCACTGCCGTCGCACGACGGCGAGGCCGGTGCGCCGAAAGCAGGCACCCCCGCAGGCGCGCCGCGAGCCCACGTCGCGGTCGACCTCGGCGCTGGGACCGGCAAGCTCTCCCTGCAGCTCGCGCGCCGCGGCCTCGACGTGATCGCCGTCGACCCCAGCCGTTCCATGCTCGAGACCGCCGAGCAGGCGTACGAGTCCATGTCCTCGTCGGCCGATGACCCCGCCGACCCCGCCGACCCCGCCGTACCCGTCGGCTCTCTGCGCACCCTCCAGGCCTCCGCCGAGGACACCGGCCTCCCGGACGCGAGCGCCGACCTGGTGAGCGTCGCGCAGGCCTGGCACTGGTTCGACACCGAGGCCGCGGGCGCCGAGATCGCGCGGATCCTGCGGCCGGGCGGCGTGCTGGCCCTGCTGTGGAACTCGCTCGACGTGCAGATCCCCTGGGTGCACCGCTATTCGCGCATCATGCACGCGGGGGACGTGTACCGCGATGATTTCTCGCCGCCGATCACCCCGCACTTCGCGCTGCGCGAGCGGATCGTGCGCCATTGGGAGGACCCGCGCACCACGCACGAGCTCATCGACCTCGCCCGCACCCGGAGCTACGTCATCACCGCATCGCCCGAGCGGCGCGAGAAGGTGCTCGCGAACCTCGACTGGTACCTGCACGAGCACCTCGGCCACGCCCCAGGCAGCGAGGTCGGCATGCCCTACCGCACCGACCTGTTCCTCTTCGAGGCAGAGAACGCATGAGCGCCCGTCGCGCCGCACGCCGGCACCGTGACGAGGTCGGTGAGGTGCTCGCGGTCCACGCGGATCGTCCCGGTCCGCTCGTGGTCGGACTGTTCGTGCTGGTCTGGTTGGTGTTCTCCGGCCTCACCCTCATCAATCCCGGCGAGAGCGCCGTGCTCGCCGTGGCGCCCGCCGTCGCCTTCGCGATCATCTTCGGCCTGATCCTGCTGTTCATCAGCGGGGAGAGGCTGGTGGTGTGCGAACGGGGGATCGTGGTCGGCAGCTGCGCGCCGGGCCTGCGCCCGTACGTGATCCCCTCGGACCAGATCATCCCGGGCAGCGTGGTCCCCGTGACGGGCGCCCGGCGGTATGCGGCCGAGACCGGGACCGGCGGCTTCCCGCAGTCGACCGTGCGCCGGTCCGCCTGGACCCGTCGCGGCATCCACTTCGTGGGTCCGTCGCCGAAGCAGGCGCGTCGCCACCGCGCGGTGCTGGCGCCGCTGCAGGATCCTCCGCCGCGCTCGATCGACGGCCGCTGGGTCTGGTTCGCCGGCACGGGGTCGACCCCGCCCGAGCAGGTCACCGCGCAGATCGCGCGCGCCGCGGAGGCGAGCGGTCAGCGCGAGCTGGCGAGGGCGGCTGCGGCCGAGCCCGCGCGCGAGCTCACCGGCAACCGCGGGGACGCGGCGCGCCAGCTCCCCGGGTTCCCGCAGGCGCGCTGACCCAGCCGGCCGCGCCGTCTCAACCGGCCGCGCTGACCCAGCCAGCCGGGCTGCCTCAGCCCGCCGCGCCGCCTGCGTCGGACGCGCCCGTCCCGCTGGCCCCGTCGGCCCCGGTGATCGACATGTCGCCGACCTTCCACTGCTTGCCGTCCCAGTTCAGCTTCATCTGCATCTCGCCGGTGAACCCGTCGACGTCCTGGGCCTGCTTGTTCGGGTCGTCGACGATCGTGGCGTCCTTCTGGGTGACCTCGAGGGTGAGCGTGCCGCTGGTGGGCGGATCGCCGGCGCCGTCGAAGCTCGCGGACTTCACGGTGAACTCGCCGCCCACCTGGTACCCGTCCTGCTCATGGAGCTGCGTGGCGTTGGAGAGGAACGACGTGCAGACCTCGCAGTTCGAGTCGACCACCTGCATCCAGCCGTCGGTGTCGCCCGTGGCCATCATGTACGCGTAGGACTCGAGCAGATAGGTGCCGACCCCGGTGGCGCCGTCGTCCGACTGGTCGGTCATCGCCGACTTCGGCAGCTCCGGGCCGGACGTGGGGGAAGGGCTCGGCTGGGACGACGGGTCGACGGCAGGGCGCGTGTCCTGGGCCGTCGCGCTCGCCGTGGCGGAGGCGGCGTCGGTCTGCCCGTTGCTGCGGCCGAAGACCTGCGCGAGGCCGACCGCGCCGAAGGGGATCACCAGGGCGATGGCCGCCACGATGATGATGATCTGCTGCATCCGTCTGCTCACGCAGGCCAGGGTAGAGGTCCGGCCTGGACGCGCGGGCATCCGGTCCGGGCGCGCGAGGATCAGCCGATCGGCGGATGTGCGCGGAGGGCGCCGCGGGGGAGACTCGACCCTCGCGGGTGGCGCGCGCTCCGCCCTCCGATCGACGTCATCCCGCGGCGTTCCACCCTCGGCGGAATCCGCCCGATTCCGCCCGAATCCCATGGACCGTGCGCACGGTCCGACGTAGGCTTCACCGCGCGGTCCGCGCGCCCCCGGACCGCACCGCATCTGCCCAAGGACCCCTGTGACTCTGCTGCGACTCGTGCTCGCGGCCGCCCGCCGGTACTGGACCCTGATCATCATCGTCGTGATCTTCCAGCTGCTCGGCGTGCTGGCCAACCTCTACCTGCCCACGCTGAACGCCGACATCATCGATGACGGCGTCGCCCAGGGCGACATCCCGACGATCTGGCGCCTGGGCGGCTGGATGCTCGCGGTGACCTTCGCGAACATCGTCGCCGTCGTCGTCGCGAACTACGCGGCCGCCCGCGCGGCCATGAGCATCGGCCGCGACCTGCGCAGCCGTGTCTTCGACCAGGTCGCCACCTACTCCGCGCACGAGATGAACGAGTTCGGGGCGGCCTCGCTGATCACCCGTTCCACGAACGACGTGCAGCAGGTCCAGATGCTCGTCTTCTTCTCGATGCAGTTCCTGGTGCAGGCGCCGATCACGGGCATCGGCGGCATCGTCCTGGCGCTGCGTGAGGAGGCCGGGCTGGCCTGGCTGATCGCAGTGATGGTGCCGCTCATGCTGGTCTCCGTCGGCTTCCTCATCGCCCGTGCGGCACCGCTGTTCCGCGTGATGCAGGAGCGGATCGACGCGATCAACAAGGTGCTGCGCGAGCAGATCACCGGCATCCGCGTGCTGCGCGCCTTCACGCGTGAGGACTTCGAGCGCGAGCGCTACGAGGGCGCCAACGAGGCCCTCACGGACACCAACCGCCGCGTGGGCCTGCTGATGATCCTCATCAACCCGATCATCATGTTCCTGCTGCAGGTCTCCAGCGTGCTCGTGCTCTGGTTCGCGGCGCCGCGCGTGGAGTCGGGGACCATGCAGGTCGGCTCGATCACCGCGTTCATCGCCTACCTGATCCAGATCCTCATCGCGGTGATGATGGCGACCTTCATGACGATGATGATTCCGCGCGCCATGGTCTCCGCCGAGCGCATCGACGCCGTGCTGACCACCGAGACCTCCGTGACGGTGCCCGAGCGCGGCGTCACCGAGGTGCGCGGCCGCGGCGACCTCGCCTTCGAGAACGTCTCCTTCACCTACCCTGGCGCCGAGAACAACGTGCTCACGGACATCGACTTCACCGCCCGCGCGGGGCAGACCGTCGCGATCATCGGCGGCACCGGCTCGGGCAAGACCACCCTGCTCAGCCTCGTGCCGCGCCTGATGGACGCGACCTCCGGCGGCGTGAAGGTCGACGGGGTCGACGTGCGCGAGCTGGATCCGCAGGTGCTGTGGGACCGCATCGGCCTGGTGCCGCAGCGTCCCTACCTCTTCTCCGGGACGGTCGCGACGAACCTCCGTTTCGGCCGGCCCGACGCGACCGACGAGGAGCTCTGGCACGCGCTCACCGTCGCCCAGGGCCGCGACTTCGTCGCCGCCATGCCCGACGGGCTCGACTCGCCGATCGCCCAGGGCGGCACGAACGTCTCCGGCGGTCAGCGTCAGCGCCTGTGCATCGCCCGCGCCCTGGTCGCGAGGCCGGAGATCTACCTGTTCGACGACTCGTTCAGCGCGCTCGACCTCACCACGGACGCCCGCCTGCGGGCGGCGCTCGCGCCGGAGACCCGTGACGCGCTCAAGGTGATCGTCGCCCAGCGCGTCACCACGATCACCTCGGCCGATCTGATCCTGGTGCTCGAGCACGGGAGGGTCGTCGGCTCCGGCACCCACGCCGAGCTGCTCGAGACCAACGAGACCTATCAGGAGATCGTCCGCTCCCAGGGCGCCGAGGAGGTGGTCGCATGAACGCCGACGACACGACGAAGAGCGCGACCACGAAGCCCGCGGGCGACGAGGCCGGCGAGGCCGCGGAGATCGAGGCCGAGAAGAGCGCCGAGCGCGGTCTGCGTCCGGGCCAGAACGCGAAGAGCTTCTGGCCCTCGGCACTGCGGCTGATCCGCACGATCGGCCCCGAGAAGATGTACGCGATCCTGGGGATCGCGCTCGGCGTGATCGGCGTCGGCCTGGCCGTCGTCGGCCCGAAGATCCTGGGCCGCGCGACCGACATCGTCTTCTCCGGCGCGATCTCCAAGCAGCTGCCCGCGGGAGCCACCAAGGCGCAGATCATCGAGGGCCTGCGCGCGCAGGGCAACGACACCTACGCCGACCTGCTCGCCGGCATGGACCTCACGCCCGGTCAGGGCATCGACTTCGCGGCCCTGCACCAGGTGCTGTGGTTCGTGGTCGGGATCTACGTGGTCGCGAGCCTGTTCCAGTGGCTGCAGGGCGTGATGCTCAACCGCATCATCTTCCGGATGGTCTACCGCCTGCGCCGGGAGGTCGAGGAGAAGCTGCACCGGCTGCCGCTGTCCTACTTCGACCGCCAGCGCCGCGGCGAGATCCTCTCGCGCGTCACCAACGACATCGACAACATCCAGAACACCCTCATCAACACGCTGACCGGACTGGTCAACGCGCTGCTGACGGTGCTCGGCGTGATCGTCATGATGCTGACGCTGTCGTGGCAGCTGACCCTGATCGCCCTGTGCGTGATCCCGCTGGCCGCGGTGATCACGGCCATCGTGGGCAAGCGCTCCCAGAAGCTGTTCCAGCAGCAGTGGGACGCGACCGGCAAGGTCAACGCCGAGGTCGAGGAGGCCTTCAGCGGCCACGAGCTCGTGAACGTCTTCGGCCGCCGGCAGGAGGCGTCCCGCAGCTTCGAGGCCCGCAACGGCGAGATGTACAAGGCGTCCTTCGGCGCCCAGTTCGTCTCCTCCCTCATCGGCCCGCTGATGATGTTCGCCGGGAACCTCACCTACGTCGCGATCGCGATCGTGGGCGGCCTCAAGGTGATCGGCGGCGACATGTCGCTGGGCAGCGTGCAGGCGTTCATCCAGTACTCGCGCCAGTTCACGCAGCCGCTCAGCCAGGTCGCCTCGATGGCCACGATGCTGCAGTCCGGCGTGGCCAGCGCCGAGCGCGTCTTCGAGCTGCTGGACGCCGAGGAGCAGACGCCCGACTCGGCCCGTGACGAGGCCGGCAACCCGGACCCGACGTCGCTGGACGCCGCCTCGCGTATCCGCGAGGGCCGGGTCGAGTTCGACCACGTGCGCTTCTCGTACACGCCCGAGCGCGAACTCATCCGCGACCTCTCCCTGGTCGCCGAGCCCGGGCACACGGTCGCGATCGTGGGGCCGACGGGCGCGGGCAAGACCACGCTCGTGAACCTCGTGATGCGCTTCTACGAGATCGACGGCGGCCGCATCACGATCGACGGCATCGACATCCGCGACCTCACCCGCACCCAGCTGCGCGAGCGCACCGGCATGGTCCTCCAGGACACCTGGCTGTTCAACGGCACGATCATGGAGAACATCCGCTACGGGCGCCTGGACGCGAGCGACGAGGAGGTCATCGAGGCCGCGAAGGCGACCCACGTCGACGACTTCGTGTGCCATCTGCCCGAGGGGTACGAGACCGTCCTGGACTCCGACGCCTCGAACGTCAGCGCGGGGGAGAAGCAGCTGCTGACCATCGCCCGCGCGTTCCTCGCCCGGCCCAGCCTGCTGATCCTGGACGAGGCCACCTCGAGCGTGGACACCCGGACCGAGCTGCTCGTGCAGAACGCGATGAACCGACTGCGCTCGGGCCGCACCTCGTTCGTGATCGCCCACCGGCTCTCCACGATCCGCGACGCGGACCTGATCCTGGTGATGGAGGCCGGCGACATCGTCGAGCAGGGCACCCACGACGAGCTGCTGAAGGCCGGCGGCGCCTACGCGCGGCTGTACCGCTCGCAGTTCGAGGGTGCGATGGCCGATCCCGACGCCGAGGAGGAGCAGGGTGAGCCCGTGCCCGCCGGTGGCGGCGTGCCGGGGATGTGACTCATGCCGGGTATCCCAAAATCATTGTTGGGTAGCATCCCCACCCGCTCACGCCTTTTGCCAACTATCCCCTAACCCAGGATCTTTTCGAGGCTCGGGTCGACGCCATTGATGCTGCGACAATACGCCCCTTTAAATGGCTTAAGCACGCCTTCGACTCTCTGGTAGAAGTTATTGCAGTCAGGAAACGACTTTAGCATTTGCTCAAAATGGTCTGAATCAAGTGCGTATACTACATACAGCACTAAAGAAAAATCGCGCTTGCTCGCTGCTCGCCACCCAAGCTCTTTCGGCGCCGCAGTGCGATCGTGCGAATGCTCGTTTGCGAAAGAGAGTGCACTTTGGAGGACGGCGCTCATTGGGGAAAGATCCTTTTTCGATGCCCAAGAGGACTCCAACGACTGGCGGAGATTCTTTGTTGCGGGGCGTCTAAACGATGCGAATCCTTCGAGTAGTCGACGCGCGGAGTTGCCGAAACTGGACAGATATATCTCGTCGACGTCGCCGGCGGCAGCCTGGGCTGTGCACCAAAATGCATAATGGTATTCGCTCGAGAGCGTAACCCTAAGCTCATCCGCGGTTCTGATGCCCCATAGTGGACTGACCTGGTCGGCCGCCCCGCTCGCAAACGTCTCGAGCAATAACAGTTCGTCGTTCTTAGTAACAGACTCCGGAACGCTGTTCACCAGTTCGTAGAAGAATGAGTGGCTGTGAGTGGATAGGATGACCTGGTCCCAGTCCCCCCATGCGCGGGTAATCATCTGAGTTAGAACGTGGATATTTTCTGAGTCGAGACTAGTCATCGGATCATCGATTGCAACGACTAGATTCTTCCCTTCTAGAGCGATATCCTCGAGGGAGCGAAGGAAATAGAAGAAACTGAGCAGATTGCGCTCACCATCGCTAAGATTCTCCGCTTGCTCGCCGTTCGAACGATACACCGAGTATGACTTGTTGTCTTTAGTGGGAACCACCTGTAATGCGGATAGGCCACCGTACACTTGTAGGTCCTCAGTTAGCCGTAAAGCCATTTCCGCGGTATCGGATTGGTCTCGTATTGTTTGCAGTAGTTCTGAGTCGATCTTAGATATCGAATATTCGATACGTGCGATGCAACGATTCATGCGGTTCTGGGTAAGTTCGGCTTCGTGAAGGGCGTCATGGAAATCGCTGAGAATGCGAGTCTCCAATCGGTCGATGGCCTGCGTGCGCTGCCGGTCCTGTGTTGCCACCAGAGATTCGTAGTCGCTAAGAACTGTTTCAAGGTCTAAGGGGTACGAGAGTGGGCTGGGGAGGGCGGGCAAGATCATTTCAAGATCTAGGTCCGCGACCTTATCTGTCAACGCCTGTGCGACACTGAGCCAGTCGTCTTTGAATTGCTTGACCCTGGGCCGAAATTTTGAAACGGCGGAGTTGAGGCGCTCCTGGTGCGTGGGATCCCCGAGATGGAGAGAATTGAGACCAAATTCAATTTGATCCAGGGCCTCCACGGTATCGTGAATATTCCTCACGAGCTCGGTGCCCCTATTCCGGATTGCCGTTGACTCGGACGCTAGCGCCTCCCGAATCTCCTCAAGACGCTCGGCGGGAGGGTTCTGTGTGCAGAAAGGGCAGTCTTGGTCCGTGGACTCAGAGTGATATTGGAGTCCCTCTTCTAGCCACGAAAGAAGGGCACGCGACGCTGTTTCGAGACTGGCCCCAACAGATGTTGAACGGGCGGAGATGATCGACTCAACCTCTTTCTCTTCAGGAAGCTTTGCCAATGTTTTTGTCAGTCGAGGAAGTACATAGTCGGATCCCTTGAGCCCTTCGCTGGGGATTTTGCGCTTGAGCTCAGCGATGCTCGGATCCGCGGAATTTGGTGCGGCATCACGAATCTTTCCGCGAAGACGGGCATCGTTCCTATATTGGGCATTATTGAATCCAGGAGCAATGCCCTCCATGTGCTCGATAACGCGTTCTTTAGCTCGTTTTGATACGGCGGATTCGCTCGCCGTCTTTCCCTGAAGCGCGACAACGCCTTCTTTCCAGTCGCGGCGTTCGTTCAGGATGTGCTCGAGCTTCCTCTGCTGTTCTTTGAGATTTACGTTGGATTTTCCGAGCGCGATCGAGGCTGCACTCCCTGTGCCTGAAGAGAAATCGCGCAACGATTGCTCGACGACGTAGCGGTTGAAAACGACGATCTCGCAGCTGTCCGCTACATTGGTCGTTTGGTGTTCAATGACGGAACTATTCGCTGGGTCGTATGCGTGCTCGCGAATCAACTCGGTAAAGCTGGTCTTGCCCGATCCGTTCCGGCCAAAGATAATATTGAACCGCTTTAGCCGTAGCGCATTTATCGACTCTATGTCGAGTGCGCGATAAGGGGAGTTGAGTGAGAATGAGGTAATCAATGTTGCTCCAAGCGTGCGACCTGCAGACTGACCGGGTCCCGCCATCCGACGTGACGTTCACCACGCACCTTAGCGGAGGGGCGGCGGTGACCTGAGCCCCACGGATTTGTCGTCATGCATACCCGTGCATAAACTTCCACTCGTGATCCCGTCAGCCCGGCCCCGTCGGCGCACTCTGCTGCGCGCGCTGCCTCTCGCCCTCGGCGCGGCGGCCGCCGCACCCGCGCTCGGCGCCTGCACCCACGCCTCCGAGCGCCTGGATGCCGAGACGAACGCGATCCCCGAGATCGACCTCTCGGGGATCCGGAAGCAGGACGACCTCGCGGCCCTCGTCCCGGAGGACGTCCGCGAGCGCGGCGCCCTCGTCAACGGCGCGGCCCTGAACTACGCCCCCGGCGAGTTCGTCGGGTCCGACGGCGGGGCCGTGGGCATCGACATGGACATCCTCAGCGGCATCGGCAAGGTGCTGGGCCTGGAGACCCGCACCGAGTCCGCGGTGTTCGCGCAGATCATCCCCTCGATCGGATCCAAGTACGACGTGGGGATCTCGAGCTTCACCATCGACCCCGACCGGCTCAAGCAGGTCTCGATGGTCTCCTACTTCTCCGCCGGCATGTCCTACGCGGTGAAGAAGGGCAACCCCTACGGCATCACCCCGCCGGACCTGTGCGGCGCGCGCGTCGCCCACCAGGTCGGCACCTACATGGACGACGTCGTCGCCGAGCGCGACGCCGCCTGCCGCAAGGACGGCGGCAAGGGCGTCATCGACCAGCCCTACGTCGGCAACGCCGACGCCGCGACCGCCGCCGCCGGCGGCAAGGCCGACGTCCTGATCGGCGACTCCCCGGTCGTCGCCTACGCGATCGAGAAGTCCCGCGGGACCCTCGAGCAGGTCGGCGACATCGAGGACGCGGCCCTGTACGGGATCGTCGTCTCCAAGGACCAGCCGGAGCTCGCCACGGCGATCCGCGGCGCGGTCCAGCACCTCATCGACACCGGCGCCATGCACGACATCCTCGATGCCTGGGGCAACGCCGCCGGCATGATCAAGACCTCGGAAGTGGACCCGCAGTGAGCACGACACAGCCCTCGCCCGCGCCCGCCGACCCGATCCCGGGCCGCATCCGCGCCAAGCGCAGCCCGCGCCCGGGCACCTGGATCAGCGCCGTCATCGTGGTGCTGCTGGTGCTCGGACTCGCGAACTTCCTGATCACCAACCCCGTCTTCGACTGGGAGACCGTCGCGACCTACATCCTGGACGTGAAGGTCGTCCAGGGCGTGGGCTGGACCCTGCTGATCACGGTGCTCTCGATGGTGCTGGGCACGATCGTGGCGCTCACCGCGGCGATCATGCGCCGCAGCGAGAACCCGGTGCTGCGCGGCGTCTCCTGGGCGTACATCTTCGTCTTCCGCGGCACCCCGGTGTACACCCAGCTGGTGTTCTGGGGCCTGTTCACGGTGATCGTCCCGAAGATCGCGCTCGGCATCCCCTTCGGCCCCGAGTGGTTCTCCTTCTCCACCCGCGACTACTTCCCGGCGTTCTGGGCGGCCGTGGTGGGCCTGGGGCTGAACGAGGGCGCCTACCTCGCCGAGATCATCCGCTCGGGCCTGAACTCCGTGGACAAGGGCCAGAGCGAGGCCTCCAAGGCGCTGGGCATGGGCAACGGCCAGATCCTGCGGCGCATCATCATCCCGCAGGCCATGCGCGTGATCGTGCCGCCGCTGGGCAACGAGACCATCGGCATGCTCAAGACGACCTCGCTGGTGCTGGCGGTGCCCTTCACTCTCGACCTCACCTTCGCGACCAATGCGATCGCGAACAAGCTGTACGCCCCGATCCCGCTGCTGGTCGTCGCCGCGATCTGGTACCTCGCGATCACGAGCGTGCTGATGGTGGGCCAGTACTACCTCGAGCGCTACTTCGGCCGCGGCTTCGACGATCGCCCCGGCGGCGACGGACCGGCGAAGCGCGGACGCCGCGCCCGCCAGCGGGCCGTGAACAGCGCCTCGACGACCCCCAAGAATTCCCTCCCGGAGGTGGAGCTGTGATGAGCCAGGACGCCCGGAACACCCATCGGGCAGACGAGCAGGGCGACCCGGCGGCCCCGGCCGACGGCCCTGCCCTCATCGCGCTCGAGGGCGTGCACAAGGCCTTCGGCGAGCTGCACGTGCTCAAGGACTGCGACCTGCGCGTCGCCGAGGGCGAGGTGGCCGTGCTCATCGGCCCCTCGGGCTCGGGCAAGTCCACGCTGCTGCGCTGCATCAACCAGCTCGAGGAGCCCACGGCGGGCCGCGTGCGCATCGCCGGCGTCACCCAGGGGTACGCGGAGGAGCCGCTGCCCGACGGCCGCTGGCAGAAGCTCTCGCCCAAGCAGATCGCGCGCCAGCGGGCCCGCATCGGCATGGTCTTCCAGCGCTTCGACCTGTTCCCGCACATGACGGCGCTGCAGAACGTCATGGAGGCGCCCGTGCACGTGCTCGGCCGCCCCAAGGCGCAGGCCGAGAAGGACGCGCTCGCGCTCCTCGAGCGCGTGGGCCTGGCCGATCGCGCCGAGCACTACCCCTCCGAGCTCTCGGGCGGCCAGCAGCAGCGGGTGGCGATCGCCCGCGCGCTCGCGATGGAGCCCGAGCTCATGCTCTTCGACGAGCCGACGTCGGCCCTGGACCCCGAGCTCGTGGCCGAGGTCCTCACGGTGCTCAAGGAGCTCGCCGAGGGCGGCATGACCATGGTGGTGGTGACCCACGAGATGGGCTTCGCCCGCGAGGTCGCCGATCAGGTCGTCTTCATGGCCGACGGGCAGATCCTCGAGCAGGGCAGCCCCGAGCAGGTCATCGACCATCCGCAGTCGGATCGTCTGCAGGGATTCCTCGCCTCCGTGCTGTGAGCGACGAGGGCCGGCAGGGCTCGCGGCTCCCGCTCGCGGCGCCGCCGACCGCTCCGACGGCCGTGACCAGGAGGAGCGATCCGACCACGTCGCTGGGACGATGCCATCCGTAGTGCACGAGCTCGAAGGCGGCCACGGCGAGCACGAGGGCGGCGACCGTCGTGAAGACGCCGCGCATGACGCGGGGGAGCACGATCCACAGGGCCAGCGCCACCGACCCGAAGGCGATCATGTGCCCGCTGGGGAAGGAGTTGCCCTGATGCGTCGCGATCGCATCGCGCCCGAACACGAAGCCCTTGAGCACCTGTCCCAGCACGTTGCAGGCGGCCAGGATCATGAGCGCGCGCACGCCCCGCATCGCCCTGCCCCGGCCTGCGGCGATCAGGAGCACGACCGCACTGCTCAGCATCAGCGAGGGCACGGAGACGGTGCGCAGCAGCATGGGGGAGCCGTGCGTCTCGAACGCCCGGAGGATGTCGAGGTCCAGCTGCTCCGCGGGCCGGTACCACCCCGAGAGCCGGTAGAGGACGAGGAACAACACGGTCGAGATCGCGGCTGTCAGGACGCGGGCGGTTGTGGGTCGACGGTCCCCGTCGAGGAGACGCGCTGGGGTGACGCCGCGCGTGATGTCCGCGGGCAGGGTCTGCGAGTCCTGTTCCGTCGTGAGCACGGCCCCGATGATGGCATCGTGGCCGGAGCGCCTGGAGGGGTCGGTGGCATCTCGCACACGCCCTTCCCAGCGAAGACCTGCAGGTGAGAGCGTCGGGGTGGTCAGTCCGCCGTGCTGCTCACCTCGCCCCACACCGTGCGCATGTGCGAGCGGGAGCAGGCCTCGGCGGCCTCGGCGTCGCCGTCGGCGATCGCGAGGGCGACCCGCATGTGCTCCTCGAGCGTGCCCTCGACGGGCTCCGGGGGAGTGAGCCCCAGGCGGCTGCGGCCCTCGAGCACCGCGCGCACCGGGCGGGCGAGCGCCGTGAGCTGCGGGTTGCCGGAGGCGGCGAGCAGCAGGTCGTGGAAGGCGACGTCGGCCTCGAGGTACTCCTCGGAATCGCCGAGCCCCCTGTCGCCCAGGTCCACGAGCTCCTCGGCCAGGCGCCGCAGCTCTGCGCACTGACGGGAGTCGGCGCGGCGTGCGGCGAGGTGCGCGGCCATCGGCTCGGCGGCTACGCGCAGCTCGGCGAGCGCCTCGAGCTGCCGCTGGCGGAAGGGTCCGGCGAGGTTCCAGTCGATCAGGCGCGGGGAGAACGCGTCCCAGCTGCCGCGCGGCTGCACCGTGATGCCCACGCGGCGGCGGGAGGCGACCATGCCCAGGGTCTCGAGCACGCGCACGGCTTCGCGGGCCACGGTGCGCGAGGCGCTGCAGTCCTTCTCGATGCCCGAGAGCGTGAGCACGGCGCCCTCGGGCAGGCGGCCGTCGGCGATGCGTCGGCCCAGGTCGTCCAGGACCCCCTCGTGCATGGCCGACGTGGACATGGCGACTCCTTCATCGTCGAGGGCTGCGCGGGTGCCGCGCGGTGCGGCGGGGCGGAGGGCATCCGCGGATCGAACCATGATCCGGGGTCCCAGCGCCCGCTTCAATGGTGCTACCTTAGCGCGCATAAAGTAGTACCTTTGCGGTCGGGTGTTCGGCGGTCGCCGCCGGTTGCCGCCAGCGCGCAGGCATCGCCGCCCCACCCGAACCACTCTGCTTCCCACCCGCATTCAACGGAGAATCCCCATGGACAACTGGACCCAGACCCTGGGTGCCGGACCGCTCCTCGGCATCGCCGCGGTCGCCGTCGCGCTCATCCTGTTCCTGGTCATCAAGGTGAGGCTGCACGCCTTCCTCGTGCTGGTCATCGTCTCGCTGCTGACGGCCCTGGCCACGGGCATCCCCTCGGGCGCGATCATCGAGACCCTCGTCGACGGCTTCGGGTCGACGCTCGGATCCGTCGCCCTGCTCATCGGCTTCGGCGCCGTGCTCGGACGCCTCATCGAATCCAGCGGCGGCGCCAAGGTCATCGCCGAGAAGATGGTCGCCGTCTTCGGCGAGAAGCGCGCCGCCTTCGCCCTGGGCCTGACCTCCCTGGTCCTGGGCTTCCCGATCTTCTTCGACGCCGGCCTGGTGGTCATGCTGCCGATCATCTTCGCGGTGGCCCGCCGCATCGGCGGGAAGAACCTGCTGCTCTACGGGCTGAGCTCGGCCGCGGCGTTCTCGGTCATGCACGTGTTCGTGCCGCCCCACCCCGGCCCGGTCGCCGCGAGCGACTTCTTCGGCGCGAACCTGGGCGTCGTGCTGCTCGTCGGCCTGATCATCGCCTTCCCCGTCTGGTACGTCTCGGGCTACCTGTGGGCGAAGTTCGTCAACGCGCGCACGCCGCTGCTGGTGCCCGACCTCTTCGGCACCGACGAGGACCAGCCGGCCGTGCCGCCGAGGGCCTCCACCGTGCTCGCCGTCGTGGCGCTCCCGCTCGTGCTGATCCTGCTGAACACCGGCCTGGACGCGCTGGGCACGGCGAAGGTCGTGGACGCCGACGCCGCCTGGGTGCAGGCCCTTCGCCTGGTGGGCGAATCGCCCGTCGCCCTGCTGATCACCGTCCTCGTGGCCATGCTGGTGCTCGGGAAGTTCCGCGGCCAGGACGGCTCGGCGCTCGAGAAGCTCGTGGACTCCACGCTCGGCCAGGTCGCCTCGGTCATCCTCATCACCGGTGCCGGCGGCATGTTCGGCGGCGTGCTGCGCGCCTCCGGGATCGGCGACGCGCTCGCCTCGACCCTCGACTCCTGGGGCATGCCCGTCATCTTCGCCGCGTACTTCATCGCCCTCGCCCTGCGCCTGGCGCAGGGCTCGGCGACGGTCGCGCTGGTGACCACCGCGGGCCTGCTCTCCCCGGCCGTGATGGCCGGCGGCTACGGCGCGATCGACACTGCCGCGATCACCCTCGCGGCCGCCGCGGGCTCGGTCTTCGCGGGGCACGTGAACGACTCCGGCTTCTGGCTCGTCGGTCGCCTGATGGGCATGGACGTGAAGACCACCCTGAAGACCTGGACCGTCCAGCAGGGCATCGAGTCCCTGGTCGGCTTCGCCTTCGTCCTCGCAGTCTACGCGATCTTCTGAGGCAGGCGGCCCGGCCGCAGCGCTGAGCCGGGCAGGCGGCCCGGCCAGCGCTCAGCCGGGCGGGAGGATCGGCTCGGGACGATCGCGTCCCTCGCCTGCGCTGTCGGCGTCGCCCTGATGGCTCGACCCGCCGCCGAGCACGCCGATGGCGGTGACCAGCAGCAGCGATCCGATCACGTCGCTGGGGCGGTGCCAGCCGTAGTGGACCAGCTCGAAGGCGACCACGCACAGCACGAGTGCGGCGATCACGGTGAAGACCCCGCGCATCCGCCGCGGCAGCACGATCCGCAGGGCGAGTGCGACCGAGGCGAAGGCGATCATGTGGCCGCTGGGGTAGGTGTTGTCCACCATGAGCACGATCGAGTCGCGGTGCAGCACGACCTTCTTCAGCAGCTGCCCGAGCACGTTGCACACGGCCAGCAGGGCGAAGGCGCGCAGGCCGTCCATGGCGCGGCCGCGACGGATGCCGATCGCGATCACGATGATGCTGCACAGGATCAGCCACGGCACCGAGACGATCCACAGCAGCCGCGGCGTGCCGTTCGTCCACAGCGAGGTGAGCACGCGGATGTCGAGCGACTCCGTCGGCCCCACCCAGCCCGAGAGGTAGAAGACCAGCAGGAAAAGAGCGAGCGCGGCCCCCGCGATGAGCCAGCGGACGGGGGAAATGCGCATTTCCCGATCATCCCACCGCGGTCGCCGAGCGCCCCTGTCGCGGTGGCCTCACCCACAGATCCGACGGGTCACGTCGGTGCGGCGGCGGAGCTGCCGGACAGGAGCGTGCCTGCGCGGGGATCAGTCGCACTGGATGCTCTCGGAGTCCGAGGTCGATGCCGAGCCGTCCGACGGCGGAGTGCTCGAGGAGGCGCTGCTCGACGGCCGCTCGTCGGCATCGGCCCCACCGCCATCGGGCTCCGAGGACGGTGAGTCCGTGGATTCCTCGCCCTTCGAGCTGTGGGACGAGCTGCCCTTCGAGTCCTCGTCGGACAGGGTCGCGAAGACCGCGGCGGCCTTCGAGGAGGGGACCACCCGATTGGGGTCCGAGGGGGCAGGGGTCCAGGGCATCGTCTCGACGGTGATGCTGTCCGAGGGGACGCGGGCGAGGCGCGAGGCCAGCGAGGTCATGCGGGGGATCGAGCCCAACTGGTCGTCGACCGTGAGGGCGGAGGAGGTCGCCTGCAGGAACGGGTACAGGCGGTCGGGCCGCGTGAGCAGATTCCGGCTGTCCGCGCGCTGCATGATGGCCTTCATGACCTGCTGCTGGTGGTCGAGGCGCGCGATGTCGCTGCCGTCGCCCACGGCATGCCGGGTGCGGGCGAGGGCGAGCGCCTGGCGGCCGTCCAGGGTCTGCCGGCCCGCCGGCAGGTCGAGATCGGCGGCCTTGTCGTGCAGACCCTCGGGCAGGCAGACGGGCAGCCCGTCGAGGGCGTCGACGATCGCGGCGAAGCCCGCGAAGTCCACCTCCACGAAGTGGTCCACGCGCACGCCCGTCAGGGACTCGACGGCCGCGACCGAGCAGGCCGGGCCGAAGTTCAGCACGGAGTTGATCATGCCGCGGCCGCCCGCGAACGATCCGTTCCCGGTGTCCGCGCACGCGGGGAGGTCCATGAGGGTGTCGCGGGGGATCTGGACCGCATGCACCGAGGAGTCGTCGGCATCCAGGTGCGCCAGCAGGATCGAGTCGCTGCGCGCCGTGGAGTCCTTCTCGTCGGTCTCGCCGACGCGCGAGTCCGAGCCCAGGAACAGGATGTTCACGGCGCCGTCGTCGTCCGCCGTCTCGTTCTGGGCGGCGGGCCCCGCGTGCAGCGGCGCGACCGTGAGCCCGCTGCGCAGGGTCTGCGCGGGCACCAGGATCAGTGCCAGCAGCGAGAGTGCGGCGAGCCCTGCGAGGGCGGCGATCGTGCGGCGCCGCCGCCTGCGCACGAGCACGCGCGCGCCGGCAGGGGAGAGGTGCGCCGGCCCGCGAGGCGTCCTGCGCGTCGCCCGGCGTGCGTGCTCGAGGTGCGGGCTGCGGTCTGCATCGGGTGCGGGCATGGGACTCCTCGATCGTCGGGCATTCGCCGACGGTCACCCAAGCACCCCGCATTGATAGCGTCCAATAGCGGTCAGAGCGGAAGGCATGCACGCAACGTATGAATCCAGGTCGATCCCCGGAGTTCCGATGCGGAGGATGGACGACGTCCCGGGGTGCTGCCTCACACGTCGGCGGCGAGCACCTCGAGGAAGGCAGAGAGCGCCGGCGTGCGCAGATGCTCGCGGCGGTGGAGGGCGACCACGGGACGCTGCACGTCCGAGGGCAGCCGCAGGCGGCGCGTGCCCGTCGGCGGGGAGCTCTCGGCGAGGTCCTCCGGGACGATGGTCAGGCCGTCGGAGGCGAGGGCGAGGGCCACCAGGGCGTCCCGCTGGGTCGTGGTGATCACGCGCGGCGGGGTGGTGCCCTGGCCGCGGAACACGGATTCGGTGACCTCGCGGATCGACGTCCCCTCGGGCAGGGTCACGAGGGTCCGTTCCGCGAGGTCGCGCGCGCTCAGCGTGCCGTGCGCATCCGACGCGTCCGTCTCGCGCGGGACCACGGCGAGGAAGGTCTGCGGCCTCAGCTCGAGGGCCTCCAGGTCCGGCGGGACGTGACCGGCGGCTGTGAGTGCGACGTCGGCCCGCCCGGTGCGCACGGATTCGACCAGCAGCTCGCGGTCCTCCTGCGCGAACACCTCGATCCGCACGTCCCGGTGCGCGCGATGGAACGCGCCCAGGTGCCTCGGCAGACGCGTCGCGACCAGCGAGGGCAGGCCGGCGGCGCGCAGCGTGCCGCTCAGCGCCCCGTCGGCCCCGGCCTCCTGGCGCCGGAGGTCCTCGAGGTCCTGCAGGGTGCGGCGGGCCGTGTTCGCCACGCGCCGGCCCGCGTCCGTCAGCTGCATCTGCCGGCCGACGGGCAGGAACAGGCGCAGCCCGAGCGTCTCCTCGAGGCTGTGGATGCGCCGTGACAGGGAGGGCTGCGAGATGCCCAGGACCTGCGCGGCGACGGTGAACGAGCCCTCGTCGGCGACGGCGAGCACCGCTTCCAGCTGGGGAAGGGTGAGCGCTCCGGGCCCGGTCACCGTCGCGTGCTCACGTCGTGCTCACTTCCGCCCGGTGCCGTCGACCGCGAACTCGTCGATCGCGGCGAGCTCCGAGTCGGTGAACTCGGCACCGCGAGCGGCCTCGACGTTCTGCTCGAGCTGCGTGGTGGAGGAGGCGCCCACGAGCGCGGTCGCGACCTCGCGGTGGCGCAGCACCCAGGCGAGCGCCATCTGCGCGAGGCTCTGCCCGCGGGACTCGGCGATCTTCGCGAGCCCCCGCACACGCTTCAGGTAGGTCTCGTCCTCCGTCTGGGTGGCCGAGAGGAACGGGGAGGCGCCGGCGGCGCGCGATCCCTGCGGCACGCCCTTGAGGTACTTGCTGGTCAGCAGCCCCTGCTGCAGCGGCGAGAACACCGCGAGACCGATGCCCAGATCCGAGGCGGTCTCCAGCAGACCGTCCTCGACATGGCGGTTGAACATCGAGTAGGACGGCTGGTGGATGAGCAGCGGCACCCCGTGGCCCTCGAGGATGCGGGCGGCCTCGCGGGTGTGCTCGGGCGAGTAGTTCGAGATCCCGGCGTACAGCGCCTTGCCCGAGTGGACGGCGTGGGCGAGCGCGCCCATGGTCTCCTCGAGCGGGGTCTCGGGGTCCTCGCGGTGGTGGTAGAAGATGTCGACGTACTCCAGGCCCAGGCGGTCCAGCGACTGGTCGAGCGAGCTCAGCAGGTACTTGCGCGAGCCGCCGTCGCCGTAGGGGCCGTCCCACATGAGGTAGCCGGCCTTGGTGGAGATGACGAGTTCGTCGCGGTGGCGGCCGAAGTCGCGGGCGAGGATCCGCCCCAGGTGGGACTCGGCGCTGCCGGGAGGCGGGCCGTAGTTGTTGGCCAGGTCGAAGTGGGTGATGCCCATGTCGAACGCGCGGCGCACGATCGCGGTCAGCGTGCCGGGGTCGCGGTCCTCGCCGAAGTTCTGCCAGAAGCCCAGCGAGATCGGCGGCAGGCGCAGGCCGGAGTCGCCGACCCGGCGGTAGTCGGTGCTCTCATAGCGGTCGGGGGAGGGCGCGAAGGCCTCGTTGCTCATGGGGTCAAGCCTAGGCGAGCGCGGCATCGGCCCGCTCCCCGAGGGTCCGTGGTCACCCGCCGAAGCCCTCCAGCAGCGCAGCGACCGAGTCCTTGCCGAGCCGGTTCGCGGCCAGCGGGCTGTCACCGGTCAGGAGGTTGCGGTCGCGAGTGGTGAGACCGGACATGTCGTCATTGACGATCTCGATGCCCGCTTCGAGAAGAGCCTTCCCGAGCGCCCACGGCATCTCGCCCGGCAGGTAGCCGATCTCGATGTTCGCCCCGGCGTCGAGTGCGTCAGGGAAGGCGGCGACGCGATACCCGGAGAAGGGGTTCGAGGAACGGCCGATGCCTGCGGCCAGCAGCGCCGCGGGACCGTGGCAGAGGCTGATGACGAGTCTGTCCTCGGCGAGAAAGAAGTCCAGGGTCTCCTGGACGTCCGTGTCGAAGGGGAGCAGGTTCATGGCGCCGTGGCCTCCGGGGATGAAGACGGCGGCATAGTCGTCGAGGCCCGCGGAGATCACCTCGGAGAGCTTCGAGGGGGATCGGAACGACTGCTCGGTGGCCTCCCATGTGGACGCGACGGCGGAGTCCTCGTGCGGGTATGCCCACCACTCGAACTTCGCCGGACCGCCCGACACCGTCACCACGTCGACGCCATAGCCCGCCGAGCGGATGTGGTGGAGCGGCAGCAGCGTCTCCACCGGATGATTGCCGGTGGAGAAGAAGGTGCCGTTGCGCATCGGCATGTACCGCTCGTCGGCCGCGATGGTGAGCACCTTCCACCTGTCGCCCGTGTACCCGGTCTCGAACGACAGGCCGTCGAAGTCCGTCTTCGGGGCGGTGTACTGCGACAACGAGTAGGGGCTGGGGAAATATGCCTCGAGCTCGGCAGGGTCCGCAGTGGGCGTGCGGTCCTGGGCGTTCGTGTCCTGGCTCATGGAGTTCACCTCGGGCTCTCGGCATGGTGCCGGTCGATGTGCGCACGGCTCGTCGTGTTCGCGATCTCCGAGTGCCGCAGCTCGGCCGGTGCGGATCGGCCGCTGTCGGCCGGCCGATGTCTCTCGGCTGCTGCGGCTCGGCTGCTGCCGCGCGAGGGTCCAGCAATCTACTCCCGGGTGTTCCGCCGTGCAACGCGGCGGACGAGCGGGGAACGCCCCGGGGTGCGAGGCGGGATGGAGACCGGTGAGCTCAGGCGAGCGCCCGCACCATCACCGCCATGCCCAGCCCCGGCACCTTGAGATCGGCCGCATCGCCCGCGAAGGGCACCACCTCGCCGGTCTCGACGAAGCCGTGTCTGGCGTACCAGGCCTGCAGCTCCGGGCGGGACTCGAGGACCCGCAGGTGCAGGGAGGCGAGGCCCTCGTCGGCCCGCCGCTTCGCCTGCTCCTCCATGAGCGCGCCGCCCACGCCGCCGGCCTGCACCGTGGGGTCCACGGCGAACAGGCCCAGCTCTGCGCTGTCGCCTTGCCTGTCGGTGTAGCAGCAGCCGACGAGTGCGCCGTCGCGCTCGGCGACCAGCAGCAGGTGGGTGTCGTCCGCGATCGCCGCGCGCACGTCCTCGGCGTCGGTGCGGGCGCCGCCGACGAGGTGCTCCTCGGTGGTCCAGCCGCCCTGGGTGCGATAGGCGAGATTGACGACGCGGACGATCCCCTCGACGTCGACGGGGGTCGCCTCGCGGATCGCGGGCGGCGCTGGGCGAGGGGCGGGTGCGGGCGTGGCGGCTGCGGTGGACACGGTGGTCTGGAGCTCCTGCGGGGTGCGGTCGGGTGCGGAAGGGTGGGGCGCCGGGTCAGGTCGGGATGCGCCGGGTCACGGCACGATGCCCTCGCGGCGCAGGCCGTGGAGCAGGGCGTGGCCGTCGGCCCCCTGGACCCACACCACGGGCGAGTCGGCGGGCAGATCGGGGTGGCGCCGGGCGCGCAGGCCGCTGGAGAGCACCTGCTCGGGCTCGGTGAGCTCGCGGATCGCGACGGCGGCGACGTTCTCGGGATGCGCGCGGGCGAAGGCCGCGTAGATCGCCGGGTCGTGCTGCCCGTCGTCCCCGATGAGCAGCCAGCGGGCGTGCGGGAACTGCTCGACGAGCGTCTCCAGGGTGCGCTCCTTGTGGGCGCGACCGGAGCGGAAGAAGCCGGTGTTCGTCGGCCCCCAGTCGGTGAGCAGCAGCGGGCCGTCGGGGTAGCCGTTCTTGTAGAGGAAGCGCTGGAGCACGGGGAACACGTTCCAGGCGCCCGTCGAGAGGTACACGAACGGGGCGGAGGTGTGCGCGCGTGCGATGCGCTGGTAGAGCATCGCCATGCCGGCGACGGCGCGGCGCGAGGTCTGAGGGATGACGAAGGCGTTCCAGAAGGCGAGCAGCGGCCGCGGGAGCCAGGTGACCACCACGGTGTCGTCGATGTCGCTGACCACGCCGAAGGCCTCGTCGGGGGAGTGGACGTGGACCTCGGCGGTCACCGTGTTCTCGGTCGTGGTGGCGATGCGGGCGATGTGCACGCCGGGCGGCAGGTCTGCGTCGAGCTCGACGTCCACGAGGCCCGAGCGGTCCGAGCGCACCGCGTACTCGCGCCCGTCGAGGTGGATGCGCACGTCCTGGTGCGGGGCGACCTGCGAGATGAAGCTGCGCCAGCCCCGCACCGCCATCGAGCGCATGTCCCATACGGGCTGGTCGTGGTAGTCGGCGGGGGCCGACGGCCGGGCCCACAGCACGCGCGCGATGATCCGCACGCAGCCGGGGGTGCCGAAGCCGGTGAACGGCTTGATCCGCAGCACCCAGCCCACGGTGTCGAGGACGCCGCTGACCACAGCGTTCTTGACGTTCTCGATCCGCGCCGACCAGTGCGGCTGCAGGCGCCCCTGCTGCGGGCCCGAGGGGTGAGGCGCGGGTGTCACACGCTGCGCGACATCTTGATCCAGGAGGAGCGGGGATCGTCCTCGACGACCTCCCAGCGGTCGCCCGTGTCGGTGAACCCGAGCGCCTCGTAGGTCTTGCGGGCGCCGGTGTTCTCGGGGCCGACGTACAGGGTGACCGTGTCGGCGCCGTCCTCCGCGGCCCAGGAGCAGACGCTCTGGGCGAGCTTCTGGGCGATGCCGCCCTTGCGGGCCTCGGGCGTGACCCACATGGCCTGCAGTTCGCGCTCGTTCTCGGGCGAGTCCGCCTCGTGGCGGCTGGCGACCACGGCGACGGGCTGCTCGTTCTCGACGGCGAGGAACCAGGCGGCGGCCTCGATGCGCTCGCGCCAGGCGGTGTCGTCGTAGGTGCTCTCGTGCTCCCAGGTCTGGCCGAAGGCCTCGGGATCGGTGCTCAGCGAACGAAGCCGGATCTCGCGGACGAGCGACCAGTCGTCCTCGCGTGCACGGATGATGTCGACCATGGTCTCCTCCGGTTCGTGGGTCAGCGTCGGGACGAGCGGTCCCGCGCTCACCCGTCAGGCATCCTACCTGCGCGGGGTGCGAGAACTGGAAGAGTCTCGACCCCAGGATCTCTCCCACCTTGCCATATCTCCGGATGGCCGCGCAGGCGTCATCGTGCTGTCACAATGTCGATGTGGCTGATTTCCGTGTCCTGACCGTGTGCACGGGGAACATGTGTCGTTCCCCCGCAGCGGCCGTCATCCTGCGGCAGGGGCTGGTCCAGGAGGGCCTGTCGGACCGCATCGACGTGGGATCGGCCGGCACCAGCTGGGACTCCGAGGGCATGCCGATGGACGACCGCACCGTGAAGGCCCTGGTGAACGCGGGGTTCGAGGAGCCGTTCGATCACACGGCCCGCACGGTCCACCAGTCCGAGCTGGTCGGGTGGGACCTCGTGCTCGCGATGACCGCGGAGCATGCGGCGACGATGCGTCGCAAGGTCGATCAGATCCCCGAGGGCGAGCCGCGCCCGGATGTCCTGCTGTGGCGCCAGTTCGACCCCGTCGTCCCCGCGAACGCGCGCGAGGAGGACATGGCGGTGCCGGATCCCTGGTACGAGGGGCAGAAGGCCTTCGACCGCACGGTCCTGGGGATGATTCGCGCGATGCCCTCGCTCGTGCTCTATCTCAAGGTCCAGTTGGATGCTCTCGACAGCGCGAAGAAGCGTGCGGGAAAGAGAGAGGGTCAGGGCTCGACGCACCGCGTCTGAGACGTGCTGCGGGTGATCCGACCCGGGCAGCATCCCGATCCGGCGCGCTCGATCCGAAGGGCCGACGGCAGGTCGGCTCAGTGCCTGCGGTGGAACAGCTGACGCAGGCCGGCGCGGGCGCTGTGGGTGCCGCTGCGGCGGCTCAGCCACGAGGCGGTGGTGAACCCTGCGGCGGTCAGGAAGGCGACGCCCAGGGTCGCCACGAACACCTGGCGGATGCGGTTCATGCCGCTCGCGTCCTCGCCGCCGATGGAGCTGAAGAGCTTCACCAGGGGGCCGCCGCCGTCGTCCTCCGTGGTGACGGTGGTGGGGCCGCTCGAGGTGGTGTCGTCGTCGTCCATGGTCGCGGCGGCTTCGGTCGCGTCGCTCTGCTGATCGGACACCGGCTGGTCAGAGGTCTCCTGCGGCGTGTCCGAGGTCTTCTTGTCCTCGTCCTTGGCCTTCTCGGAGTCCTCGTCCTTCGTCGGCTTCTCGGCGGTGTCCTTCTTCTCGGACTTCTCGGTCTCCGTGTTCTTCGATGACGAATCGTCCGACGGCGCGCTCAGCTCGATCTCCTTCGAGCTGTCTCGCGTGCTCGTGGCAGGCGGGACCTCGGAGGTCGTGGAGGCGCTGCGCGAGCCGCTGTCCGACGGGGTGGTCGATGTCGTGGAGGACGAGCTGCTCGACGAGGACGACGAGTCGGAGGAAGACGGACCGCTGGAGGACGAGCTACTGGACGACGAAGAGCCTGAGGACGACCCACCCGGATCCTCAGCCGTAGGGCTCTCAGGATCAGGATCCGTGGCAGTCGGTTTGTCGGAACCGGGGCCTTCTGGGTCGTCATTGTCGTCGTCAGCAGCGGTCACGGTGAGCGGGGCGCTCTCCGTGATCTTCCCGCTGGCGGTCTTTGCGGTGACGGTGTACTTGCCGTCTGGGTCGGTGTCCGGAGGGATCTCGATGTCGCTGGTGAACGACCCCCTCTTGACATCTGCGTCCACCGGCTTGACGACCTGTTTGGTGGGTTTATCAGTCTTGTCCACCTGCACAGTCACTGGGTCTTCTGCAGGGAACCCGGCACCAGTGATGTGGGCTTCATGGCCTGCCTGGACTGACTGCACCTTGATCGAATGCTTGGCCACAATCGTCAGCTCGGCAGTGGCCGATTGGTCGGTCCCACCGGTTGCCGCGATCTCGTAAGAGTCGGCTGCGACGGATGGATTGACCTGGAGTGCGACGTGCCCGCAACCGTTCTTGTCGACGGTCAGTCTTTGTGGCTCAGCCTTTACGCCCTCCGGTGCGGTCACCGAGACTTCAGTCCCCGGCGTGAACCCCTTGAGCGACAATCTGGTCGTCGTCTCCCTGTTCAAATCGAGGGTGGACGGGCGTAGCTTCGCGCTCTGAGAGCCCTTACTTTCCGCGGGAGTGTTGCTGCCATCGGTTTTTGCTGACTGCGCCGTGCCCGTCGTGGCAGGTGCAGGGTCGGAGGCGTCCTGGTCGTCTCCCTTGTCGGAAGACTGATCGGTTTCCGCGTCGTTTGACTCGTCCTTGCTGGACTCCGGGCCATCGGTTATCTGAGTGTCCGAGGACTGCGTGCCATTCTCGCTGCCACCATCGTCGCTGGTGTCGCCGTTATCGCTGGCGTCGCTGCTCGTGCCGGCCGTCACGACAGCCTTCTGGCCGTCAGCGCCTGCGATCGGAGATGCGAGAGCAGGCGCGACCCCCACACCGAGGGCGGCGAGTGCGACGACGGAGGCGGCGCGCAGATGGATGGCGCGGGCAGGGCGCCGTGCATCGCGTGCACTGCGTGCGGGTGTCGTGCGTCGCATGCGCCTCCTCTCCTCGCGTCACTCTGTGCGGCTCGCCGGTCGACGATCCGTCTTCGGATGGGGTTCCCACGTGGTGTGGGTCATTGCTCTGCGGAACGATACATGGCGAGGGCGAAGTCTGGGGCTTGCGTCGTCTTTGCAGGTCAGCAATGTTCGTGCCAACTAAACGGGCGGATTCGGTGGGTATGTGCGGGGAAGCTCCGTGTGCCCTTTGCCGACTCGTTACTGTTCCTTGGCCAACTACCACCCTGCCTCTTTCCCGGCGATCGCGCAATGGCGGTGTGCACGAGCGCTCATCGCGGGGAACGCCCTGGGAAGCGCATCCGAGCACCGGGGGAGCCCCGGGGGGAAGCAGGATGCGCAGTGACCGTCGGCCCGGCAGGGGAAGGTCGGAAGTTGAAGACTCTACGGTAACCACAACCCGTTCCCGCGCGCACGCGCGTGGGACCCGTGGGCGAGCGGCCCCACACGCGCAGCGCCGGCCCCACGGTCGCGGGACGGGCGCTGCACGGTACTCCGTCGGCCCGGAGTCAGCTCTCCAGAGCGGTGTCGACGACCTGCTTCGCGGCCTCCTGGACCTCGGCGAGGTGGTCCTCGCCGCGGAAGGACTCGGCGTAGATCTTGTACACGTCCTCCGTGCCCGAGGGGCGCGCGGCGAACCACGAGCTCTCGGTGGAGACCTTGAGGCCGCCGATCGCGGAGCCGTCGGGCGCGACCGTCATCTTGTCGGTGATGGTCTCGCCGGCGAGGTCGGTCGCGCTCACCGCATCGGGCGTGAGGCTCTTGAGCTTCGCCTTCTGCTCGCGGTTCGCCGGGGCGTCGATGCGGGCGTAGGCGCTCGCGCCGAACTCGTCGACGAGCTCGCCGTGCAGCTGGCTCGGCGTCTTCCCGGTGACGGCGAGGATCTCCGAGGCCAGCAGCGCGAGGATGATGCCGTCCTTGTCGGTCGTCCACACGCTGCCGTCGCGCCGCAGGAACGACGCGCCCGCGCTCTCCTCGCCGCCGAAGCCCACCGAGGAGTCGATCAGGCCGGGCACGAAGTACTTGAAGCCCACGGGCACCTCGAACAGGTCCCGTCCCAGCGACGCCGTCACCTTGTCGATGAGCGAGGAGGAGACGATGGTCTTGCCGACCTTCGCGGACGTCGGCCAGTCCGGCCGATGGGAGAAGAGGTAGCGGATCGCGACCGCGAGGTAGTGGTTGGGGTTCATCAGCCCGCCGTCGGGTGTGACGATGCCGTGACGGTCGGAGTCCGCGTCGTTGCCCGTGGCGATGTCGTAGCGGTCCTTGACCTCGAGCAGAGAGGCCATCGCCCACGGGCTCGAGCAGTCCATGCGGATCTTGCCGTCGCGATCCAGGGTCATGAACGACCACTGCGGGTCGACGTTCGGGTTCACGACGTCGAGGTTCAGGTCGTGCATCTCGGCGATCATCGCCCAGTAGTCCACCGAGGCGCCGCCCAGCGGGTCCGCGCCGATATGCACGCCCGCGCTGCGGATCGCATCGAGATCGACCACGCTGGGCAGGTCGTCGATGTAGTTCTTGAGGTAGTCGTAGCGCTCGGCGCGGGAGTGGGCCTGCTGGCGCTCGATCCGGCGCACACCGCTCAGGCCACTCTTCAGCAGCTCGTTCGCGCGGTCGGCGATCCAGCCGGTCGCGTCCGAGCCCGCAGGTCCGCCGTGCGGCGGGTTGTACTTGAAGCCGCCGTCGCGCGGCGGGTTGTGGCTCGGGGTGACGACGATGCCGTCGGCCCGGGCCGCATCCTGGCCGCCCTTGCCGCGGTTATGCACGAGGATCGCGTGCGAGACCGCGGGCGTCGGCGTATAGGCGTCGCGCGAGTCGATGAGCACGGTGACGTCGTTGCCGCCCAGCACCTCGAGCGCGGTGTCGAAGGCCGGGGTGGACAGCGCATGCGTGTCCCGGCCGATGAACAGCGGGCCGCGGATCCCCTGCGCGGCCCGGTACTCCACGATCGCCTGCGTCGTCGCCGCGATGTGGTCCTCGTTGAACGCCGTGTCCAGCGACGAGCCGCGATGGCCCGAGGTGCCGAAGACGACTGCCTGATCGGGATCGCTCGCATCCGGATGCAGGTCGTAGTACGCGTCCAGGAGCTCTGCGACGTCGACAAGATCCTCCGGGCGGGCCTTCTGACCTGCTCGCTCATGCTGCGCCATGATCATCTCTCCCTCGATTGGTCCGATCGGCCCACTCTAGGAAGCGCGGCTGGGCGCCGCCGCCCGGGGCCCGGTGCGTGAGATGGGGCCTGTCCACGATCCCGGAAGGCTCCGGGACGGGACCCGGAGGGTTCCGGGGCTGATCCCGGACGGTTCCCGGGAGGAGCCGTGGTCAGCGCAGCAGGCGGTCCATCCGACGATCGCTCAGCCGCCGACCGCCGGTCTGACACGTCGGGCAATACTGCAGGGAGCGCTCGGCGAAGGAGACCTCCGCGATCCTCGTCCCGCACCTGGGGCAGTCCTCCCCGGCCCTGCCGTGCACGCGCAGCAGCGACTTCTTCGCCCGCTTGATGCGGTCCAGCGGCAGGTCCCGCAGTCCCTGCGCAGCGCGGTCCAGCACCTCGCGCAGGGCCGCGTGCAGACGCTCCGCGGCCTCGCGGTCCAGGCCGTCGGCCGCGGCGAAGGGAGAGAGGCGCGCGGTGTGGAGGACCTCGTCGGACCAGGCGTTGCCGATGCCGGCCAACAGGGTCTGGTCGGTGAGGACCGTCTTCAGGTGCGCGTGGGTCCCGGCGCAGATGCCCCTGAACGCGGCCTCGTCGAGCGCATCGGCCTCCGGCCCCAGGCGTGACAGGGTCTCCAGCTCCTCCGGGGCGGCGGAGGCCCACAGCGCGACTGCCTTGCGGGTGCCCTGCTCGGTGACGTCCAGGGCGGAGCCGTCGTCCCACACCATGCGCACGGCGAGCGGACCCTTGCGCGGTCCCGGCGCACCCGCGGGAGTCTGCGCATGGTGCCGCAGCCAGCCCGCGCGCGCCAGATGCATGACCAGCGCGGTTCCCTCGAGATCCAGCAGGAGATGCTTGCCGCGGCGGCCGACTCCCGTGAGCTCGCGGCCCGTGAGATCGGCCAGCGGCGGGTCCGCCGTCTTCAAGACGCTGATGGCGGCGACGTCCGCGCCGTGCAGACGACGAGAGGTGAGGAGTCGGTCGATCTGCGCGACGGCGGCGTCGAGCTCGGGCAGTTCCGGCATGCCCCCAGTATGGGGCGGCGGGGTCGTGGGGGAGCGGGACTACGCGCGTTCGGAGGGGGCGGGCGCGTCGGACGCTCCTGTCCTGGCGGAGATCCGCCAGGGGCCCGTGCGCCCTCGGGCGAACAGTGCGACGCCGAGCATCATCACCACCAGGAAGACGATGCCGACGACCCCGCCCTCCAGACCGAACCCGCCGCCCGTCAGCCACGACGGTCCCGCGAGCGGCTGGCGCATGAGGCCGTCCTGGAGGGCGAAGCCGCTGTCGGTGAAGCCGAGCGCGACCATCGCCGTGTTCCACAGCCAGCGCTGCCCGAATCCCCACCAGATGCGGCCCGTCCGCCAGCGCGCAAGGCCCGTGAGCAGGTTCGTGATGATCGCGCCCGCCACCGGCAGCACGCCCGTGTGCGGCGCGAAGGCGTAGGCGCCCGCGACCGCCACCGCCGTGATCACCCAGGCGCCCGAGCGTCCGATCAGCACGCCGAGCCCCGTCATCAGCAGGGCGCGGAACGCGATCTCCTCGAGCAGGAACAGCACCAGGAAGTACACCGCGATCCCCGCTGCGGAGGCCCAGCCACCGATCCACTCGGGGCCGTCCACGAGGCCGGTGAGATCCATGACCCCGATGAGCACCAGCACGAAGGGCAGCGAGAAACCGCAGCCGGCGAGGAACTCCGTCACGGCGCCGTGGCGCAGGGAGAGGCCGAGGGTCGTGCGCCCGCGCCGAGAGGCCACAGCCCCGATGATGCCGAGGACGAGCGCGGGGATCAGCAGGCATGCGGTCCAGAGATCCTGAGTCGACATCATCGGTCTCATCTCTCCCTAGAGGGGTTCGACCCTCTCCTGGGTGCGTGGGGTGCGGGAGACATGCACCGTCCCGCGCGGACCGCGCAGGCCGACCACGAGGACGACGCCCGCGAGCACGTGCATCGCGAGCAGTGCCAGCAGGATGGGTCCGGAAGCGCCCATCACCACCGGTCCGAGCAGGGACAGCACGAGCACCACGAGCACGATGATCGTCCAGATCAGCGGCCCGCGGGGCGAAGGCTCGAAGGCGATGCGCAGCACCCAGGCGAGGATCCCGGGCACGAGCACCGCGGGGATGATCGCCCCGGGGCTGATGGACCAGCCGCCGGCGTGCAGGTCGAGCCCGGCGATCGGGGTCGCGACCACCCACACCAGGATCGCCGCGAGCACCGCGAGCACGAGCGTGGCGATCGCCCGCGAGGCGCGCGGCGTGTCCACGGGCCCGCGCCGCGACCCGGCGGACCGGGAGGTCTCGCGCGATGCCGCGCCACGGGAAGGCGGATTCGCTCCGTCCGCGGTGGACGAAGAGGCGCCGGAGCGGGAAGCACCGGGCGGACGGGAGTCGCCGGGCCGGGAGGCACTGGTGCGGGAGGCGCCCGACGGGGCGGCGGAACGGGATGCGTCATGCCGGGAGGCGGTGCGCTTGGCCGCCTGGGGCCGGGAGCCGGTGGGGCTGGGCGACTCGTGACCCTCGTGAGGATCACCGGAGTCGTTCGAATCGCGGGGGCTCTGCGCTGCGGCGTCGTCCGGGCGGGGCGCTCCCGGCCAGGACGAGCGGGGCCGGGGCGCGACGGGCGGGATCGCCCCGGGCCAAGACGACCCGGGCTGATGCGGGGTCGCGTCGGGCGCCTCGGGCTGAGGCGGGTTCGCGTCATTCGGCTCGGTCGCCTCCGGCTGCGACGGGCTGGTCCCGAATCCCTCCGGCTGAGGCGGGTTCGGGCCCGATGCGTCGGGCTCGGGCGAGGTGGGCTGCGAGGACGGCATGCGCATCACGCCCGACGCGAGCGCACCATCAGCACGATCCCCACGATCGTGAGGACCAGGCCGATCAGCCCGATGAACAGCCCCAGCACGATGCCGCCGAAGAACGGCACCACGAAGCCCCACACGTTGATCGGGCCCACGTACATCGCGTCGGCCGAGCTCGTGCCGGTGCAGGAGACGGTCACCGTCGTGTCCGAGGTCGCGAGGATCCCCGAGCGCTGCTCGTAGGAGGTGCCGTTGGGGAAGGTGACGGACTGTCCGCCGCCGGTGTCCGTCTGCACGGAGGAGTCCCCGGGGCTCGACGACGTGCACTCGGCGGTCCCCGAGTCGTCGCTCGGCACGTACACGAGGATCATGTCGAACTCGTCCAGCGGGACCTCGGCCTTGCCGTCGCTGATGGCGTTGCCGTCCGCGTCGATCGCCGAGACCACGTTCCGCACGCTGATGATCGGGCCGATGATCGCCAGGGCGAGCGCGATGACGATGAGCACGATGCCCAGGATCAGCGGGAGCTTCCCGCGCCGACGCGTCGGCGCGGCCGCTCCCGCGGGACCCGTCGGCCCACCGGACCCCGCAGGCCCGTACGCCGGACCCGAAGGGCCGGCCGGACCGCCCGCGGAGCCCGCCGGACCACCGGCGGAGCCGCGCTGACCCTTCGGAGGGAGCACGTAGCCCGTCGGACCCGTCGGACCCGACGGAGCCGAGGCGCCTGCCGGACCGCTCGCATCGGCGGACGGCGCACCGGGGGACGTGCCTGCGGAGGACGCGCCACCGGTCGTGCCGGCCGACGGCACGCCGGGCGCCGACTGGCCGTACGTCGGGCGCCCGCCGTCGGCCGAGGGACCATCGGACCCGTTCGGGTTCGGACCGGGCAGGCCGTAGCTGGGGCGAGATCGTGCGGCGGGGCGCTCGTCGGGCGAGGGCATCTGACCTCCTGTGAGGCGACGTCGGGTCGAGACAGGATAACGAGGGGTCCCGAACGTCGGCAGGGTGCGCGCGGGGACTCAGGCGAGGCGGTGCACCAGCAGCGTGCACATCGCGCCCAGCCCCAGGCACGCGATCGGCGTCGCGACCCAGATGCCCAGGATCCCGCCGAACAGCTTCCAGCGGATCTGGCGCGGGCCCAGCGCGAGGCCGGAGCCGACGACGCTCGAGGTCAGCGACTGCGAGGTCGAGAAGGAGGTGCCCGTGCCGCTCGCGCCCACGAGCACGACGACCGCCGCGACCGCCTCGGCGGCGAAACCCTGGACCGTCGCCAGGTTCGTCAGCCGGCGCGCGAGCGTGCGGATGATGCGGTGCCCGCCCACCAGCGTCCCGAGCGCGAGGGCGAGCGAGACGGCGACCATCGCGGAGAGCGCAGCAGGGGTGTCCGCCATGTCGATGCCCTGGTAGGAGGACGCGAGCACGATCAGCGCCATCGAGATCCGCGAGTCGGAGAAGCCGTGGGCGGTGGCGACGGCGCCGGCGGAGAGGGTCTGCAGGAACTGCAGGGTCCCGATGCTGATGCGGTCCTCCGCCCCCAGGCGGCGGATCCCGCGGGCGAGCGCGTAGGAGGCGACGCCGCTGACCACCGGCGCGACCACGAGGGGCAGCACGATCAGCGCGAGCGCCGCGAGCCAGGGCACTGGCAGCCCCATCGCGAGAGCCGCCCCGGCGGCCGCGCCGAGCATCGCCTGCCAGGTCGAGGAGGGGATCCCGAGCGCCCACGTGAGAACCGACCAGCAGATCACGGCGAGCGCCACGCCCACGAGCATCGGCGGCACCAGCGGGTCGCCGTGGACGTCCCCATGGGTGAGGGACTCCAGGCCCGCGAGGTCCAGCGCCCAGCGGGCCCCGGTCAGCGACATGCCGAGCCCCAGCAGGGAGCCCAGCAGGTTGAGGATCGCGGCGAGGATCAGGGCCGCGCGCTCGGACATCGCGCGGGTGGCGATCGTGGTGGAGACCGCGTTCGAGGCGTCGTGCAGACCGTTCACGTAGGCCATGACCAGGGCCAGGCACACCGCCGCGACGAAGAAGGGCGAGAGCATCGGCGGGCCTACGGTGCCTTGACGCGCAGCAGGTCCGCCGTGCGTCCCAGCTCGTCCAGCAGCCGCAGGCTCGCCTCGACGCTCTCGACCTGGTCGCGCTCGCGCAGCAGATCCACCGCCGCGCCGCCGCGCGCGTAGACCTCGGTGCGGGCGCGCAGGGCCAGGCCGTCGCCATGGCGGCGCAGGCGCCGCATCTCCTGGGCGTAGCCCTCGAGCTCCTTGACCGCCTGCAGCTTCCAGACCGCCTCGACCGTCAGCTCGCAGCCGCGCTCGATGAGCTGCGCGGCCTCCAGCAGCACGTCGGGCACCGCCGTGGCGCCGCGCGCCGCAGAGAGCTCCGCCGTGCGCTCGAGGGAGTACATGAGGTCCGACATGGTCAGCGCGAGGTCGTGGAGGGCATCGGCCTCGAAGGGGGTGATCAGCGAGTCCGCCAGACGGTTCGCGATCCGGTGCGAGAGCTGCGAGGAGTCGCTCGCCAGCTCGTGCAGGCGCGGAGCGCTGCGAGCACGGTCGCGCGGGGACTGGCCGAGTGTGCGCGAGTGGATCTCCGCCCCGGCGACCAGCACCTGCGCGAGATCGTTGAAGAGGTCGTGCAGGGAGCTCTCGAAGCGACGGGAGAACAAGCGGAACGCCACGACGTCTCCTCGCAAGGGCGGGTCGGCACGGATGCTCGGCATGGACAGGGTCGGCACGAATGCCGGCAGTGCGGGCGAACAGGGTTGACGCCCGAGGGCGCCATCCATGGGGCGACGACGCCGCCCGCAGAAGAAGGGGCGCGCCGGACCGGGTGCGCCTGACGGCGCGAAGGCCGCTCGAAGCGGCGAATGTTGGAGCCCGGGGCAACCGCGGCCCGACGCGCGTCCCATCGTAGGACATCGGCAACCCACGACGCATCACGGGCCGCGGGGATGTGGGGATCGAGACGGAGGGGACGGATCCGGGAATGCGGCCGTGGGCGGGCGGGGCCCGGGCTGGGGTCCGGTGGGAGCACGGCCGACGCCGGGCGTGCCGCCACCGGCGTCAGCTCAGGGTGCCGGCCTCCGCCATGCGTGCGGCCTCGGTGAGCTCCTCGCCGGTGGAGAGCAGACGGGACGCCTGCGTCGTCATCGCGTGCTGCTGCTCGGACGTCTGCTCGCGGTCGGCCAGGTGGGCGGTGCCGTGGGCGCACAGCACGGCGACGGCCCCGGCGCGACCGAGCGCGATCGGCAGGTCGCCCGTGAAGGCGCCGCGCAGGATCTCGTCGAGGGTCGCACGGACCTGGTCGATGTCCGGCGGCTCCGCGACGCCCGCGAGGTAGCGCAGGCCGGGGATCGTGTGCGTCCCCTCGCGGTAGCGGCGCACCACGTCATGGGCGTTGCGCTGCGCCCACGTGTGCAGCACGTACAGGCGCCACAGCGCCCCGGGCAGCGTCTCCGAGGGCGAGCCCGACCACAGCGAGGCGAGATCGTCCAGTCCCTCGGTCTCCACCAGGTGCAGCACCCGCTCGACGACTGCCGGGTCGGTGCTGCGGTACACCCCGTCCAGCAGCGCGCGGGCGCTCTCGTGGCCCAGGTCGGTCGCGAGCTGCGGATCGGGCGCGCCCGGGATCTCCTCCGCGCGCGCCGCGAACAGGGGAGCGGGTCGGCGGAAGCGGGGTGAGGGCGTCGAAGACATACATCCAGGGTAGGCCCGGGCGCAGGCCGCGACGCCGCCGTCGCCTACGCTGTCGCCCATGGAAGCGGTGATGATGACGCTCGGGTCGGGCTGGGTGAGCGGCCTGCGCCCGTACCTCATGGTGTTCCTGCTCGGGATGAGCGGACGGTTCCTGGGCGTCGACGACATCCCGCAGGTCCTGCAGCGCTCCGACGTGCTGGTCATCACCGCCGTGCTGCTGCTCGTGGACTTCGCGGCCGACAAGATCGCCTTCCTCGACTCGTTCTGGGACGTCGTCCACACCGTCGTCCGGCCCGTCGCGGGCGGAGCCATCGGCTACCTGCTGGGCGGCGAGACCGACACGACGCACGCGGTCGTGCTCGCGATCATCGGCGTCCTCGCGTCCCTCGGCGCCCACGGTGCGAAGGCCGCAACCCGAGCGGTCGTGAACACCTCGCCCGAGCCCGTCTCGAACGTCGCCGTCTCCGGCACCGAGGACGTGGCCGCCCTGGTGGTCGGTGCGCTGTCGATCGCCCTGCCCGTCGTCGCCGGTGTGATCGCCGTGATCGCGCTGCTCGCGGGCGGGTACCTCATCTACCGTGCTCTGCGGCTCTGGTCGCGGGTGCGCGCTCGTAGACGGGCCCGGGAGGACGCGGCACCGGGCGTCGGCTGAGGGAGCGGCACAGCCTGTGAACAGAGTGCCCTTTCCTCTTCTCGCCCAGCGTCCCACCGTTCTGGACGGAGTCCTCCTCGACTTCCATTGGGATCTCGAGCGCCTTCACTCCCTGGTGCTGCCTGAGCGGGATGTGGAGACTGCGGGTCTTCTCTGGCACCTGGAACTGCCGTTCTGGTCCGTGGGAGGCCGGCCATTCCGAGTCTCACCCATCGACGTCGCCTCGGAGCCGAGCGCCCACTCGGAGCAATGGGAGCGGACGATGTCGGCCGATCTGAGATACCCACTGGAGACGTACGAAGGGGACGGCGGGCGGCTCATCATCCTCGACGGCGTGCATAGGCTCCTGAAGGCGATGATCGAAGGCCGACCGGTGCTCCGTGCGCGGATCCTGGCGGTCGAGGACTTCGACGCGATCGCGGTCACCGACGCTGACGGTGGCAGCTGAACTCCATACATGGGTCGCTCGAGCTGCTCCGCTCCGACGACGGGGCGTCGGAGGGCCTTCCCCACGGACGCGTCAGTCGACGATCAGGTCGAGCACCTCTGCGCCGGGCAGGCTCGCGAGCTCCGCGCCGGGCACCAGCAGCTTCGCGCCGCGGGTGCCGCCGCCGATGACCACCAGGGGCGCTGCGGCGACGCGCTCGTCGACGAGGATCGGCCAGCTCTCGGGCAGGCCGACGGGCGTGATCCCGCCCGAGGTCATCCCGGTCGCCTCCTCGACCTCGTCCTGGTCGGCGAAGCTGGTCTTGCGCGCATCGAGGTGCTTGCGCACGCGCTTGTTGACGTCGGCCCGATCGGTCGCGAGCACCATGACCGCGGCATGCGTGCGCGCCTCGCCGCGTCGGCCCAGCACGATCACGCAGTTCGCCGATGCCTCGAGCGGGACCTCATAGCGTTCGCAGAACTCTGCGGTGTCGGCCAGGCCGGGGTCGATCTCGCCGACTTCCGCGCTCGGAGCCTGGCCCGCGCGGAGGGCTGCTGCGACCGGTGCCGCGAGGAGCGCGAGCGGGTCGCCGGCCGGGGAGTCGGCGCCCGACGACCCGAGAGCCGGCGCCCAGTCCAGGTTCCCGCGTGCGCCGTGTCCGTCCGCGCCGCTCATCGCCCGCCGCTCTCCCCGCGCTCCCAGAGATCGGCGATCGCGGACTGGACCTCCGTGAGCGCGATGGGCGAGGCGGAGAGCACGCCGTCCTCGGTGAACGGCAGGTGGCCCGACTGCCAGGAGCCGTCGTCCTCGACGTGGAGCATGAGCGGCGTCGTCGAGTCCGGGTCCGCGATGTCGGTGCGGCGCAGGCTGACGGTGTGGCCGGCGCCCCGGCGCAGGAAGGTCGTGGCGACCCGGGCGACAGCCTTCGGGACATCGCCCGCGGAGCGCCCGTCGGCCCCGCTCAGCGACGTGACCTGGAAGGAGTCCAGGTCGTCCTGCGTGAGCATGAGGACGCTGCCGCCGGCCTTCACGACGAAGGCCGCGCGCATGCCCGCGGCCTGCGCGAGGGCGATCCCGAGCCAGCGGTCGGCCGTGGTGAGCGTGGTCGCCACGAGCTCGCCCTGCGGCCCCAGCACCCACTCGCCGCCGCGGCGAACGAGCATCCCGCGGGCCCGCAGGCCCGCATTGACCGCCGCGGTCACGTGCTCGGTCGCCGGCCCGGACCCGGGCACGCCCGGGATGCCGAGCTGGTCGCGCGTGATCTCCGCCGACCTCGTGTCGCTCAGCGTGAGCATGTCGTCGATCTCGTAGGCGGTGAAGATCGTCGGCGCGGTCGGGTTCTCCGTGGCCGAGGCGGCCTGCTGGTCCTGGGTCATGGGGTCGAGCATGGCAGAGATCCCTGGAGTGGTCTCGATGTTCGCTGGGTCGGCGCCGGGAATCAGCTCCCCGTCGGCCGGGAGGATCGGGTCGACGGGGTCGACGGGGCCGACGGGGTCAGACGAGCCCGTGGCGCTCGAGCAGGAAGCGCGCGTCGCGGCCGCGGCCGCGGAAGGCCCGGTAGGCCTCGGGCAGGTCGCGCGAGCCGCCGATCGAGAGGATGCCGGAGGCGAACCGTCGGCCCGCCTCGCGCGGGGAGATCCCCTCGGCGAGCTGCTCCTCGTACCAGGCGACGGCGTCGGCGTCGTACGCCTCGGCCCACAGGTAGGAGTAGTAGCCGGAGGCGTACCCGCCGGAGAAGGTGTGCTGGAAGTAGCCGGTGCGGTAGCGCGGGGCGATCAGCGGATGCGCGAGTCCCGCGTCCCCGAGCTGCGCGGCCTCGAAGGCGTGCGGATCGCCGATGTGCGTGTCCTCGCTCAGGCGGTGCCAGCGCCAGTCCAGGGTCACCGCGGCCACGTGCTCCAGGGTGCGGAAGCCGGCGTTCCACTGCTCGGCCGCGCGGACCTTCGCCAGCAGCTCCGCCGGGACGACCTCGCCGGTCTCGACGTGCCGGGCGTAGTGCTCGACGATGCCCTCCCGCAGTGCCCACATCTCGTTGACCTGGCTGGGGAACTCGACGACGTCACGGGCGACGGCCGTGCCGGCCACGAACGAGTTCTCCACGTCCGAGAGCAGCGCGTGCAGGGCGTGCCCGAACTCGTGGAACATCGTGCCGACCTCGTCGAGCGAGACGAACGCGGGCCGGCCCTCGCCGGGGCGGGACACGTTCATCGTGTTCATGACGATCGGCAGCGTGCCGTCGTGGCGCGACTGGTCCACGAGCGTGTTCATCCAGGCGCCGCCGCGCTTGGTGGGCCGCGTGAAGTAGTCCCCGATGAACAGGCCGACGGCGGAGCCGTCCTCCCTGCTCACCTCCCAGATCCGAGCGAGCGGATGCGGGGGAGTGAGGTCCTCGCGTCGAGCGAAGGAGAGCCCGTAGACCTCGTGCGCGGCCCGGAACACGCCGTCCTCGAGGACCCGGTCCAGCACGAAGTAGGGCTGCAGCTCGGCCTGGTCGATCGCGAACTCCTCGGCGCGGATCAGCTCCGAGTAGAAGGACCAGTCCCAGGGGACGAGCTCGTCGATGCCGTCGCGCGCGGCCCTCGCGGCCAGGCGCTCCGCCTCGCGATCGGCGTTGCGCACCGCGGGGCCGGCGATCTGCGCGAGGAACTCCTCGACGGCCGACGGGGTCTTCGCGGTGCGGTCGGCGACCGCGAGCTCGGCGAAGTCCGCGAAGCCCAGCAGGTGGGCCTTCTCCGCACGCAGCCGGGCGATCTTCTTCGCGAGGTCCCAGGTCTCGGTGCCGCGCTCGATCGACGCGGTGTACAGGCGCTCGCGGACCGTGCGGTCGGTGAGGGAGGCCAGCAGCGGCTGCATCGTGGGAAGGATCAGCGTGAGCAGCCAGCCATCCTTCCCGGCGTCCTCGGCCGCGAGGCGCGCGGCCTCCTTCTGGGAGTCGTCGAGGCCCGCGAGCTCCGCCTCGTCGGTCACGAGCACGGCCGCGTCGTGGAGGTCGGCCTTCGTCTGCTGCGTGAAGTGGGTCTGCAGGGACGAGAGCTCCTGGTTGACCTCCCCGAGCCGGGCCTTCTGCGCCGGATCCAGCTGGGCGCCGCGCAGCTCGAAGCGCAGACGCGTGCGCTCCAGGACGTGCCGCTCCTCGGAGCTCAGGTCGAGGGCGTCGGCGTGGCGCTCGAGCGCCTCGACCCGCGCGAAGATCCGCCCGTCCAGCCACACCGAGTCCTCGAGGGCGGTCAGCTCGGGCATGATCTCCGCCTCGATGGCCTGCAGCTCCTCGGTGCCGTCGGCCCCCAGCAGGTGGAAGAGCACCGGCAGGGTCCGCCCCAGCAGGGGCGAGCCGTCCTCGAGGGGGCGGATCACGCTGTCGAACGTCGGCGGCTCCACGTCGGCGGCGACCTGCGCGATCAGAGCCTTCTGCTCGGCGATCCCCGCGCGCAGCGCCGGCAGGAAGTGCTCAGGGCGGATCGCCGCGAAGTCCGGCAGGCCGTAGGGCAGCGTCGAGGGGTCGGCGAAGGGATTGCCGGTGAGGTCGGTGGGGGCGGTCTCGGAGGCGGCGGTGACGACGGCGTCGGGTGTGGAGGGCATGGTGACCAGCCTATGTGCGGTGTGCGTCTACCGTGGGCAGATGCGAACAGTCATGGGGTGGGAGCATCTGCACGCGCCGGACCTGAGCGGCGGGCTGGTCGTGCTCACGGGCGGCAGCGACGGGCTGTGCCAGGAGGCGGCGCTCCAGCTCGCCCGCTGGGGCGCCGACCTGGTCCTGCCGGTGCGGACGCCGGCCAAGGGCGAGGTCGTGCGCGAGCGCATCGCACGGGAGACCGGCCGCGAGGACGCCGTCCGGCTCGTCCGGCTCGACCTCGCGTCGATGGCATCGGTGCGCGAGGGCGCCTCGGCGATCGCCGAGGCCGTCGGCGATCGGGGCATCGACGTGCTCGTGCACGGCGCCGGCACTGTCCTCCGTCGGCGCGAGGAGACGGCCGACGGATTCGAGCGCGCACTCGCCGTCAACGCCCTCGCACCCCAACTCCTCACCACGATGCTCCAGCCGCTCGTGCGCGATCGGATCGTGCTCGTCGGCTCCCACGCCCACAAGACGGGACGCATCGACCTCGAGGACATGGACTTCGCGCGCGGCCGCTGGAGCATCTCCGCCTCCTACGGGCGCTCGAAGCTGACGGCGATGCTGTGGGCGCTCGACCTCGCCGAGTCCCTGCGCGGAACCGGGGTCGACCTGCAGATCGCGCATCCCGGGTGGGTGCTCACGAACATCCAGAACGCGACCGGCTCCGCCGCACTGGACACCCTGGTCACCGAGGTCACCCGGCCGATCGCGATGCCCGCCGCCCGCGGCGCGGAATCCGTCCTGTTCGCCGCCACCCAGCCCCTCCCGCACGGCTCCTACATCGGCCCCGACGGCCCCATGGGCAACCGCGGACGGCCGACGCTGCTGCGCCGCTCGGCTGCGGCGAACGACCTCGATCTGGCGCGGCGGGTCACGGAGTGGGCGGACCGCAGGATCGCGGCCGTCTGAGGGAGACGCGTCGCGGCGGGGCCGCAGGCCGCGACGGAGATCAGGCCGCGACGGGCCGGCGCGTTCCGTACCCTGTGGACATGGACAGCGGGGGAGAGTCGGCGCCGGGCGCGACGGACGCACCGGGTGCGAAGGACGCACCGGGCGCGGCGGGCGCACCGGGTGCGGCAGGCGCGGCCGCGGAGCGTGTGCCGCCGCGCGCCCCCTGCTCCGCGACCGCCGGCGAGATCTACGAGCACCTGGTCCGCTACGGCCCGCACGCCCGCACCGACCTCGCGAGGCTGCTCGGGCTCTCGGGGCCGACCCTCACCCGCGTCACCCGCGAGCTGCTCGAGAGCGGTCTGCTGCGCGAGCTGCCCCCGCAGATGCAGACCAAGGGCCGGCCGCAGCAGCCCCTCGACGTCGACGAGGACCACGCGGTCTTCATCGGCGTGAAGATCACCGCCCAGAGCGTCTACGCCGCGGTCGTCACCGTGCGCGGCACGGCGCTCGAGGAGGTCAGTCGGGATCTTGAGGACGTCGAGCCGGCCACGATCATCGCGACCGCGCTCGAGCTGTGCGAGCCGCTGCTCGCCGCCCACCCGCGGGTGGCCGGGATCGGCGTGGGCATCGGCGCGCAGGTCGACGACGACGGCGCCGTCGCCTCCTCCGCCATGCTCGGCTGGAGCGAGCCCGTCCACCTGCGCGCCGAGCTCGAAGGGCGCCTGGGCCTGCCGGTGACGGTCAGCAACGACTTCCATGCCCTGCTCGAGGGGCACGCCTGGTTCGGCATCGGCCGACGCCGCCGCTCCTTCGCCGTCATCACCATCGGCGCCGGCGTGGGCGTGGGCAGCGTCGAGGACGCCGAGGTCCACCGCGGCCGCACCCACCTCGCCGGACTCACCGGCACCCTGCCCACCATCGCCCGCGACGGCAGCGGCGTGCTGCTGCGCCAGGTCGCGAGCACCGCGCACATCCTCGACGCGGCACGGGCGCGCGGCGTCGTCGGGGTGTCGGAGGCGGATGGCGGGGTCGGCGCCGGCGCCGGCGGCGCCGGCGGAGCCGCCGGGGCATCGGAGGCGCACGGCCTCGACGCCCTCGTGCGCGCGGCCCGCGCCGGCGATCCGGCCGCGCTCGACGTCGCCGCCGATGTCGCCCACGCGGTCGCGGTCGCGGGCGCCGGACTCGTCGGAGTGCTCGACCCGGACGCCCTGATCCTGGGCGGCGAGGCCGTGGACCTCCTGCGCGTGGGCGACGAGTTCGACGTCGCCCTGCGCGCGCACCTCGCCCGCGTACAGCGCGACGTGCTCGTGCGCTTCCTCCCCGCCGACTTCGACGACTGGACCCGCGGTGCCGCCGTGATCGCCCTGCGCCGGTTCATCGGCGGGCGCGACGACGCCTGAGAGGCGGCGCGCCGCCGCACGACGGCGGCTGCGGGCTCGGGCCCAGCGCGGGCGGTGAGGTCAGAGCGGCGCCGCGGCGAGCTCGGGCGGCACGCCATCGGCTCCTGATGGAGCCATGACGACAGGTCGCCGGCGCGAGATGCGGCGTCGAAGGAATGCATGAGGCGCCCGCGAGAGGTGAGAAGACGTCGTCAAACCGCCCTTATGACGACGACTTCTCACCTCTCGGTGCGTCCAGTCCGTGCGTCCAGCGCGGAACCGAGGGGCCGTGGAGTCGCGCCGCGCCCCCGCCCTTCACTCGAACAGGGCGTTGACCTTGTCGTTGTAGGCGGTGAAGGAGTCGGCCTTCGTCTTGCGCATCCAGAGGTCGTCGAAGGCCGGCTGCATGATCGACGTGATCCGAGCAGCGTTCTCCACGAGGGGATAGAGCCCCGTCTCGCCCTTCTTCACGCGGTCGGTGTACGGGGAGACGTCCAGGCCCTTGTCCTCGTAGGCCTTCACGGCGGCGGCGGTGCCGGCGTCGGAGGCGGGGAAGACGATGGCCCGCGAGCCGATGATCTCCTGGGCGTCGTCCGAGCCCAGGAACGCCACCAGACGCGCGGCCTCCTCCTTGTGCTCCGACTGCGAGGAGATCGAGTCGCCCAGGCCGTTGAACATCGACATCGGATGCCCGATCGGGCCGGCCGGCAGGGGAGCGATGCCCAGGTCCACGCCCTCGAGGCCCGCGTAGGTGCCGATCATCCACGAGCCGGCGAGGGCGACGGCCGCTTTGCCGCCCTGGATCTGGGTCTCGGCGGGGCTGGAGTCTCCGAACAGGCCGAAGGGCGCCAGCAGACCCTTGTCGACGAGTCCGAAGTACCAGTCCATGGTCGCCTGGAAGTCGGGGTCGTCGTAGTTGAAACGGGTGCCCCAGGTCTTCTCGTCGGTGAACGTCCATCCGGTGGAGAAGGCGAAGGGCGACCAGGTGGTCTGGCCCGTGTAGTCGGTGGCCGGATCTGCCGCGAGGGCGTAGCGGGCGACGCTCTTCGGGTCGAAGCCCTCCTCGTCGCCGCGCTTGCCGCTGGTGTCCTTGGCCAGGCGCGCGAGGACCTTCTCGAAGCTCCCGCCGTCCTGCGGGTTCCAGTCCAGGCCCTCGAGGTCGTCGGCGGAGAGTTCCGCCTCCTTCAGCGTCTTCGCGTCGTACATCAGCGCGATCGTGTCGTAGTCCTTGGGCAGGCCGTAGCGCTTGCCGTCCTGCCCGGTCCACAGCTCCTGCAGGCCCGGCTGGTACTGGTCGTCGGGGATCTCGGCGATCGGGGCGAAGTCGTCCAGCGGCACGATCACCTCGAGCTTGAGGAACTCCGGATACCGGCCCAGATGGTCGGTGAAGGCGTCGGGCCCGGCACCGGCGACGAAGCTCGCGGTGAGCTTGGTCCAGTAGTCGTCCCAGCCCATCTGGGTGATACGCACGTCGAGGTCGGGATTGCGCTCCATGAAGAGGTCGATCGCGCGGGAGTAGCCGGGCAGCTGGTTGGCGTCCCACAGCCAGTAGTCCAGTCGCGTCGTGCCGCTCGCGGCGGCGCCGCCTCCGCAGCCGGCGAGGGAGCCCGTCGCGGCCGCCGCGCCGAGCGCGGCGGTGCCGCCGAGCAGGGACCGACGGGTGAGCGCGCGGCCGGGGGAACGAGGTGTCGTGCGTGTCATGGGTGCGTCCCTCACTTGATCCCGCTGAAGCCGATGGAGTTCACGATCCGCTTCGCGAACAGCACGAAGAGGATCAGCATGGGCGCCGCCGCGACCAGAGTCGCGGCCATCAGGCCCGCCCAGTCCGTGCCCGTCTGGGGCGACTGCGCGCGGAAGACGCCGAGCGCGACGGTGAGCACGCGCGAGGAGTCCGTGTAGGAGACCATCAGCGACCAGAAGTACTCGTTCCACGCCGTCATGTACGTCAGCAGCGCGAGCGTCGCCAACGGCGCGGAGCTGATCGGCAGGATCAGCGTGAAGAACACGCGCGGCTTGGACGCGCCGTCGATGAGGGCGGCCTCCTCGACCTCGCGCGAGATGTTGTTGAAGAACTGGCGCAGGAAGAAGATCGCGAACGGCGAGATGAACAGGGTGGGCAGCATGATGCCCACCAGCGTGTCCACCAGGTGCAGGTTCTTGATGAGGATGAAGTTGGGCAGCAGCGTGAAGATCTGCGGGATCATCATCGCGCCCAGGAAGATGAGGAACACGGTCTCGCGGCCCCTCCAGCGCAGACGCGAGAAGGCGTAGGCGGCCATCGCGCAGCTGAAGGTCTGCACCACGGTGATCACGGTCGCGACGATCACCGAGTTCAGCAGGTAGCGCCAGAAGTTGATCGACGCGCCCGAGCCGCCCTGGGAGACCGCGGTCTCCACGTCCTGCAGCCCGAACACGCGCTCGAATCCGCCGAGCGAGAAGTCGACCGGCAGCAGGCTGGTCGGGTCGGTCGCCAGCGCCGTGTTCGAGGACAGCGCCGTGCGCAGCATCCAGTAGAAGGGGAACAGGGTCACCAGGAGGATCACGATCATGACGATCCAGGCGATGATCCGTCCTGGCGACAGGGGCCGGCGGCGGCGCGCGCGGGCGGTGCCGGAGGCGGGGGAGGACGACGGGCCCGTGGGGGCGTCGGGCCCCGTAGTGTCCGTGCGTCCGGCGGAGCCGGCAGAGCCGGCGCGGCCGGTGGGGGAGGCGGCCGACGGGCCGACGGCGGGAGTGGCGGTGCTCATCTGGGCGTCCTCTCAGTCCAGGTCCGACTGGCCGGCACGGGTCAGGAAGTACTGGGCGAAGGTGATGACCATGAGGATCACCAGCAGCGCCACCGAGAGCGCGGACGCGTACCCGAATTGGTACTGCCCGAAGGCGTTCTCGTAGATGTACATCTGCAGCACCTTCGAGGCGTCCGACGGTCCGCCCTGCGTGGTCACAGAGACCGTGTCGAAGACCTGGAAGCTGCCGATGATCGACATGATCAGCACGAGCGCGAGGATCGGCCGGAGCAGCGGCAGGGTGATGCGGCGGAACAGCTGCCACTCGCCGGCGCCCTCGGTGCGCGCCGCCTCGTAGAGCTGCTCGGGGATCGACTGCAGGCCCGCGAAGAGCAGCAGGGCCGTGTAGCCCATGTGCCGCCACACGTTCACCAGCGCGATCGTGGGGATCACCCACTTCTCGTTGGCCCAGAAGGAGACCGGGTCGAAGCCGATGCCCTGCAGGATCAGGTTCACGATGCCAAGCTGCGAGTCCAGCAGCCAGAGGAACACGATCGCGGCCACCACGTTGGAGACCAGGTACGGGGTGAGCACGAGCGAGCGCAGCCACGTGTTCTGCGTGAGGCGCTGCATGAGGACGGCGATGAGGAGCGCGAGCACCGTCTGCACGCCGATGTTGATGACGACGTACAGCACGGTGACCCGCAGCGACTTCCAGAACACCGGGTCGCTGAGCATGTTCGTGTAGTTCTCGAGGCCCACCCACTTCGGGGGCGTGAGGATCGAGTACTCGGTCAGCGAGTAGTACAGGCCCGTCAGCAGCGGCCAGACCAGGAACACCAGCAGGCCGATGCTCGCCGGCAGGATGAACAGCAGCGCCAGGCGGGTGTCGTCCCGGTGCTTGCGTCGTGCGGGCGGAGGCCCGACTGTGGATGCGGCAGACATCGTTGTCCTCTCGTGGGCGGCGACGGGCGGGGTCCTCGGCCGACGTCCGGACCCGCGATCCCGCCCGGCGGTGCGGAGGCGGGATGCCCGGGCGGGATGCCCGGATGGATTGTGCGGGTCGGGCTGTGCGAATGCGGGCTGTGCGGGTGCGTACGGCTCGGACCGTCGTGCGGCTGGTGGTGACGTCCGATACGCGAGCGTTCTGCGGCGGCATCGGCGGTTCCGGGGAGTCGACCTCGACGCCCGATTACTTACGCGACGAAACTAAATGGCGGGAGCGCCCGCGTCAAGAGGCGACCACCCGTCGCGCCCACGGAGCGCCGTGGGCCCAGCTCGGACGGGAGCGTGGGCTCGAGTGCGGGCACGAGCGCGGACGCGACTGCGGGCGGACCGCGAGTGGTACGAAATCGTTGCCATAGCGCGCCATGGCAACGATTTTGTAAGACTCACGGGGCGCGGCGGGCGCGCGGCGGGCGGGGTTGTGGGGGGGGCGGGGGGGCGCCCCCC
>NZ_JBHTSV010000028.1:0-49320 GCF_042794925.1 Brachybacterium sp. NPDC056505
GGACCATTCAGTGGTGTGAATGGTCCGCAGACCCGCCCAAATGCTCGAAGACGGGCGGCGCCAGCCTCGTCGGGCCGCGCCGCTGACGACATCGGGCGGCGCCGCCCCAGCGGGCAGCGCCGCCCTCATCGGACCCCCGCCCTCGGGCTCAGCCCTGCCGGGCCTTCAGGCGCGGGTTCCTCTTGTTGATCACGAAGGTGCGCCCGCGTCGGCGGACGACCTGCGATCCCGGCTGGCTCTTCAGCGCGCGCAGGGAGTTGCGGACCTTCATCGGGTGGCCTCCTGGGTGGATGCGCCGGCGCTCTGCGTGCCGGCGGTCTTCGTACCGTAGCGGCGACGGAACTTCTCGACGCGTCCGGCGGTGTCGACCACGCGGGCGCTGCCCGTGTAGAAGGGGTGCGAGGCGGACGAGATCTCCACGTCGATGACGGGGTACTCGCGGCCGTCGTCCCACAGCACGGTCCTGTCCGAGGTGACGGTCGAGCGGGTGAGGAACGAGTGCCCGGCGCCGGCGTCGCGGAACACGACGTGGTGGTAGTCGGGGTGGATGCCCTTCTTCATGAAGGCCTCCTTCGAGGTGTCGGGGGTGGGATGCTGTGCGGAGCCGATGGTCGTCGGCGGATCGGCCGACGACCTGGGCTCACCAGCTGGACTTGGTGATGCCGGGCAGCTCGCCGCGGTGCGCGGCGGCCCGGAAGCGGACGCGCGAGAGTCCGAAGCGGCGCAGATGGCCGCGCGGTCGCCCGTCGATCGCGTCGCGGTTGCGCAGGCGCGTCGGGCTTGCGTCGCGGGGGAGCGCCTGCAGGGCACGCTGGGCCTCGGCGCGCTCCGCGGGGGAGGCGGCCGAGTCCTTGAGCGCGCGCTTGAGAGCGGCCCGACGCTCGGCGTACTTCGCGACGACCGTGCGTCGGCGCTCGTCGGCCGCGATCTTCGAGGTCTTCGCCATCAGCGCTCCTCCCGGAACTCGACGACCTCGCGCACGCGCGGATCGAACTTGCGCATGCTGAGGCGATCGGGGGTGTTCCGCCTGTTCTTGGTGGTCATGTAGGTGAAACCTGTGCCGGCCGTGGAACGCATCTTCACGGTCTGGCGGACGTCGTTGCGACGACTCATGGGTGCCCTCCTGCGGGGTCGTGGTGGATGGATCGATGGGCGCAGGGCCGACGACGCTGCGCGGGATGGTGAGGACCGGTGATCGAGGAGCGGGGACGCGAGGGGTGCTGCGAGACGCGGCGCTCGACTCGGCGGAGGCAGGGCCGCCTGCATGAGATCGCGTGCCCCGGTTCCTTCCGTGCCCCGTACGACGCCTGGCCGCCCCGTCTCGATGTCAGAGGTGCTCGCACCTCACATCGACGACGGTGTGCCGCCCGTCGGCCGTCGGCTGTCGGCCCGTCGGCACGCCCGACCGCCCGACCGTCGAACGCAGATCCGCCGGCCCCTCGGCCCCTCGGCCTCAGACCTTCTCGCCCCGGGCGAGCAGCTCCTGGACCACCGCGTCGATGCCGCGCCGGTCGATGATCTTGATGCCCTTGGCCGAGAGCGTGAGGCGCACGGTGCGGCCGAGCGACGGGGCGAAGTACTTCTTGTGCTGGATGTTCGGGCTGAAGCGGCGAGGCGTGCGGCGGTGGGAGTGGGAGACGTTCCGTCCCATCCGCGGCTCGGCGCCGGTGACTTGACAACGCTGGGTCATGATGGAGGAGACTAACTACTGATAATCATTCTCGTCAAGAAGTGAGGTCGCGACGGATGTCCGCGAACGATGCCGCGAACGGCGGCCCCGATGCCCGAGGGCCGCTGCGCCCCCTGCCCGACGCCGGCTCCCTGCCCGTCAGCCTGATCTCCGCCATCGACCCGGTGCTGCGGGACGTGCTGGTCACGAGCCTGCTGCTCGAGCGCCCCGGCATGCTGGCCCTGCGCTACGAGGTCGACGCGGAGCACGGTGCGCTGCGCCGCGTGCTCGGTGACGCCGAGCGCGTGATCGACGATTCCCTCGTCGAGCTCGACCACCCGTGCGTCTCGTGCGCCATGCGCGAGGACGCGATCCCGCTGCTCGGGCGGCTGGCCGCCGAGAGCCGCTGGAACGGGCTGCTGCTCGCCCCGCCGATCAGCGCCGACCCCGAGGTCGTCGTGCGCACGATCCTGCCGGGGCGGCAGGGCTGGCACCTGGGGTCGTCGGCCGCCGTCGTCGACATGCGCACCGCCGTGCACGACCTCCTCGAGGACGACACCCTGGCCGAGCGCGGCCTGCAGTGGGCCGACGGCGACGAGCGCGCCGTGGGTGAGGCCCTCGCCGCCCAGATCGAGTACGCCGACCTGCTGGTCCTCGATGGAGCCGACGGCGCCGCCCGCGAGCTCATCGAGCACCTCCGGGCGCCCGAGCAGCAGGTCTCCGCCTCGATGCACACGCTCCACCCGAAGACCCTGCTGCTGGGCCGCCACTCCCGCGCCCGCGCCGAGGCGCGCCGCGATCCCCGCCGCGTCGAGCCCTACGGCGGTCCCACCACGCACGGCACCTGGACCCTGGACCTCAGATCCGAGCGGCCGTTCCACCCCGAGCGCCTGCTCGAGCACATCGAGGAGCTCGGCGCCGGCAGGCTCCGCGGCCGCGGCCGCTTCTGGGTCCCCGACCGCCCCGGCACCATCTGCCAGTGGGACGGCGCAGGCGGCCAGGTCTCCATCGGCGCGATCGCCGACGCCGGCCGCGAGCTGCCCACCACGCGGCTCGTCGTCACGGGCGTCGGGGCGGCCGACGCCGAGCGCGTGCGCCGCGCCTTCGGCCGCATCCTGCTGACCCCCGAGGAGTGGGCCGACGGGCTCGCCCCGTGGCTGGGTGCCGAGGACCGCCTCGCCCCGTGGCTCGGGGAGCGCGAGGCCGCGGCCTGAGGAGGGCAGGGCGGGGCGCGCGGGCCTCGCCCCGCGGGCGCCCGCACCATGGAACACTGGCATCTGTAGAACGGTTCACCGAGAGGACTCCCGACGATGCCTGCCCTGCTCGAACCCACACCCGACGGCTTCCTCCGAGGGGGCGAGCCGCACCAGATCGTCTCCGGCGCGATCCACTACTTCCGCGTGCATCCGGACCAGTGGCGCGACCGCCTGCGCCGCCTCGTCGCGATGGGCTGCGACACCGTGGAGACCTACGTGGCCTGGAACATCCACCAGCCCGCGCCCGAGACCGTCACCTTCGAGGGGATAGCCGACCTCGGCCGCTTCCTCGACACCGCCGCGGAGGAGGGGCTGGATGCGATCGTGCGCCCGGGCCCGTTCATCTGCGCCGAGTGGGAGAACGGCGGCTTCCCCGGCTGGGTGCTGCGCGAGCAGGGCGTGCGCCTGCGCACCCGCGAGGAGGCCTATCTGCGGCTGGTCGACGACTGGTTCGACCAGCTGATCCCCGTGATCGCGCAGCGCCAGGCGTGCCGCGGCGGCAACGTCGTCATGGTCCAGGTCGAGAACGAGTACGGCTCCTATGGCGACGACACCCTCTACCTCGCGCACCTGCGCGAAGGCCTCCGCGCCCGCGGTATCGAGGAGCTGCTGGTGACGTCCGACGGACCCGCGCGGATGTGGCTGACCGCCGGGACGATCGACGGCGCGCTGCCCACCGTCAACTTCGGCTCCCGCACGCGGGACGTCCTCGAGATGGCGGCGCGCGAGCTGCCGGCACAGCCCCTGATGTGCATGGAGTTCTGGAACGGCTGGTTCGACCACTGGGGCGAGGGGCACCACAGCAGGGACGCGGGCAGCGCCGCCGCAGAGCTCGAGGACATGCTCGCGGCCGGCATGAGCGTGAACTTCTACATGGCGCTGGGCGGCACGAACTTCGGGCTCACCGCGGGGGCGAACCACGACGGCGTCCTGCAGCCCACGACCACGAGCTACGACTACGACGCCCCGATCGCCGAGGACGGCCGTCTCACCGAGAAGTTCCACGCCTTCCGCGAGGTCATCGGCCGACACCGGGACCTGCCCCCGCTCACCGAACAGCTGGCCGAGCTGGGCCTCGACGCGGAGCCGGCCGCGCTGGGCGCTCGCGAGGCGCAGATCGAGCGCGTGGTGCCGCTGCGCGCCACCGAGCGCTTCACCCGCACCGCTCCCACCCACGTCGTGCCGCCCGCCTTCGAGGACCTCGGCCTCGAGCGCGGGATCCTCCGGTATTCACGGGACGTCGAGATCGAGGCCTCCGACCGCGCCGACGGCACCCGGACCCTTGCGCCCCTGAAGCTCTTCGGCCTCGCTGACCGCGCGTGGGTCTACGTCGACGGGATCGCCGTCGGCTCCGTGGGCATCGGCGCCCGGGGCGCGGTCGACGGGACCCTGGCCGGGGAGACCGATCCCGCCGTCGTCGAGCTCGCTCCCTTCATGGACCGTCTGCTGCCCGAGGGCGGGCATCGCACGGTGCGCGTGGAGATCCTCGTGGAGAACCTGGGGCGCGTGAACTTCGGCCCCTACCTGGGCGGACGCAAAGGCATCCTGCGCGGCGTCTGGGACCGCGTGCGCTTCCTGGGCGACTGGGAGGCCGACCCCTGGCCGCTCGTGGAGATGGGGGAGGAGCTCGCCGGCATCGTCGCGAAGGCGGAGCCCATTGCGCAGTCCGCCGCGCGACCTCCGTCGGACGCGCCCGCCGATGACCTGCCCGTCCTGGTCGCCGCCTCCTTCGAGGCCGAGCGCAGTGCCGACGCGCACCTGGACCTCTCCGCTGCCGGCCATGGCGTCGCCTACGTCAACGGGCACTGCGTGGGCCGGTACTGGAGCGTCGGACCCCAGCAGTCGCTGTACGTCCCCGCGCCCTGGGTGCGCAAGGGCCGCAACGAGGTGCTGCTGCTGGACCTCGACGCGATCCCCGCCCGGCTCGCCCTCGCCGATCGCCCGGTCTTCGACTGAGCGCACGTCCACCGGCCTACCCCGGCGCGCTCATCGCGCCGACATCACCGACGGAGGAACGGATGCCTGACACGAGCTCGACTGGCGGCGCCCCTGATCAGCGCCAGAACATCCTGCTGATCGTCTCGGACGACCACGGGTACGGCGATCTGGGTCTGCGCGGCAGCGACCCGGATGTCTCCACACCGCACCTCGACGCCCTCGCGGCCTCGGGGCGGCTGTACGACAACGCGTACGTCACCGCACCGATCTGCAGCCCGTCGCGCGCGGGCCTCATCGCCGGCCAGTACCAGGAGCGCTGGGGCGCGCACTGGTTCACGGACTCCGCGATGCCCCCGCAGGCCGTGCCGTCCCTCGCCGAGCTGCTGGGGGAGCGCGGGTACCGCACGGGCTACTTCGGCAAGATTCACTACGGCCAGGACAAGCCCGGCGATCGCGCCTGCCCGCCCCACCACGGCTTCGACACCTCCTTCTACGGCGTCGCCGCGCTCTCGATGGGCCGCCTGCACTACCTCCACCACTCGCGTGCGCACAAGGAGGGCTACGGCGAGGCCGCCAAGCGCCACGGGGTCTCCCCGATGTGGGTGGGCGAGGGCAAGGAGACCTGGGAGGTCGATTGCGAGCGCCACCTCACCGAGGAGTTCGTCCAGCGCGCGATCGACTTCGTGGGCCGCGGCAGTGCGGCCACGCCGAGGGCCGACGGTCGGACCGGGGCCTACAGTGCGACCGGGGCCGACGGCGGGGCCGGGGTCGACGATGCGACCTGGTCCGACGCGGGCGCGGGGCTGGACGATGCCTCCGCCGGCAGCCCCTTCTTCGCGATGGTCGCCTTCAACGCGGTCCACAACTTCACCTGGCAGCTGCCGCAGCACGAGCTCGACGCCCGCGGCCTGCCCTCCCATCCCGACTTCGACGCGGAGACCAACGACTACCTCGACTGGTACGACGGGGCGGTCGAGCCGAACCTCGAGAACGGCCGCGCCTACTACCTGGCCCAGCTCGAGATCATGGACCGTGAGATCGGGCGCCTGATGGCGCACCTCGAGGAGACCGGGCAGCGCGAGAACACCGTGGTGGTCTACATGACCGACAACGGCGGCTCGCACTGCAACTACGGGCGCAACACCCCGCTCGAGGGCAGCAAGTACACCCTCTACGAGGGCGGCGTGCGGACTCCGCTGATCATCTCCTGGCCCTGTGCGACCGAACCCGGTTCCGTGTCGAAGGCGCTGGTCAGCTCGCTCGACCTGATGCCGACGTTCATCGGCGCCAGCGGCGTCCCCCTGGGCGCCGAGGACGTGTGCGACGGGATCGACTTTCGCGACTCGATGCGCGACCCCGAGGCGCCGGTGCACGACGTCCTGCACTTCGACACCGGCTTCCAGTGGGCCGTGCGCACGCGCGACTGGAAGCTGCGGTTCGTGGACCCGGAGTCCCGGGCTCGGGCGAGCATCCTCCAGGTCGAGCACACGGACATCGGCAGCGGCATGCAGCTGAGCCCTGCGACCGACGACCTCGCGGGCCTCGACGAGACCCGGGACGTCTCGGCCGAGCACCCCGAGGCGCTCGGGCACCTGCAGCAGCTGCACGCGGCCTGGCGCGAGGAGATGGAGGCCTCGGCCGCCCACCTCGCCTGAGCGCGGAACGGCCGGTCCGTCGGACGAATGCATCGCCCGACGGCCCGGCCGTCGGCCTCAGCCGGTCACTTGGTCTTGGGGTCCTTGGTGACCGGGACGTCGGCGGGGAGGACCTCGGCGTACTCCTCGAGGATCTTCTTGCCGCCGCCCTCCTCCCAGGTCTTCAGGGCCTTCTTGAAGTCGTCGATGGTCTTGCGGCCCTGGATGACGTCGTCGCGCACGTCGGTCAGGCGCGTGGTGATCTCCGTGCCCTTGGACGATGCCGTGTCGGAGTACAGGCCCTTGATCGGGGACTGCGCAGCGTTCTCGAGCAGTTTCTTCTCCTGCTCGTAGATGTACTCGGAGTCGTCGGCGATGGGGTTGTAGATGACGCCCTCGCCCGAGGCCATGATCTGGATGGCGCTCTGCAGGCCCGGCACGTTGGTCTCGCCGTCGTCGGTGAGCACGTAGTTGCCGTCCTTGACCTCGTACTCCTCACCCTTGCGGCCCCAGTGCGTGACCATGTACTCCTCGGTGCCGAAGGGGGCGGAGAGGTAGTTGATGACGTCCAGCAGCTCGCGGATCTTCTTCTCGTCGTCGGTCTTCTTCAGCGGCGTGAATCCCACGGTCCCGTAGCCCATGTCGTAGACCGGGGTGCGGTCCTTGTCCGCGGCGAAGGGGATGAGGATGTCCGCCAGCAGGTCCTTGTTGTAGCTGCGGTACTCGGAGGCGCCGCGCGGTCCCACGGAGACGATCGCGCCGATGGTGCCGTTGGCGAAGTACTGGGAGGACTCGGCAAGGTTCAGGTCCGGGTATAAGACGCCTGCCTTGAAGACCTTCTGCGCGTACTCGAGGGTCTCGAGGTACTCGTCGGTCTGGTACTGCGCGGTGAGGGTGCGGTCCTTGTTCACGCGGTACCCGGTGGGCACGCCGAACCATTCGCCGAACATGTGGAAGGCGTTGGGCAGGAAGGGCTCGAGCGCCCAGCGCTTGCCCTTGATCGAGACGTCCTTGCACTTCTCGAGGAACTCGTCGGCGTCGTTGAACGAGAAGCCGTCGACGTCGTCCCACACGTCGGGGTTGCCGAGGTAGACCTGCCCGAAGGGGGTCGAGGGGATCGGGGCGCCCCAGATCTTGCCGTTGACCACGGCGGTGCGCCACGAGCTCGGCGTGAGCGCGGCGAGGTTGCCCCACTCGAGGACCTTGTCGCCCGAGAGGTACTCGGTGAGGTCGGTGAACTGCGACTCGAGCATCGGGCCGATGTTCGGGATGCCCTGGTTCGGCGGCACCCACATGAGATCGGGCAGGTCGCCGGAGGCGAGGATCGTCGCGAACTTGTCCGGGTAGGAGTCGATGACGACCTGCATGTCCAGGGTGCCGCCGAGCTGCGAGTTCAGGTTCTTCCAGAACGGGTTGGACTTCATCGGCGGCGGGGGCGTCTGGAAGGTCTGCGTGAGCGCCGTGATGGTGCCCGAGGTGATCGGCTTCTTGTCCGTGGTCTTCAGGAGCTTCTCGGGGGCCTTCAGGAAGACGTTGTGCAGGCCCTTCTCGTTGCCCTTCAGGTCCGGCGTGAGGCCGTCGAGGGTCTTGTAGGTCGGAAGCTCGACCTCGGCCGACTTCTTCGCACCGCCGGATCGGCTGGAGCTCGCGGTGCAGGCGCCCGCGCCGACGGCGACCGCAGCGGCGCCTCCGGCGGCGAGGAGCTGACGACGTCCGATCTCGAAGCTCATGGTGTGTCCTTTCATCAGGGCCGCAGCGAAGCCGCTGCGGAGCAGGAGGGGAGAGGGAGAGAGGCGCGGGTGCGCCGGCGTGAGCGCTGCTCAGCCCTTGATGGCGCCGGTGATGACGCCCTTGGAGAAGTACTTCTGGAGGAACGGGTACACGACCACGATCGGCGCGAGCGCCACGACGACGACGGCCATCTTGATCGACTGCGGGGGAGGGGCCTGCGAGACGCCGAGGGTGTCGGCGGTCATCGAGGAGCCCTGGATGACGTAGCTGCGCAGGATCATCTGGATCGGCCACAGCGACTGGTCGTTGATGTACAGCAGGGCGTTGAAGAACGAGTTCCAGAAGCCCACCGCGTAGAACAGGCCGATCACGGCGATCACGGCCTTGGACAGGGGCAGCACGATCCGCAGCAGGATGGTGAAGTCGCTCGCGCCGTCGATCTTCGCCGACTCCAGCAGCTCCTTGGGGATGCCCATGAAGAAGGAGCGCATGACGATGAAGTTGAAGCCCGCGAACAGCCCGGGCAGGATCAGCGACCAGATCGTGTTCAGCAGGTGCAGCTCCTTGACCATGAGGTACATCGGGATCAGGCCGGGGCTGAAGAACAGGGTCACGATGATCGCCATCAGCATCGGCTTGCCGAAGAGCACCGGGCGGCTGAGCGCGTAGGCCATCGTGATGGTCACGAACAGCGCGAGCAGGGTGCCCACCACGGTGATGAACGCGCTCACGCCGATCGCCCGGAAGACCAGCGGGCTCTTGAAGATCGTGCGGTAGGCCTCGAGGGTCGGATCGGTCGGGAACAGCACGTACCCGCCGGCGTCGCGGATCTGGTCGCTCGAGGCGAACGAGGTCGAGACGACCACGAGCATCGGCACCACAATCGAGATCGTCACGATCGCGATCAGCAGGCCCTTGAGAACGGTGAGCCCGGGGGTCGGCTTCTCCATCCAGGCGGCCCGCTCGCTGCGCCCGAAGGCGCGGGCCCAGATCCGCTCGTGCAGGGAGCGGTCGTCGGACGCGGCCCCGGCGGCGGATCGGTGGGCCGCGGAGCCGGCCGACGGGGCCGCGGCGTCGTTCTCGTCGACCTCGGGGGCCGGCATGGTCATGTGCTCGCTCATCGCGCGCTCCCTCGGTAGATGCCGTCCTCGCCGAGCATGTGGGCGAACTTGTTGGCCAGCAGGACGAGGATCGTGCCGACCACTCCCTTGGCGAGACCGGCGGCCGCACCCATCGACCAGTCGCCGCCGATCACGCCCGTGTAGTAGGCGTAGGTGTCCAGGACCTCCGAGGCATCGGCGCCCACGGCGTCGCGCTGGAGGATGAACTGCTCGAAGCCGACGGTGAGGATCGAGCCCAGGTTCAGGATCAGCAGCAGCACGATCACGGGGCGCATGCCCGGCAGCGTGATGTGCCAGGCGCGGCGGAAGCGCCCCGCGCCGTCGGCCGCGGCCGATTCGTAGAGCGAGGCGTCGATGCTCGCGAGCGCCGCGAGGAAGATGATCATGCCCCAGCCGGCGTCCTTCCAGATGTTCTCGAGAGCGATCAGCAGCGGGAACGTGCTGGGGTTGGTCATGAACGGGATCGCGTCCATGCCGTGGGTCAGCAGGAACTTGTTGATGAAGCCCGCACCGCCCAGCATCTGTTGGAAGAGGGCGATCACCAGCACCCACGAGAGGAAGTGGGGGAGGTAGACGATGGACTGGAACGCCTTGCGCAGGCGCGGGGTGACCATCGAGTCCACGACGAGCGCGAGCACGATCGGCACCGGGAAGAACAGCACCAGCTGGACGACCGCGAGGATCAGCGTGTTCTTCAGGGCGAGGAAGAAGCGGCTGTCGTCGAACAGGTCGATGAAGTTCTGCATCGCCATGTACGGCGCCTCGGTGATCTTGAGGTACGGCTGGTAGTCCTGGAAGGCGATCACGTTGCCGAGGATCGGGATGTAGAAGAACAGCAGCAGGCACAGTGCCCCGGGGACCATCAGGACGAGCATCTGCCAGTCGCGGCGCAGGCGCACCCCGAACGCGTCCTTGGGCTTCCGCGGAGTGCGCCCCCTCCTGCTGCGACGGCTCTTCTCACCGCTGCGGCTCGAGCTGCTCCCGCCCTGCGCCTGCAGGGCGATCGCCTCCTCCTCCGCGGCTGCGGCCGGCATCGTCTGGATCATGGATCTCCTCGCAGTTCATGCGGCGGCCGGTCGGCCTCCCTGCCAGGCCTCGCTGCTTGACAGGCTGTGCATGACCGTAAATGATCTTGGTCGCTGTGTAAATCCATTCACCGAATCGTGATCATCCGAGACGACTGAGGGATCCTTCCGCCTGCAAGAACGCCGCAGGCCATAGGGTCCTCGTGCGGTCCGATGACCGACAGGGGATGGGAGGACGCGCGAGCGTCGACCCCCGGACCGGGCGGCGACCCCCACCATCGCGAAGGAGAGTGGTCCCCATGGAGGACCTGCGGATCGGCATCATCGGCTTCGGGGCGCGCGGCGGCCTCTCGCGGCATGCGCACAGGCCGGGGGAGGGCTCGCGGGTCACGGTCGTCGCCGACCCCTCGGAGCGGGGCAGAGAGGACGCCCGCACTCGCTTCGGCGAGGAGGTCGCCTATGTTGCGTCGGTCGACGAGCTGCTGGCCGAGCACGAGGTCGACGCGGTGATGGTCCTGGCCCCCGACTTCGCCCATGCCGGGATCGCCCTGCAGACCCTCGGCGCCGGCATCCCCACCTTCACCGAGAAGCCGATGGCGATCCGCGTCGAGGACACCGACGCCATGCTGCGGCTCGCGATGGAGAAGCGCACCCGCCTGTTCGTCGGGCACAACATGCGCCACATGCCCGTGATCCGCCAGCTCAAGGCGATCGTCGACTCCGGGCGGATCGGGCGCGTGCGAGCCATCTGGTGCCGCCACTTCGTGGGCGCCGGCGGCGACTTCTACTTCAAGGACTGGCACGCCGAGCGGGAGCGGGCCACCAGCCTGCTGCTGCAGAAGGGCGCCCACGACATCGACGTCATCCACTGGCTCGCCGGCGGCTACACCCGTCGTGTCTCCGGCATCGGCGACCTCGCCGTCTACGGCGACATCAGCGACCGCCGCGACAACTCCGACCGGCGCATGTGGGACTGGTTCGACGCCGAGACCTGGCCGCCCACGGAGCAGAAGGACCTCAACCCCACGATCGACGTCGAGGACATCTCGATGCTCAACATGAGGCTCGACAACGGCGTGCTCGCCTCCTACGAGCAGTGCCACTTCACGCCCGACTACTGGCGGAACTACACGGTGATCGGCGACGCCGGCCGCATCGAGAACATGGGCGACGGCGGCGGCGACCAGATCCACATCTGGGAATCCCGCAAGGGCGGACCCGGCAGTCCCGACGACGTCGAGGTCATCGACCGCGGGGACGGCGGGCACGGCGGCGCCGACCCGAACCTCGTGGGCGAGTTCCTGCGCTTCGTGCGCGAGGGCGGCGCGACCGACGTCTCCGTGATCGCCGCGCGCGAGGCCGTCGCCACCGGCGTCTACGGCGCGGAGTCCATCCGCCACGGCGGGGTTCCGTACGACATCCCGGAGGTGCCCGCCGAGGTGCGCGAGTACTTCGACGGTGGCCAGGCCTGAGACCTGAAAGCTGACCTCTGGCCTCAGCCGACGACGCCGAGGGCGGTGAGGGCCTCGCGGACGTCGGCGTCCGCGCTCGCCGCGGCGTGCAGCGGCCAGGCGGCCGCGACGAACCCGTCGGGCCGCACCAGCAGCAGCCGGTCGGGTCGGGCGCTGCCCGTGGGATCGGCAGGGAGCGTGAAGGGACCCTCGATCCAGTCCGGCACGGCGGCCGGGCGCTCGGCGCGGGCGCCGTGGACGAGCAGCCGCCAGCTCATCGCGCGCAGGTGTTCGGCGTTGTGGGGCGTCGGGGGCAGGCGCAAGCCCACGATCCGGTCGCGCGCCCACCGCGGGAGGGTGCCGCCCTTGGTCGTCGCGTGGTACCGGATGCGGTACTGGCCGAGCCACCCCGCGATCCGCGGTCCCTGTGAGGAGGCGAGCAGGCGCGGCGCGAGCACACCGGCGAGGTCCCGCAGCCTGCGCCGCGCGAACGCGTGCACCGGGCCGGTGCGCGCGATGAGCCCGAAGGCGGTGTCCGTCGCGCGGATGAGGGTGAGCGCGACGGGTCGCCGCTCCGCCTCGTAGCGCTCGATCGCGTCCGACGCCAGATGCCCTTCGGTGATGTCCGCTAGCAGGTGGGCGAGGCCGTGGGCGTCCTGCAGTCCGGTGTTCATGCCCTGGCCGCCCACGGGCGAGTGCACGTGCGCGGCGTCCCCCGCCAGTAGCACGGGACCGACCCGGAAGCGCTCGGCCACGCGATGGTGCACGCGGTAGGAGGAGAACCAGTCCACGTGCGAATACGTGATGCCGAGGTCCTCCTGCGCCCCGGCCAGCGCATCCTGTGCGGAGGGGTGCGCCGCCCCGTGCAGCCAGATCAGACGGGCGTGGCCGCCGGGGCCCATGGGGAAGACGACCGCGAAATGGCGCTCGCCGAAGCGCGCCGAGAGCGCCGACTCGGGTACCCCCTCCACTCCGCGCAGGTCCGCGACGCAGAAGGTCGCGTCGTCCGTGACGCCCTCAAAGGCGAGGCCCAGCTGATGGCGCACGGGCGAGCTCGCCCCGTCGGCCCCGATCAGCCAGCGCGCACGGATCCGATGCGGCCCTGTCGGCCCGTCCACGATCGCCTCGACGCCGTCGGGTGCGTCGGCACCGCCGACGAGGAACGAGCGCAGTTCGTGCCCGTACCGGACCGGGCACCCCTCCTCCTCGAGCGCCGCGGAGAGGAGGTGCTCGGTGCGGGACTGCTCGTAGACATGGACACCGGGGAACGGCGTCCGCCCCTCCTGGAGAGGCGCGACGTCGATGCGCACGGGTGAGGCCGCATCGCCGATCCGGATCCCGGTGGCGAGGGTGTCGGCGGAGAGCACGGGCTCGGAGAGTCCGAGCTGGTCGAGGATCTCGAGGCTGCGCGCCTGCACGACGAGTGCCCGCGACTCCCGCGTGGGCCCGTCCTTCGCGTCGACGACGAGGGTGCGCAGTCCGCGGCGGTGGGCGACGAGACCCGCCATCAGGCCGGTCGGGCCGGCGCCGACGACGAGGACGTCGTACGGGCTGGTGTGGGTCTGCGGTGACATGGCGGGCGCCTCCTCGAGCCGGACCCGGGTCCGAGCACCAGCCTAGTTCCGCCCGTGCACGGGCTGCCGCCCGGCGATCACCTCGAGCAGGCGCGCGGCCTCGTCGCGACCGGCGTCGCGACCGGGCCCGAACCACCTGCGGGTGTCGGCCGGCGGCTCCTCGCCCGTGAGGATCTCGCGGACGGCACCGGTGGTGACCTTGTTCAGGTGCGTGGACACGTTGATCTTCGTCATCCCGGCGGCGACGGCGTCGCGGATCCCCTGATCGCTCACGCCCGAGGAGCCGTGCAGCACGAGCGGCGCCTCGACCCGCTCGGCGATCGCCGTGATCAGGTCGAGGTCCAGGGCCGCGTCGCGCGTGGTCATGGCGTGCGAGGAGCCGACGGCCACCGCGAGCAGGTCCACGCCCGTGTCCGCGACGAACTGCGCGGCGTCGCCCGGGTCCGTGCGGGCCGACGGGTCGTGCACGCCGTCCTTGCCGCCCACCTCACCGAGCTCGGCTTCGACGCTCACCCCGCGCGCGTGCGCCTTCCGGGCGACCTCCTGGGTGCGCGCGCGGTTCTCGGCGTCCGGCAGCTTCGAGCCGTCGTACATGATCGAGGTGAAGCCCAGCGCGAGCGCCTCGTCCACGAGGTCGAGGTCGTCGGCGTGGTCGAGGTGGACGACGACGTCCTGGGCGCAGCGCCGGCCGATCTCGAGGGTCGCGAGCGCGATCGGGGCGAGCGCGCCGTGGTACGTCGCGGCGTTCTGACTGATCTGCATGACGATCGGCAGGCCGGTCCGCTCCGCCGCGGCGGAGAACGCCTCGGCGTTCTCGATGTGGACGACGTTGAAGGCGGCGAGGCCGCGGTGCGCGGCGCGGGCGTGCTCGGCCAGGGGCGCGAGGGCGCTGAGTGTCATGGCTGCTCCAGGGGGTGAGAGGGAGGCGTGGGAGCCGTGGAGGCCGTGGGCGCCGTGGGGCCCGGGACGGCCGGAACGGTCGATGCGGAGGGGACCTGTTCGACGGCGATCGCGCCGCGCAGCTCCTGCGCGAGTGCCCGGTCGATCTCACCGGCGACGGGCCGCGTCACGGCGCTCGCGCTGACGGCGACGGCGCTGCGCAGCAGGTCGGGGAGCGCATCACCACGGGAAAGGGCGCGGGAGGCGGCGGCGACGGAGGCGTCACCCGCGCCCGTGGGATTGCCGCTGAGTGGACGCGGCGGTGTCGCGCGAAGGGCCGCATCGGCCGTGACGGCGAGCATGCCCTCGGGCCCCAGCGAGCACAGCACTGCGCCCGCGCCCCGCGCGATGAGCGAGCGGCAGGCGTCGATCGGTTCGTCGATCCCGGTGGCCGCGCGCACTTCGCCGAGATTCGGCTTGAGCACCGAGGCGCCCGCGCGGGCGGCATCCAGCAGGGCCGGTCCCGAGGTGTCGACGACGACCGGCAGGCCCGCCCCGCGCAGCTCGGCGACCAGGGTGTTCACGTCCTCGCCGGTCATGCCCGGAGCGAGGGACCCGCTGATCACGACGACGTCGGCGCTCTGCGCGCGTTCGCGGACGCCCGCGAGGACGCGGTCGCGCTCGTCGGGGGAGAGCAGCGGGCCGGGCTCGTAGAAGCCGGTCGCTCCCTCGGGGTCGACGACGGTCACGGTCCGGCGGGTCGCCCCCGCGACGCGCGTCCATGCCTGCTCGACGACGCCGTGCTGGGCGGCGCCGTGGCCGTCGAGCAGCCCCACGAGTTCCTCGCCGGAGGCCCCGCCGACAGGGCCGACGAGCACCGAGCTCTCGCCGAGCGCGGCGAGCACGCGGGCGACGTTCACGCCCTTCCCTCCGGCGACGGTCCGCACCCGTTGCACGCGCTGCTCGCCGTGCACGGGGAGGGGGCCGGCGACCTCGTAGGTGACGTCGAGCGCGGGGTTCGGGGTGAGGACCAGGATCATGACGCGCGCACCATCCCCGCCAGCCCGGCGCCCTGGCAGCCGGCCCACATGCCCAGCGACGAGGGGAGCACCGGGGGAGTGGGCACGACGCCCAGGCGTCCGGAGATCGACGCCTCGAGGGTGTCCAGCACGATCGGTCCCCCTTCGGCCAGACCGCCGCCGATGACGACGGGCAGCGTGCCCACGCTCGAGATGATCGTCGCGAGCGCCTGGCCCAGGGTGTCGAGGGCGCTGAACAGGATCTTCTCGGCGTCCGCATCGCCCGCGCGGGCGCGATCCACGACGGCGCGGGCGGCGGGGCGCCCGCCGTCGGTGGTGACGAGGGAGTGGGCGTCGGGGTCGAGCTGCTCGGCGAAGCGGCGGCCGATGGCGGAGGCCGAGGCGACCTCCTCGAGGCGCATCATCCGCCCCGTGAACGGCTCCTCGACGCGCACCTGTCCGATCTCGCCGGTGAAGCGGTCGCCGAAGACGGCGCCGTCGTGCACGACGGCCGCGGCGATCCCGGTGCCGATCGGGACGAAGATGAGGTCGGCGAGCGGCGGGGCTCCCGCGCCGCCGGCGGCGGGGCGCTGGGTGAACAGGCGTCCCGCGCCCCAGGCCGCCTCGGCCATCCCGCCGGCGCGCACGTCGTGCGCGAGGGCGAGCGGGGCGTCGAGGTGCTCGCGCAGCAGCTGCCCGAGCGCGAGCTCCTTCCATCCCAGGTTGACGGCGAGCTCGACGACCTCGCGCTCCTCGTCGATGATCCCCGGCACCGCGACGCCCACGGGGGTGTCGGCATCGAGGTGGGCCAGCCCGCGCAGCCGCGCCGTCTGCTCGGCGATCATCGCGGCCAGCTCGGCCGGCTCGTGCGGCGTGGGCAGCGAGTAGGGGACGCTGAGGGCGCCGTCGGCCGCGACGGCGCCGATCTTCGTGCGGGTGCCGCCGACGTCGACCCCGATCGCGGGGCGCGCCGGGGCAGAGGGCATCGTGCTCGTCATCGGTGCTCTCAGCCCAGGTGGACGGCGCGGGTGAGGTGGCGCGGGGCGTCGGGGTCCAGGCCCTTCGCCTCGGCGCGGCGCACGGCCCACAGGTGGACGGCGACGAGCTGGGCCAGCGGATCCAGGTCGGAGGCGACGAAGGCGGATCCGGCCTGCTCGGTCTGCGCCGCCAGCCCCTCCGGCGCGGGCCCGAACTGGTAGGTGATGCGGCCGGGCTGGGCGATCGCGATCGGCCCGTGCCGGTACTCCATCGCGTAGTAGGACTCGGTCCAGGACTGCGAGGCCTCGCGCATCTTCAGGCCGGCCTCGTCCGCGAGGCCCTTGGTCCAACCGGTGCCCAGGAAGGTGATCTGGTCGGCCTCGATCCAGGACGGCTCGATCTCGCGTCCCAGCACGGTCCCCGCGTCGGCGATCGCGCCGCGGAGGTCCTCGCCCAGGGAGGCGCGCAGCAGGGCGAGGGCACTGGTGGCGAAGCGCGTCTGGACCACGGACGTCTCGTCGGCGAAGTCGAGGACGATCTCGGCGTCGGAGTGCTCGCTCGCGGGGCCCTCCGCGACCGCCGTGAGGAGGACGCTCGGGGTGCCCGAGACGTTCTTCAGCACGTCGATGATCTCGGTGGTGGTGCCGCTGCGGGAGAGCGCGATGACGCGGTCGTAGCTGCGGGCGGGGGAGACCTCGGTCGGGGTGATGGCGTCGGTGACGCCCTGGCCTGCGGCCTCGCGGAGCTTCGCATAGGCGATCGCCATGAACCACGAGGTCCCGGCGCCCACGATGAGCACGCGCTCGCCGGGCGTCGGCAGCAGGTCGCGCACCTCGGGCAGCAGGTCGATCGCCTGCTGCCAGGACTCGGGCTGGGTGCGGAGCTCGTTCTCGGTCGCGCTGGTCATCGCGTCTCCTTCGTGCGGGGCGGGTGCTCGTCAGGTCGGTGTGCTCTGGGCGGACGCGATGGTGGGCGACGAATGCCATGCATCGCTGAATGATTGTTTGTGAGCATATCGAATCAGAACGCTCAATGTCACGCAGAGTGTGGAGCGAGGTGCAGGACGGCCGCCGGGCCGCACTCGCGCCGTCACACCCCACTCAGCACACCCTTCCGGCGGACTCGCCCCCGATCGCCCGCCCGGGTCGCTTACCCTCGATGGAGCGATCCCAGACCGCACACCCACCGCAGAACGCAGCACGAGGAGGCGCCCGGTGCCCAGCGACGCAGTGCCGAGCACCCCCGCGGGGGGCGGCTCCGAGGCTTCCGCCGATACCTCCTCGACGACCCCCGCCCGCGGCCGGCGCCAGCGCCTGGACCGCATCCTCGACCTGGTCATCGAACGCGGGCACGTGCGCGTGGACGAGCTCGCGAGCGATCTCGGCACCTCGCCCGCGACCGTGCGCCGCGACCTCGACAGCCTCGCCGAGCAGCAGCTGGTGATCCGCAGCCATGGCGGGGCCTCCGCGCATCCCGACGCGAGCGCCCTGCCCATGCGCTACCGCTCCACCCGTCACGCCGATGCGAAGGACGCGATCGCCCGCGCCGCCGTGGACATGCTGGTCCCCGGCACCGTGGTGGGCCTGAACGGCGGCACCACCACGACCGCCCTCGCGCACGAGCTCGCCTCGCGCGACGCCATCCGCGAAGCCTCCCGCCCCACGACCCTGGTCACGAACGCCCTGAACATCGCCCAGGAGCTCGCGGTGCGCCGGCACCTGCAGCTCGTGGTCACCGGCGGCATCGTGCGCGGCGGGAGCTTCGAGCTGGTGGGCGGCTGGGCGGAGCACATGCTCGAGCAGATCCGCATCGACCTGCTGTTCCTCGGCGTCGACGGGATCAGCGCGCGCGACGGCGCCCGCACCCATGACGAGGCCGAGGCGCTGATCTCCGCGCGGCTCGCCGAGCGCGCGGAGAAGGTCGTCGTCCTCGCCGATTCCTCGAAGATCGGGGCCGGCGCCTTCGCCCGGATCCGCGCCACGGAGGGTCTCGACGCCGTCGTGACCGACCCGGACGCCGATGCCGATGCCGTCGCAGCCCTGCGCGAAGCGGGCGTCGAGGTCGTGCTCGCTGGGGGGAGCGGCCGATGAGCGCCGCCGGCCGCCCTGTGACGCTCGCCGACGTCGCGAAGAAGGCAGGAGTGTCCGTCGCGACCGCGTCGTTCGTGCTCTCGGGGCGCGGGGGCGCGCGTTCCTCCGGGTCCCCGGAGACCAAGGCGAAGGTGCGGGGTGCGGCCGAGGAGCTCGGCTACGTCCCCAACCGCAATGCCCGTTCCCTGCGCACCGGCCGCAGCGGAGGCATCGTCCTGGCCCTGGGCACTGTCGAGGATCCGTGGGGTCTGAGCCTCGCCGGCGCGGTGCGCGACCGCGCCCTGCCCGAGGATCTCTCGACCCTGATCCTGGGCGATGAGCGCTGGTTCGAGTTCCTCTCCGGCTCTGCTTTCGACTGCTCCTTCGTCACCAGCATCGACTTCACGCCCGAAGGTCCGGAGCAGGTGCGACACCTCGCGCGCGGGCAGGGTGGGATCGTCGCCTTCAGCGAGCGCATCCAGCCCGAGCGCTTCGATGTCATCTCCTCCTCGGCCCAGCCGGCGGTGCACGCCGCCTACCGGCGGCTGCGCGCACGGCACGACGCCGTCCTCTTCATGAGCGGGAGGGCGATCGACCCCGAGCGACGGCCGTACTTCCCCTCGCGCGCGCACGCCTTCCTCGACGCCGCGGTCGAGGCCGGCGACGGGCCCGGCCTCGACCTCGTGCACGCCAGCGGCGTCGATCGACAGCAGAGCTTCGAGTACTCCCAGCGGTGGCTCGAGGGGCCGGCCCGGCCGACGGCCGTCATCTGCTCGACGGGCTACCAGGCGATGGCGCTGCAGGTCGCCGCCATGCACGCGGGCATCTCGGTCCCCGACGACCTCGAGATCATCTCCATCGGCGACGTCCCCGCCGACGCCCAGATGCTGGGCCCGATCAGCTACTACGGCGTCCAGGACGTGTTCGCGCGCATGGCCGACATCATCGTCGGGCGCGCGCTCGACCGCGAGGGCGCCCCTGGACAGCTGCACCGGTTCGACTGGGAGTTCTTCCCGGGCGGCACCACGGTCGACGGGACCGACGGCGCGGCCGGCAGTCGGGCGGGTGGCGCGACCGGCGGCGGCGCCGGCAACGAGGCTGACGGCGCCTGACCCCTGGGACGGGGCTGCTGCCGAACTCCCGTGCGAAGGGTCCGCCGGCCACACCTGCGGCCTCTACGCTGGACGTCATGCCCACCACCTCCGGCTCCACGACGTCGTCGGCCCTCGCCTCCCAGCTCTCCCCTTCCCTCAGCACCTGGTCCCTGCCGGGGCTCGCGCTCACCGACGTGCGGGTGCTCGCGCCCTTGGACCACACGGACCCGTCGGGCCCGCGCATCGAGGTCTTCGCGCGAGTCGCCACCGCCCCCGGCGGCGAGGACCGTCCCCTGCTCGTCTACCTGCAGGGAGGCCCCGGTTCCGAGGCACCGCGCCCCAGCGCGCATCCGGGCAACCCGCCGTGGCTCTCCCGCGCGCTCCAGGACTATCGCGTGGTCATGCTCGACCAGCGCGGCACCGGTCGCTCGACCCCCGTCGGCCTCGACACCGCGCTGCCGGAAGGCGCGATCGACGTCGTCGCGCCCCCGGGAGCGGACCACCCGGCCCTTGCGACCCTGCGCGAGGCGAGCCCCACCCAGCAGGCCGACTACCTCTCCCACTTCCGGGCCGACGCGATCGCCCGCGACGCGGAGCTGGTCCGCGAGGCCCTCGGTGCCAGCACGTGGAGCCTGCTCGGCCAGTCCTTCGGCGGGTTCACGGCCCTGCGCTACCTCAGTGCGCACGCGTCGTCGCTGGATGCGGTGATGTTCACCGGGGGCCTTCCCAAGATCGGCCCAGATCTGGACGTGGTCTACGAGACCACCTGGCAGGGCATGATCCGCCGCAGCGAGGCCCACTACGCACGCTTCCCGGGCGACCGCGACCGCATGCGCCGCCTCGCCGAGCTGGCCGCTGCAGGCCGGCTTGTCCTCGGCGATGGCGAGCTGGTGGGTATGGAGCGGCTGCGGCGCCTCGGCCACCTGCTCGGCGCCTCGGGCGGCTCCGAGAAGCTGCACTACCTGCTCGAGAATGAGCCCGACAGCCCCGTGCTGCGCCACGACCTCGCCGCCGCGCTGCCGTTCAGCGGCCGCAACCCGATCTACGCGGTCCTCCACGAGTCCTGCTGGGCCGACGGCGTGGCCATGGACTGGGCGGCCGAGCGCACCATGCCCGAGGTGGTGCGCGCCGACGCGACCCTGCTCGCGGGCGAGCACATGCACCGCGAGGCGATCAGCGAGGATCCCGAGCTGGCTCCCTGGGCGCAGGCCGCCGACCTGCTGGCCGCGCGCGAGTGGCCCTCCCTCTACGACCCCGAGGCGCTGCGCGCGGCCGACGTGCCCGTCGCCGCGGCCGTCTACTACGACGACGCCTACGTCCCCCGGGAGTTCTCCCTCGCCACGGCCTCTCTGCTGCCGGATGCGACCTGCTGGGTCACCAGCGAGTACCAGCACAACGGCCTGCGGGCGAGCGGCGAGGGCGTGCTCGATCACCTGATCGGGATCGTGCAGGGCACTCGCGTGGCGTGATGCCGGCGGGGTGCGCCTGCTCCGCGCGTGCCCGTCAGCCGCCCATCACCGGCAGCAGCAGGTGCGAGGGATGCTCGCCGCCGGTGTGGATGACGTGGCGGCCCTGGTTCGCCCCGACGTACTCGCGGATGCCCGGCATCATCGTGCCCAGCAGGTTCCGGGAGCTGATCACGAGGCGCAGCTGCTGGCCTGTGCGGAAGGACAGCCCGATGGGCAGCAGGTCGATGGCGACCTCGACCACCTCGCCCGCCGCGAGGTGCTGCGGGCGATCGAAGGTGTGGACGGGGTTCTCCGGGTTCGACAGCGCGTCGTCCTCGTGGCGCAGGGACACGCGAAGGCGTCCGTCGGACCCGCGGTAGCGCAGGATGCTCGCGCCGCGCTCGGTGACGTCCTGGGCGATGGCCGAATGGTTCGGCACGGTGAACTCCGCCAGCGGCGTCCCCTGCGCGTCGAGCTTCTGGACCAGCACGAACAGGTCCATGTCCTGGGCGCCGTCGGTCTCGACGAACAGATGGGCCGAAGGGTGCCCGACGAGCTCGGTGTCCTGCTCGAAGGGCAGCAGGAAGGAGACCTGGTCGGGGTTCGCGTCCACGGCGTAGGAGGCGCTCGCCTCCTCTGCGGGGGTCTCGGGCGTCAGCCGGCGGGTGCGGGCGTCGAGGTAGAACGGGGTCGAGGCGCTGCCGACGGGCGGGAAGGACTCGGCGGGGATGCCGGTGCGGTCACCGCCCTCGAGGTCGAGCACCGAGTACCGCACCCTGGGCGTCGACTCCCAGTCGTTGTCCTCGCCGCGCAGGAAACGGTCGAAGAAGCGGCGCAGGTCCTCGACGTTCTCGCGCGCGTAGTAGTCGGGCCACTCCTGGGAGGCGTGGATCCGCAGCCACTTCTGCGTCGAGGCCATGCGGTGCCAGGCGCGGAAGGTGCCGGCGGTGTGCAGGGTGTTCGAGTAGCTCGCGACGACGTACGCGGGCACCTCGATCCGCGAGAAGTCGGGGATCTTCTCCTCCCACAGCGCGTCCATGAGGGGGTGCGCCTCCGCCTCGGCCAGCACGTCCTCCTTGCGGCCGCGACCGAAGAAGCTGCCGTGCTGCAGCTGGCCGGCGAAGCCGGTGTCGGGCATGCCGCCGCGCAGGACCAGATCCCGGTAGACGTCGCTCACGCCCTCCCAGGGGTTGATCGCGGCCAGGTGCGGGGGCTGCTCGGCGGCGGTGAACCACTGCGAGACGGCGAGGTAGGAGGTGCCGCTCATGCCGACCTTGCCGGTGCACCAGGGCTGCTCGGCGAGCCATTCGATCACGTCGTAGCAGTCGCGACCCTCCTGGCGGTCCCACAGCACGCTGTCGCCCTCGGAGTCGATGACGCCGCGCGGATCCGGATGGCAGATCGCGTAGCCGCGCGCGCACCAGTACGCCGGATCGGGGCCCTCGAACTTCTCCAGTCCCGAGACGATGCCGTCGTCCAGGCCGACCATCGCGAACACGCCGCGCACGCTGTCGGAGGTGCCCTGGCCCTTGCCGTACGGGCTCCAAGCCACGATCACCGGCACCTGCTCCGCACCGGTCGGGCGGAACACGTCCACGTGGATCACGGTGCCGTCGCGCAGAGTGACGGGGGTGTCCTTCTCGAGGACCACGTCCACCGGCAGTTCGGCGAACCCGGGCGCGGCGCGGTGGCCGGCCGGGAGCGTGCGGGTGCCCGGATCGAACGGGGTGAGCACGCCGGTCCTGCCCTCCGGCAGCGCGGACGAGGGGGTGAAGATCTTCTGGACGTCGCTCATGGCGGCTCCTCTCGACGGGTCCTCGGCTCCGGTGCGAGGACGCGGCGAGCGTATGCCCGTCCCGCCAATAACTCAACAGGCGTTGAGAAGGGTGTGTCGCCCGCGATAGGTTCGAGGCATGACGACGGGGAACGACACGGAGCGGCCCCCGGGCGCGGACCGGCCGACGGGAAGGGCCGGACGTCGGCCGGGCGCGGCGAGCACGCGCGGGCTGGTGCTCGAGGCCGCCCGCGCCCGCTTCGCGGCCGATGGCTTCGCGTCCACCACGATCCGCGGGGTCGCGGGCGATGCCGGAGTGGACCCCTCGCAGGTCATGCAGTTCTTCGGGTCGAAGGAAGGGCTGTTCGCGGCGGTCATGGAGCTCCCGGACTCCGCGCTCGCGCAGTTCTCGACCGCCTTCGAGGGGCCGGATGCGGGGCTCGGGGAGCGAGTGGTGCGCGCCTTCCTCGCCGCCTGGGAGGGATCCGCGCAGGTCTCCGAGCCGCTGATGGCGATGCTGCGCGGTGCGATCGCCCATGAGGGCGCGCGCGCACAGCTGAGGGACTTCATCCAGGCCCGGCTGCTCGAGGGGGTGCGCGGACGCGCGAAGGGGGAGGGGTCCGACCTCGCGGTGCGCGCGGGTCTGGTCTCCGCGATGCTCGTGGGAGTGGTGATGGGACGGCGCGTGATCGGAGTGCCCGCGCTCGCCGAGGCCGACACGGAGCAGGTCGTCGAGGTGCTCGCCCCCGCGGTGCAGGAGATCCTCGCGGGGACGTAGCGCCGACGCGGCGTCGACGCCCCGTCGCGCTCAGCTCTCCGCGCGGATGCCCTTGGCCAGGCCCTGCACCCTGAATTGCTGCACGTGATACGGCCAGTCCGGTCCCGTGCGCCACTGCGAGACGGTGAGGTGGAGGTCGTCGAGGGTCGAGCCGGGCACGATGTACCCGCCGTAGAGCTGCGCCACGCGCTCATCGTCCTCGTGTCCCCAGTTGCAGCCCCACAGCAGGGTCTCCGAGAACGGTTCTTCGCGCAGACCGGTCACGGATGTCGCGGCGAGGAGGTCGATCCGGTAGAGCCCTGCGTTGAAGAAGGTGAGCACGAAGCGGTCCTCGACCGTGCGCAGGCACATCTCGCCCACGGAGCCGCCGACCACGGGCTCCGGGTCCGCGCCCCACTCCCAGGTCGTCTTCGCCTCGTCGGTCGGCCCGAAGGTCTCGTACGCCGAGGCGTCGAGGATCTTCGCGTCCTTCACCCGCTGCAGGATCGCGCCCTTGTCGCGCTGGAAGCCCGTGGTCAGCAGGTACACCCAGTCGCTGGACGGGTCCTTGCACCAGGTCGCCTGCTGGGAGAGGCCTCCCAGGTGGTCGCCGGGGAACATCTCCGCGCCGCGCTCCCAGGTCTCCCCGGAGTCCTGGGAGGACCAGATCTCCGTGCGCACCACGTTCCCGAAACCGGCGTTGGCCAGCACCCACAGGTGCATGGTGTCGCCCAGGGTGATCACGTCCCCGGGCAGGTACGTGCTGATCTCGCCGCCGTGGTCGTAGTCGATGAGCTGCTCGGCGCGCTCCCCACCCACCGCGCCCGTCCAGTGCAGGCCGCCCACGGCGGGTCGGCGCCGGTCCTTCGCGTACAGGGCGACGGGTGAGGTCCAGCGGCCCGAGCCCACCTTCGCGCCCTCGAAGGTGTCGCCGAAGACCACGAGGAGGCGACCGTCCGGTGTGCGGCAGGGGACGCCCAGGTCTGTCGCCTCGAAGCCGTACTCCGTGGTGATGCCGGGGCCGGTGAGGGTCGCCGTGCGGGTCACGCGCGGGCGACGGTATCTCGGGTTCGGGAGCGGCCTGGGGGCGGCGTCGGCGGCGGGCGCGCTCGCCGTCTGCGCGAGCGCCGCAGCGCCGAGGGTGCCGGCGCCGATCGCGAGGGCCCCGCCGCGCAGCACGGAGGAGCGGGGGATCGAGGCGTCGTCGGGAGAGTTCCGGTCGTCGGGTGCGTGGTGCACGGTGGACCCCTTCGTCGGTGCGCATGCGCCGTCGCATGCGCCCCGCACTGTACCGAGAGCAGCGCACCCTGGCAATCGTTTACTCGCGACAAGGACTGGACGAGAAGTCCCCATCGGCGACACGCAAGCGCGTCACTGAGCGCGAGTATCCTGCGTCGACCGCCCGGCCGACGTTTACTTCCCGCACGGGCACCTCTAGAGTGGCCGGAATCCGCGAAAACGTTTAGCGACCCGCGAGGCCGCGCTCCAGCGTCGGAGCGCGCGCCTGCGGAGAACGGGCTGCCGATGCACGCGACCCCACCGCCGCACTCCGGACCCCCGCCACAGGGACCGCCGGCCCCCGATCTCACGGTGCTCTCCGAGGCGCGCACCTTCTCGATCAGCGCCGAGAACCCCACCGGTGAGCCCGGGCAGGGCGGACGCGCCGAGCACGGCGAGCACGAGACCGCCTGGGCGTCGCGCGAGCTGCCCATCGGCTGGAAGAAGTCCCCGTGCATCGACCTGCCCGGGCGCAGCACGCGCGCCTTCGTCGACGTCGAGGGCCCCGGGATCATCCAGCACATGTGGATCACCGTGCTGCCCGAGCACCTGCGGTCCCTCGTGCTGCGCGTGTTCTGGGACGACGAGGACGAGCCGTCGATCGAGGTGCCGCTGGGCGACTTCTTCTGCCAGGGCTGGGCCCGGTTTGCGCCCGTGACCTCGCAGATGGTGACCGTCGCCCCCGCCGGAGGGCTGAACTGCTACTGGCCGATGCCGTTCTCGCGCCGTGCGCGCATGGAGATCGAGAACCTCTCCACCGAGCCGATCGAGGGCTTCTTCTACCAGGTCACCGGCTCCTTCGAGGACGTCACCGGGCGCGACCTGCGCCTGCACGCGCAGTGGCGGCGCTCCGACCCCGTGGACGCCCAGTCACCGCACGTCGTCCTCGACGGCGTGCGGGGCGCCGGGCACTACGTCGGCACCTACCTCGCGTGGGAGTCCCACCGCACCGCCTGGTGGGGCGAGGGCGAGGTGAAGGTCTACATCGACGACGACCTCGAGGGGGCGCGCCACGGTGAGGGCGGCGAGGGCCTCGAGGCGCCGAGCATCTTCCCTACGATCTGCGGGACCGGCACCGAGGACTACGTGGGCGGCGCCTGGGCCTTCGAGCACCCCGCCGGCGCCTACGCCGAGTACTCGACGCCGTACCTCGGGATGCCGCAGGTGATCCGCCCCGACGGCTTCGGCGACTCCCTCACCCGCTTCGGCATGTACCGCTGGCACGTGCCCGATCCGATCCGCTTCCGCGAGCGGCTCCGCGTCACCGTCCAGGCCCTCGGCTTCGCCCGGCCCGTCGACGGCAAGGTGCGCTACCGCCCGCTGCGCGAGGACGTCGCGACCACCGCCTTCTGGTACCAGACGGAGCCGCACGCCCCCTTCGCCGAGGACCCGCACTGGCAGACCCCGACCTGGGACGGCATGGATGTCACCTGAGCCCCGAGCCGAGGGGAGCCGCGCCCCGCTCGAGGGCCCGGCCGATTCCCCGCCCGTCGTCCTGCGCCCCGGCCGCAAGCGCCATCTGCTCGACGCCTCCCCGTCGCCGGGTACGCCCTGGTACATCAACGACCACACGCTCGTGCGCGACGCGCACGGCATCTGGCACGTCTTCGGCATCTGGCATCCTGAGCCCGCCGCCCCGCTGGACGAGACGTTCTTCCTGCACGCCTCGACGCCCTCGCTCGAGGCGCCGGAGTGGAGCATCCACGACCCCGTGATGCACGCCCGCACGGACCTGGGGGAGACCCATGTCTGGGCGCCGCACGTGATCCGTCACGACGGCCGCTTCTGGATGTTCTACTGCGGCGGCACCGCGGACCACACGCGATACCGGATCGAGCTCGCCACCAGCACCGACCTGTTCGCCTGGGAGCACCACGCGGGCGGGCCGCTCTGCGAGGACGGCTTCGACGCCCGCGACCCGATGGTGCTGCGCCAGGGCGGGCGCTGGCTCATGTACTGCACGCGCACCTCGCGGCCGGACGGCGGCTTCCACGAGGTCTCGGTGCGAGAGAGCAGCGATCTCGTCACCTGGTCGGCGCCGCGCGTGGCCTACCGGTCCGCGCAGAGCGGGACCGTCGGCGGCCCCACCGAATCCCCGTTCGTGGTGCCGGTGCTCCCGGACGGTTCGATCGGGCTCGTCGGGAGCGGCGCGGCCGACGGGGCCGGTGGGCCCGACGGTGCAGACGGGGTCGGAGGGGTGATCGGTTCGAGCGAGGCCGACGAGCCGCTCGGCTGGATCCTGTTCGTCTGCGAGTCCGGTCAGTACGACCGGACCCTCGCCTATTTCTCGCGCGACCCCGAGCGCTTCGAGGACGCGGGAGCCCTGGACGTCGACCTCGACGAGCACTGCGCGGAGATCGTCGTCGATCCCGAGGACCCCTCGCGTCTGTGGGTCACCGGCGGGGGCTGGGGGAGGGGCGGGCTCAGCATCCGCCCGCTGACGATCACTTCAGCCCGGCCATCTTGATGTTCGCGATGATCTGGCGCTGGAAGATCAGGAACAGGATGATGATCGGCGCGGCCGCGAGCGCGGAGCCCGCCATGAGCAGGCCGAGCTCGCTCGAGCGCTCCCCGCGGAAGTTCGCGAGGTATTGCTGGACCTGGAACAGGTCGGGGTTCGTGATGGTGAGGACCGGCCAGACGAAGCTGTTCCAGTAGGCCATGAACGAGCCGATGCCCACCACCACGAACGGCGCCTTGGACAGCGGCAGGAACACGCGGAAGTACACGCCCCAGCGTCCGCAGCCGTCCACGCGCGCCGCCTCCTCGAGGCTCGAGGGGATGTTCAGGTAGAACTGGCGCACGAAGAACACGTGTGCCGCGGAGGCCAGCCCCGGCAGGATCAGCACCGCGAGGGTGTCGAGCATGTACAGCTTGGTGACCACGATGAAGCTCGTGAGCAGGATCGTCATGCCGGGGATGAACATGGTCATCAGCACCAGCGGCCAGACGATCCGCTTGCCCACGAACTCCAGCCGCGCGAACGCGTAGGCGGCCATGGAGTTGATGAGGATGGAGCCGGTCGTGAAGATGACCGCGCCGAGCCCTGTGATCGCCAGCGTGCGCACGAACGACGGATCGCTGAGGATCTGGACGTAGTTCTGCACCTCCCAGACGTCCGGGAAGAACTGGAAGGGCGTGCGCACCACCTCGGTGCGCAGCTTGAACCCGGAGATCACCATCCAGGCCAGCGGGAACAGGGCGAGACCCACGATGATCGCGCCCGCGACGAACTTCAGGGCGAGGATCGCGGCGCGGGCGGGGGTGAGCCTGCGGCGATGCCTGCTTCGCGTCGGGATCCGGGTCTCTGCGGCGGGCTCGATGGCGGGGATGGTCGGTGCGATCGCCATGTCAGTCCACCAGCTTCTCGGAGTTCACGATCCGGAAGATGATCGAGGAGATCGACCCGAGCACCACGAACAGCAGCAGCGCCGCCGCGATCGAGTAGCCGACGTACGTGTCCTGCCGGAAGTGGTTGAAGATGAAGAGGTTCGGGAGCTCGGTGGCGTGCTGGGGTCCGCCCGCCGTCATCACCAGCGGCAGCTCGTACTGCTGGATCGAGCCCACGAATCCCGTGACCAGCAGGAACAGCAGCACGTTCTTGATCTGCGGGAGCGTGATAAACCGGGTGCGCTGCCACCACGAGGCGCCCTCGAGCCCCGCCGCCTCGTAGAAGCTCTGCGGGACGTCGAGCAGTGCCGCGATCATGATCAGGGTGGAGATGCCCAGGCCAAGCCAGACGGCGGGCAGGGCGATCGCCCCGAGCGCCCAGCGCGGGTCGCCCAGCCATGCCTGGTTGGGCAGGCCCACGATGTTGATGAGCGCGTTGAGGATGCCCCCGGAGTAGTCGTAGATCATCACGAAGGTGATCGAGGCGATCACGCCGGAGATCACCGAGGGGATGTAGACGCTGATCTTCAGGAGGGTGGACACCTTCTGGGAGACCGAGACGGCGAGCGAGGCGATGAGGAACGAGAGCACGAGCGAGACGGGAACCGTCATCAGCACGAACTCGAGACCCCGCAGGATCGCCTGCCAGAACCTGTCGTCGCCGAGCACGTTCGCGTAGTTCTTCCACGCCACGAACTGGGACGACGTGTAGAAGCTCCAGTCGAAGAAGCTCAGGTAGACGGCCTGGACCGCGGGCCACAGCACGAAGATCGACAGCAGCACCAGCACCGGCGCCAGCATGATGTAGGCCATCAGCGAGTCCCTGCGCGGGGGCGTGGACCGCAGACGCTCCGACGGCGGGGTCGCCGGGGCCCGCGGGGTCGGCGGGGTCGGACGGGCCGGCGCCGACGTCTCGTCGGCGACGCTCACTTCTTGTCCATCTCCTTGCGCACCTTCGCGAGGTCCTCGCGGTCGATGACCTTCTGGATCTCGGTGTTCGCCTTCTTCAGGGCGTCCTTCGCCGAGGACTCACCGGTCATGCCCGCCTGGATCGCGTCGCCCATGGCCTCGTTGATGTCGACGGGGTACTGCGACTCCGGGACGCAGTGGGGAACGATGTCCTCGAAGACCACCGTGGACCACGGCGCGTCCTTCGACTTCGGGTCCGCGTCGACCGCGTCGGCCACCTTCTGCCGGGCGGGCGCCTTGGTGAACTGGGTGTCCACGAAGAAGGGCTTGAGGACCTCGGGGTCCCCGCCGAGCGCCCAGGTGAAGAACGTCGCCGTGGCCTCGGGCTCCTTCGCCTTCGCGTCGATCAGCCACTTCATGTTGCCGATCGTGGAGATGGACTTCTCCAGGTCGCCGTCGTTCTGGACCCAGGGCGCCATCCCCGTCTTCTCGACCATGTCGGGATAGTCGGCGGCGATCTCCGACATCGCCCACGAGCCCTGGGAGAGCATCGCGACCTTGGCCTCGCCGAAGGGCTGCGCGGAGTTGCCCGCGCCCAGGGGCTGGCGCGGCATCCACTTGTTCTCCTGCAGGGTCTTGTAGAAGCCGATGAGGTCCTCGTACTTGGGGTCCTCCGCGTCGGCCTTCGACCAGTCGTCGGAGATCGGCAGGTGCCCGGCGACGTGCTCCTGCGAGGCGACCGTGGTCCAGCCGAAGGTGCCCGGGTCCGCGGCCGTGCCCACGCAGAACTGCCCGTTCTTCATGAGCGGCGCGATCTTCTCGCACGCGTCGTACATCTCGTCCCAGGTCGTCGGCGGCTTCTCCGGGTCCAGGCCGGCCTTCTCGAAGAGGTCCTTGTTCCACAGCAGCGTCATCTGCGGCTCGAGCAGCAGCGGGAAGCCGTACCACTGGCCCTGGTACTGGGAGATCTCCTTGGCCTGGTCGGTGATCTCGTCGAAGACGGAGGCGTCGATGAGGTCGTCCAGGGGGTGGAGGAGCCCGGTGCGGGCACCGGTGTCCAGGCGGCCCGCCTGGATGTACATGTCCGGGGCGTTGCCGGCGGCCTGCGCGGCCTTGAGCTTCTGGTCCCAGGCGTCCGCGGGGATCACCTGGTAGTTGACGAACACGTCCTCCTGCGCGTCGTTGAAGTCCTCGACGACCTTCTTGTACCAGGCGTTCTCGGGGGTCGTGAACACCGAGCCCCAGAACTCGACGTTCGTGCGGTTCTTCGCCCTCGAGTCCTTGGCCTTCTCGCCGGGCGCGCCGCTGCCGCACGCCGCCAGGGAGACGGCTGCCGCGCCGGCCGCCGCGGTGGTGAGGAGTGTCCTTCTGCGCATCGGATGCCTCTCTCCCGGTGCGTCGCTGCACCGTTCTTCCGGTGCGTCCTTGCACCGTGTGCCCGAATCCGCCGTGCCCGTCATGTCGGATCCCTCCATCGGGTCCGACGGACATCCGCGGCGCTCTCCCGGACGGGAGAAATCGTTTACGCCGAGTGTAGAGAGGGGTGGGTGCCCGGTCAACAGTCGCGGGCGGCGCCGTGCGGTGCGAATCCGTTCCCATGGTGCGCAACGGATCGGCGACCTGCTCGTTCGATGCCGCCCCGCACAGGACGATCAGATGGTAATCGTTTCCTCATCGTGACCCGGCGGGTGGGTGCATCGCCCGGCCCATGGCGACGCACCCGCCCGGACCCTCACTTCAGCCCGGAGGTCTTGATGGAGGCGACGATCTGCTTCTGGAAGACGAAGAAGATCCCCAGGGTGGGCAGGGCCGCGACGGTGGCGGCGGCCAGGATGTAGTTCCAGTCGGCCGCGTACTGCTGCTGGAAGCTCTGGATCCCCAGCTGGACCACGCGCAGGTGCGGATCCGAGGTCACGGTCATCGGCCACACGAACGAGTTCCAGTTCGCGAGGAAGAAGAAGACCGCGAGGGCCGCGAGGATGGGACGGGAGAGCGGCAGCACGATCGACCAGTAGATCTTCCAGTAGCTCGCGCCGTCGACCAGTGCGGCCTCCTCGAGCTCGTCGGGCAGGGAGACGTAGAACTGGCGCAGCAGGAAGATGCCGAAGGCGTTGAAGATCGCGGGGACGATGAGGCCCGCGTAGCTGTCCACCATGCCCAGCGTGCGCACGATGATGAAGGTCGGGATGATGGTGACCGGGGCGCTCACCAGCATCGTCGCGAAGATCCCCAGGAAGATCTTCTCGCGTCCGGGGAAGCGCAGGCGGGCCAGCGCGTACGCCGCCATCGAGTGGAACCAGAGTGCGATCACCGTGACCGCCGCGGAGACGAAGAAGCTGTTGAAGAGGTAGCGCGCGAACGGCACCTGCGAGAACACGTAGACGTAGTTGTCCAGGGTGAAGGTGCTCGGGATCAGCTGCGGGGAGTTGACCTCCTCGGCGGTCTTGAAGGATCCCAGCACCATCCACAGCAGCGGGAACACGGTCGCGAGCGCGAGGACGAGGCCGATCGCGAAGAGCAGCCAGCGCAGGCGGCTGCTCCGGGAGCCGCGGCGCGGTCCCGGACGCGGTCCCTGAGGGGCGACGGGGGCGGCCTGGGTGCGGGTGTCAGTCGTCATGGGAGAACCGGCCTCCTCGGGTCAGCAGGAACATCGCGCCGGAGAACAGCAGCAGGAACGCGACGAGGACCGAGCCGACGGCCGCCGCGTACCCCAGGTCCCCGAAGAGGAACGCCTGCTGGTAGATATAGAAGATGAGCAGGGAGGTCGAGTTCGCGGGGCCGCCGCTGGTGAGCACGAAGATCATGTCGAGCCCGCCCGTGACGACCGCGACCATCGAGGTCAGCAGCACGAAGAAGCTCGTGGGGGCGAGCAGCGGCAGGGTGATGCGCCGGAGGCGCTGCCAGGCGCTCGCGCCGTCGATGCGCGCGGCCTCGTAGAGCTCGCCGGGGATGTCCTGGAGTCCGGCCAGGAAGATGATCATGTAGTAGCCCATCTGCAGCCACACGGTCACCGCGATCACCGTTCCCAGGGCGAACTTCGGGTCGCCCAGGAACGAGATCCCGTCGAGGCCGACGACCGAGAGCAGCGAGGCGATCACGCCGGTGCGGTCGGTGAGCATGAACTGCCAGACCATCGCGACCACGACGATGCTGATCACGTACGGCAGGAACAGCGCGGAGCGGATGACGCCGACCGCCGGGAACTTCTGCTGGACCAGCAGTGCGAGCCCCAGACCGACGACGTAGATCAGCGGCACGAGCACCACCAGGTACAGCAGCGTCACGCGGGCGCTGTTCCAGAACTGCGGGTCCTTGACCATGCGGACGTAGTTGTCGATCCCGATGAACTCGAAGTTCCCGAACCCGTCGATCCAGAAGAAGCCCAGCACCACCGAGAGCGCCATCGGGATCGCGACGAACACGAGCAGGCCGACGGCGTCGGGGGCGAGGAAGAAGAGGGCGGCGCGGGTCTCCCGCTGTGCGCGGCTGGGGGCGCGGCCACGGCGTCGTCGACCGCTGCCGCCGACTCCCGTGCCCGGCGCGGCGGAGGCGGAGGAGTCGGCGCCCGCGCCGGCGGCTGCGTTCACGTCTGCGGCGGCACTCATACGAGGCTGCCTCCTTCATAGGTCTCGAGGTAGCTCTCGATGGTCTGTTGGGCGCGGTCGGACTCCTCGCCGGGGTCCCCGCCTCCCAGCTCGACGGACTGCAGGGCGTCGGAGACGGCCTTGTAGACGACGGGCGGGAAGCGCGGCTCGCCGCGTCCGGTCGGCAGGATCTCGTCGTGGAAGATCTTCTGGTGCTCCTCCGCGTAGGCGTCGTCGGCCTGCAGCTTCGCGTCGACCGAGCGCCGTGCGGGCATGTTGCCCTTGGCGGGGCCGTTCCAGGTGGCGATGTGGTCGATGGACTGCTCGTCCATGGATCCCAGGGTCTGCACGACGAAGCGGGCGGCGGCCTCCGGGTCGGCGCCGCGCGCGTTCACGCACCAGGCCCAGCCGCCCAGGATCGTGCTCGACTCCTTGCCCGGTGGCGGCGGCAGCGGCAGGACTCCGAACCTCTTGTCCGGTGCGTTCTGGGTCAGGTTCATGACCTCCCAGACGCCCGACTCCCAGAACGCCGCGAAGCCGGAGGTGAAGGCCGAGACGATGTCGCCGTTGGCGGGGCGGGTGCGGGGCGTGGCGCCGGTGGAGACGGCGCGGCCCCAGAGCTCGAGCGCGGCGCGGGGACCGTCGGCGTCGAAGACCGGACTCTGCGTCTTCGGGTCGATGACGTCCCCGCCGGTCTGCCACACCCACGGGTAGAAGGTGAAGTTCTGGTAGTAGCCGGGGTCGACGTCGAGCACCAGACCGGTCGTGGAGCCCGTGCTGAGGGACGCGGCGAGCTCGAGCAGCTCGTCCCAGTCCTTCGGCAGGTCGCCCTCGGAGATCCCGTTCTTCTCGAGCAGGTCCGGGTCGTAGAAGAGGGCCAGCGGCTCCTGCTCCATGGGTAGTCCGAAGATCCTGTCCCCGTCGCGCCGCGTGGTGAGCGCCTCGGGGAAGTAGTCCGCGATCGCCTCCTCCTCCATGTACGGGGCGAGGTCCACGAGCACCCCGCCGTTGGCGTAGCGGAGATAGTCGCCGGGGGAGATGAGGAAGATGTCCGGACCGTCGCCCGAGGCGAAGGCGACCGGCATCCGCTGGTTCATCTGGTCGCTCGTCATGTACACGGAGGTGATCTCGTGCTCGCCCGCGTCGTTCCAGCGGTCGATCGCCTTCTGGAACCAGTCCGACTGCGCGACGAGGTTCGGATCCTGCTGGGGCGCCGGGCTGTAGAAGTTCCAGAAGGTCAGCGGTCGGTCCGCGTCGGCGCGGCCGCACGCGCCGAGCAGCGGCACGCTCGCCGCCGCGGCGGCGCCTCCCGCCAGCAGGGAGCGCCGGGGAATCCGCCCGGCCGATCGCTGCGGGCGTCCGGTGGGCGGCGCCTCGGGCCGACGGCGGGGCGAAGGTCGGCGGTGGGGAAGGGCAGGTGGCACGGGGTTCCTCCTCGAACCGCGTCGATGGTGCGGCGGGGACGGGTCCGCCGACGTGTGCTCCTCGGAGCGCCGGCGGGGGCCGGCACCGGTGATGCGCGGGCACCTGCGTGCTCCTGGTGCGCCGCGCGAGGGGCCGTGAGGCGTCTGGCGCCGACGGACCGACTTCCCGAGGAAACGATTACCGGACACCGTACGAATGTGCCCGGGTCCCGTCAATCGTCCTTTCGTCCCGGGTGCGCCGCGCACGCCGCGCGCCGTCGTTCTCCTGCGGATCCTCTGCGGATTCGGATCGCGTCGGCGCCTTGACCTGCCGGACGCACCTCCGTACAGTCCGAGTAAACGTTTTTCGTCCGACGACCCGAGGTGTCGGCCCGCGCCGTCCGCACCGCCGTGCGGTCACGCGGGGCCCGAGCGCTCGCGAGTCCGTCGGCCCCCGGCTCACGAAGGAGTGACCCCGTGTCCGACCCTGCTGGTGCTTCCCCCGCTGCGCCTCCCACGAACCCCGCCGCGCCCGCCGCCCCCGCATCCTCGGGGCTCGCACGCCTGCGTCCCGTGCTCACCCGCTCCATCAGCCCGGAGAACTTCGACGGGGCCCCCGGCGGCGGCGCCCGCGCGACCGAGGGGACCGGGGCGGCGAACGCCCGCGACCTCGGCGTGGGCTGGAAGATCTCGCCGAGCGTCGACGTGAGGGCGGGGGAGACCTTCGACCTCGCGGACATCGACGGCGCCGGCGTCATCACCCACATCTGGATCACCACGCACACGGACAACTGGCGCACCCTCGTGCTGCGGGCTTATTGGGACGGGGCCGAGGAGCCCGCCGTCGAGGTCCCCTACGGCGACTTCTTCTGCAGCGGCTGGAGCAGCTTCGCGCAGGTCGACTCCCAGATGATCGCCGCGAACCCCCACGGCGGCTTCAACTCCTACTGGCCGATGCCCTTCCGGGACGGCGCGCGCCTGACCATCGAGAACACCTCCGGGGTCGACGCCCGCGTCTACTACCAGGTGACCTATGAGGTGGGCGGCGACCACAGCCGGGACGGGTACTTCCACGCCCAGTGGCGGCGCTCGAACCCGCTGCCGGACCGCACCCCGCACGTGCTCCTCGAGGGCATCGAGGGGCAGGGGCAGTACGTGGGCACCTACCTCGCCTGGGGCGTGAACTCCAACGGCTGGTGGGGCGAGGGCGAGATCAAGTTCTTCATGGACGACGACACCGAGCACCCCACCATCTGCGGCACCGGCACCGAGGACTACTTCGGCGGTGCTTGGAACTTCGACGTCCCCGGCCGCGGGTACACGGAGTTCTCGACCCCATACCTGGGCATGCCCCAGGTCATCCGGCCCGACGGCCTTTACTCCTCCCAGCAGCGCTTCGGGATGTACCGCTGGCACGTGGCCGACCCGATCCACTTCGCGACGGGCCTGCCCAAGGTCGACATCCAGGCGCTCGGCTGGCGCTCCGGCTGGCGCTACCTGCCGCTGCGCGACGACATCGCCTCCACCGCCCTGTTCTACCTGGATCGGCCGACGACGCACCGCCCGCCGGCCCCCGATTTCGACGCCATGGAGGTGCACCTGGCCTCCGGCCCCGTGCCCGACATCGGCGCCACCCCTCCCCGCGACCCGCAGGACTGAGCGCGCCGTCACCGCCCCGCACGCACCCCGCACCCTGCCCCGAACGCACCCCGGCACCCTCCACTTCCGAAGGAGTCCTCAGATGACTGCCACCGCAGACGCCACCGAGTCCCGCACCTACACCCTGCCCGAGCGCGCGCAGCGCCCGTCGGCCGCCGAGGGGGAGGTGTGGCTGATCCCGAGCGGTGACCTGCGCGAGAGCGCGAACACCGAGTCGTGGGGCGCGCAGCAGGAGCTCGAACGGCAGGTGACCGAGGCCTTCGAGGCCGCGGGCGTGAGGGTGCGTCGCGCGTTCGAGGCGGATCCGGCCTTCGGTCACGGGTTCATCCGCTCGCAGCGCATGGGCATGGAGGTGTTCCGGTCGATCCCGGTCGATGCGCCGCTGGTGGTGGCGACGGCGAACTGGCAGTACAGCCATCACGTCCTGGCGGGCCTGCGCACGCACCTCGGGCCGATCCTCACGGTCGCGAACTTCGCGCCCGAATGGCCCGGCCTGGTGGGGCTGCTGAACCTCAACGGTGGGCTGACGAAGATGGGGCGGGAGTACTCGAGCATCTGGACCGTCGACGGGACCGACGACTGGTTCCGCGAGGGCATCGCGACGTGGGCGCGCACGGGCACGCTCGAGCACGACGCCTCGCACGTGAAGGACCTGCCCGCCCTCGCGGACACCCCGGAGTCGCAGCTCGGGGCGGCGCTCGCGGAGCAGCTGCTCGAGGACAAGGCCATCATCGGGATCTTCGACGAGGGCTGCATGGGGATGTACAACGCGATCATCGACGACGAGCTGCTGAATCCGCTCGGCATCTACAAGGAGCGTCTGTCCCAGTCGGCGCTGTGGGCGGAGATGCAGACCGTCTCCGACGAGGAGGCCGATGCGGTGGGGCGCTGGCTCACCGAGGCGGGGATGACCTTCCGCCTGGGCACGGACGAGGCGACGGAGCTGACCGAGAACCAGCTGCGCTGGCAGTACAAGATGTACATCGCTGCCCTGCGCATCAGCGACGACTTCGGGCTGGACGCGGTGGGCATCCAGTACCAGCAGGGGCTGAAGGACGTGTGCCCGGCCTCGGACCTGGTCGAGGGCCTGCTGAACAACCTCGAGCGCCCCGAGGTCACCAGCCGCGACGGGAAGCGGGTGCTGTGGGAGGGCAAGGCCCTGCCGAACTTCAACGAGGTCGACGAGGGCGTCGCGGTCGACGCGCTCATCACCAACCGGGTGTGGTCGGCGATGGGCATGGACCCGGCGACCACCCTGCACGACGTGCGCTGGGGCGAGGACTTCGAGGGCGAGTACGTGTGGGTCTACGAGATCTCCGGGTCCGTGCCGCCCAGTCATCTGCCCGGCGGCTATGCGGGCGCGGAGGGCTGGCGGCAGGGGCCGACGTTCTTCCCCGCCGGTGGGTCCACGATCAACGGGGTCTCGCGGCCCGGGGAGATCGTGTGGTCCCGTGTGTACATCGAGGGCGGGGCGCTGCACGCGGACGTGGGCCGCGGCCGGGTCGTGGAGCTCCCGGAGGCCGAGGTGACGCGCCGCAAGGAGTCCACGAACCCGGAGTGGCCGATCGCGAGCGTGGTCCTGGACGGCGTCTCCCGCGACCAGTTCATGGCACGCCACAAGGCCAATCACGCCCAGCTGGTCTACGCTGACAGCGCCGCTGCGGCGGACCGGGCGCTGACCGCGAAGGCCGCCATGTTCGACCGCCTCGGCGTGCAGGTCCACCTCTGCGGCGACGCCACCGTCCTCCAGAGCTGACCCGCCCCGCCACCTGCCGGACCGAACCGAGATGAGCCCCGCGATGAACGTGCGCCGACCGACGATCCTCGACGTCGCGAGCGCGGCCGGGGTCTCGACGGCCACCGTCTCGCGCGTCGTCAACGGCGCGCAGAACGTCGACAAGGAGCTCTCGCGGCGCGTGCGCTCGGCCGTGCGCTCCACCGGGTACGTGCCCAACGCCGCGGGCCGCTCCCTGCGCAGCGGCGCCTCCGCCCAGGTCGCCGTCGTCACGCCCGACGCCGAGAACCCCTACTTCACGCGGGTGATCAGCGAGGTCGAGAGGATGGCGCGCGGCCAGGGCTACTCGGTGATGGTCGCCCACACCGAGGACGACCTGGAGCGCGAGCGCGAGGTGTTCCCGCAGCTGGTCAGCCGCCAGATCGCCGGGGTCATCCTCACCGTGGTCGACGAGAACCTCTCGGACGTGACGCCGCTGCTCGCGGCCGGGACGCCGCTGGTACTCGTGGACCGCCGCGTCCACGGGGCCGACGTCGACCTCGTGGTCACCGACAACCTCGATGCCGGTCGCCGCGGCGCCCAGCACCTCGCCGAGCAGGGATTCCGCCGGCCTGTCGTCCTCACCGGGCCCGAGGGGCTGACCTCGACGGAGGACCGCGTGCGCGGCTTCCTCGCCGAGTGGTCGCGGGTCGGGACGAGGGGCGACGATGCGCTCGGGGCTGCGGCCGACGACGCGCCCGAGGCGAAGGGGGCTGGTGCGCTCGAGGCGCCGCGCGTGATCCGCGGCGACCTGCACCTCGACTCCGGGCGCGAGGCCACCCAGGCCGTCCTCGCCGAGGGCTGGGCCGACGTCGTCTACGCGACGAACAACCGGATGTCGGCCGGGGCCTTCGAGGCGATGCGCGGGCTCGATCGCGCGGGCGCGGCGGACGGGGCAGACGGGCCTGGGATCCCGGGTCTGCTCGCGACCGACGACGACCTCTGGACCCGACTGGTCACGCCCTCGGTCTCGGTGGTCCAGCAGCCCATCCGCGCGACCGGCCGCACGGCCGCGCGACTGCTCGGCCAGCGCATGCAGGAGCCGGGGGAGGACCCCTCGACGATCCTGCTGCACCCGCGCATCCTCGAACGGGAGTCCACGCGCCGCCGCGAGGGCTGAGGGGTTCCTGTGTCGCGGTCAACGGTGCCCTGATCGGTGGTGCCGAGGTCTGAGGTGCCGTGATCTGCGTGGTGCGGCGATCCCCGGAAGACGGAACGCGCCGCCGATCGGAACTTGTTCGCCCCATGTTCCGATCAGCGGCGCGTGAAGGTCGCGACTGCTGGCGGGTTCCCACCGCGTCAGCGACATCCGTGGCACCTGGGGAGCGACTGCGACACGCTCCGTTCGGTGCGAGCACCACGTTATCCGGGCCGTCTCGGGTTTCGCAAGCCCTGTGTTGCGAAAAGTTCTGCGAGGTGGTCGGAGTTCGCCTGGTGGACGCGCCGACTGTGCTCTCACCTGCGGCGTTACCATAGGGGTATGACTGCGATCACGCGACGCATCGGCTCCCTGTCCGTCTCGGCCATCGGCTACGGGGCGATGCCCCTGTCCTACGGCCGCCAGAACCCGCCCTCGCGCGACGAAGCGATCGCGACGATCCATGCGGCGCTCGACGCGGGCATCACGCTGATCGACACCGCCGACATGTACGCCCCCAGCTGGGACACGATGGGCCACAACGAGGAGCTCGTCGCCGAGGGCGTGCGCACCTGGTCCGGCGATGCGCAGAAGATCGTCATCGCCTCCAAGGGCGGCATCGTGCGCGGCCCCGGGAAGGACGGCGAGGAGGAGTCCAAGGGGCGCGACGGCTCGCTCGCCTACCTGCGCTCGGCGCTCGAGAAGAGTCTCGCGAACCTCGGTCAGGATTCCGTGGACCTCTACTACTGGCACCGTCCCGATCGCTCCATCCGCTATGCGGAGGGCGTCGAGGCCCTCGCGACGCTGCAGCAGGAGGGGCTGATCACGGAGGTCGGCATCTCCAACGCCAACGTCGAGGAGATCGACGTGGCCCTCGACGTGCTGGGCGAGGGGAACCTCGCGGCGGTGCAGAACCAGTTCAGCCCGACGTTCTTCCACACGAGCCTCGGCGAGCTGCGCCGCTGCCGGGAGATCGGCGCCGCGTTCGTGCCCTGGGGCCCGCTGGGAGGCGCGGGCGGAGGCGCGGCGGCCGTGGGCGAGAAGTTCCCGCAGATCGCCCGCGTCGCCGCGGCCCATGACGTGAGCCCGCAGCGCGTGGTGCTCGCCTGGGAGCTCAGCCTGGGCCCGCACGTGGTGCCGATCCCCGGTGCGGCGCGCCCCGCCTCCGTCATCGACTCGGCGCAGGCGCCGTCGCTGAAGCTGACCACGGCGGAGGTCGAGGACCTGAACTCGATCCTGGGCTGAGCACGGGGCCGTCTCGCGGGCTCGGGTCGGGGCCCGCCCCTGCGGCGACGGCGGACGCGTCAGCTCACGCGGATCACGAGGTCGGCGCGCGGCCGCGTCCCGGCGACCAGTCGCGCGTTGGCCTCGTCGGGCCCCAGCGACCAGGCCCGCGCGGCGTCGGGCGACTTCCCGAAGGTCTCGTGACGGGCGATGAGTCGCTCGTGGCGCACGTCCTCGTCGGTCTCGACGAACCAGCGGGCGTCGAGCATCGCGCCCACCGGGGCGAAGGGGCCGTCGGCCATCAGCAGGTAGTTGCCCTCGGTGATCACGAGCGGGATCTCGCCGGGAACCTCTATCGCACCCGCGAGCGGCTGCTCGAGGTCGCGCTCGAACATCGGCGCCCACACGGGCGGATCCTCGGGGCGGGCGGCGCGCAGCCGCTGCAGCAGGGCGACGTACCCGGTGGCGTCGAAGGTGTCCGGCGCGCCCTTGCGATCCAGCCTTCCCAGGCGCTGCAGGGCCGCGTCGGCCAGGTGGAAGCCGTCCATCGGGACCACGACGCAGCTGCCGGCGGGCAGCTCCTCGGCGAGCAGCGCGGTGAGCGTGCTCTTGCCGGCACCGGGCGCGCCGGCGATGCCGAGGAGGCGGCGCCCGCCGCTGCGTCGCGCCTCGTCGAGCAGCACGCGTGCGGCCTGCACCGCCTGCGCCTCGGGGACCGGTGCCGCGTGGGCACCGGGTGACGCGTGGGCAGGTGCCGTGCGCTCAGGCATGCGTCCCGCTCTGCCCGGGGCCGGGGCCGGTGGCCGCTGCCGGCTCCGGTGCCCGTGCCGACCCCGTCGCCGGCTCCGACCCCGGCTCGCGCAGCGTCACCTCGAGGACCTCCCCGCGCAGGGGCAGGTGGATGAGGATGCGGGCCGGGGCGCCGCCCGTGGCCTCGAGCGCGGCCGCGTACGTCGCCATCTGGCCCAGGTAGTGCTCGCGCACGTGGCCCACGGGGTCGGAGCCGGGGTAGGACTTGTGGTCCACGAGCACGCGCGAGCCGTCGGGCAGCGCCAGGAGGGCGTCGATCCAGCCCTCCATCACCTGCTCCTCCTCGTTCCACCAGGCGATCGGCTGCTCGGTGAGTACGCGGGCGCCGGGGAACTCGGCGGCGAGGAATTCCTGCCAGGCGCGGCCAGCGGCCAGCAGGGTCTCGGCGCCCACGGCCCGCGAGACCGCCCAGCGCTCGACCAGTCGCAGCGCCGCCTGCTCCTGCAGGGCGGGCGTGAGCTGCGCGAGCGGGAGGGCGAGGAAGGCGTGGACGGCCTCGCCCACGCGGTTCCAGTCGCGCCCCCCGCCGCTGACCAGCGCGGTGCCGATGCTCCGCGGCGGGTGCACAGTGCCCAGCGCCTCGTCGGAGGTGACCCCCGAGGCCTGGAAGCGGGCGGGCGTGCCCGCGTGCCGACCGTCGTCCCCGATGCGCGGGCCGAGGGGCAGGTCGGTCGCGGCGAGCGGACTGCGCGGACTGGTGCGGGAGGGGGTGCCGTCGGTCTCGGTGGCTCCGTCGATCGCGGTGGCGCGCACGCGCGCGGGCAGGTCGCCGTGGCCGGAGACGTGGACCGTGTCGGTCCCGGCCTCCCAGGTGAGCAGAGGGGCGCCGCCGTCGACGAGGGCGTCGAGAGCGGAGCCGGTGCCGTCGCCGCTGAGCACGGTGACGTCGGCCGCGCGGGTGAGGGCCACGTACTGCAGGCGACCGGCCTCCTCGCGCTCCTTGCGGGCCGCGCGCCGAGGGTGCTCGGCCGCGGCGAGCTGCTCCTGCAGGGGTGCGTAGCCGTCGAGCACACGCGGCCAGTAGCGCAGGGAGCGGCCGTCGAGGGGGCGCAGCGCGTCGAGGTCCGCAGCGGGGACCACGAACACTCCGCCGGTGTGGGCGCGCTCGGTCGCCTTCGCCGGGAGCATCACGACCACGCGCGACCACTCGAGTCCCTTCGCGCCGTGGATGGTGCCCACCCACACGGTGTCGGGGATGCCGGTGAGGTCGGGGCCGGCCTCGGACTCGTCGAGCACGGCCCGCAGACCGGTGAGGGTGATGGGCACGGAGGCCGATCGCGCCTGGTCCGCGTAGTCGGAGGCGAGGCGGCGCAGCGCGTCCAGGGTGCGCAGGCGCTGCTCGGGAAGGGGCCAGGACCGCAGTCGCTCCGGCAGGTCGAGGGCGTCGATGACCGCGGCGATCATCTCCACGGGGCTGAGCGCGATGCAGTCCTCGCGCAGTGCGCGGAGCCCGGCGAGGACATCGGCCTCCCACCAGGACTGCAGCACGGCGCGGCGGCCCTCGCGGTCCTTCGGGGCCGTGAGGTCGCCGAACCAGCTGCGGTGCGCCGGATGGTCGGGCAGCAGGTCCACGAGCTCGGTGAGCGCGAGGGAGTCGGAGACGTCGAGGGTGACCGCGAGCGCTGCCCGCACCAGTCGTCCCTCGCGGGTGCCGAGGATCCGGCCGCCCTGCCCGGAGGCGGGGACGCCCCGCGCCTGCAGGGCGGAGACCACCTGGGCGGCCTGCGCGTTGCTGCGCACGAGCACCGCCATGTCGCCGGGTCCGGCCTCGTCCTCGGCGAGCATGCGCACCACGCCGTCGGCGATCGCGGCAGCGTGCTCGGGGGCGCTCTTGTGCCGGCTGCTGAACGCGGGGATCCAGGCCTCGATCCGGCCGTCGGTGCGACCCGCGGAGGCCCGGCGGGCCGCCGCCTCGGGGGCGGCCGTGAGGACCACGCGCTCGCGCGGCAGGTCGGGGAAGACCTGCGGGAAGACGGCGCTGACGAGATCGAGGACCTGCTCCTGGGAGCGCCATGAGTGCTCGAGATCGCGGATGGTCCCCTCCCCGAGCTCGGTGCCGCCCTCGCTCACCGCCTCGAGCACGCCGCGCATGAGGTCGGGGTCGGCGTCGCGGAAGCCGTAGATGGCCTGCTTGGGGTCGCCGACCCAGATCAGGTCCTCGATCTGGCGGCCGAGCTCGAGGAACAGGGCGAGCTGGATGGGGGAGGTGTCCTGGAACTCGTCGACCGCGAGCAGGCGGAAGCGGGCGCCGATCGCGTAGCGGGCGCGCTCGCTCGTGCGCAGGAGGTGCAGGGCGAGCACCTCCTGGTCGATGAAGTCCATGAGGGCGAGCTCGTTCTTGTACTGCGCGTAGGCCTCGAGGGAGTCCGCGGCGGTGGTGACGACCAGCTCGATGAGCCCGCGGATGTCGCGCTGCATCACGGGGTTCGCGGGCAGCTCCTCGGCGATCTCGACGGCGAGGCCGATCAGGGCCGTGTCCACGTCCTTGCTGTAGACGTACTTGCCGCCACCCTCGGGATCTGCGGCCTTGCCGGCGGCGACGCGGGCGAGCTTCGCCCAGGCCGACCAGGGGGTGCGCGCGCCCTGCCCGAGGGTACGGCGCAGCTGGCGCAGGGTCTCGAGCCTCTTGGCGATGACGCCGGCGCTCTTCTGCTCCTGCGGGGTCCCGCCTGCGGCGCCGTCGACCTCCGCCTGGAGTCCGTCGAGCACGGTGTCGAGGCGGCCGAGCCAGGCGCGGCGGCGGTCCTCGGTGCCGGGCTCGGGCAGCGCCGCGGCGCGGAAGTCGTCCCAGGAGGCGTCGGCGCTTCGGCGCAGCTGGTCGGCGCCCACGTCGTTGGTGCGCGCGCGGGAGGCGAGATCCTGGACGTGGTCGCGCCAGAACGAGGAGGGGGCGAAGGGGTTGGCGGCGCTCTTCTCGCCGTCGTGCTCCGTGCGCGCGAGCAGGTCGCTCGCACGGTCGCCCGCGCGGGCGACGGCCTCGTCGATCGCGGCGTCGAAGGCCGCGGAGGCTCGGTCCTGGTCGAGGACCTGCACGTCGGGCGAGATCCCGGCATCGAGCGCGAACTCGCGCACGAGCTCGCCCGCCACGGCGTTGACGGTGCCGATCAGGGCGCTGTCGATGCCGCGGGCGGCCTCGGTCTGCCCGCGCTCGAGGAGCGTGCGGCGCACACGATCGGAGAGCTCGTCGGCCGCCTTGACGGTGAAGGTGGTCGCGATGAGCTGGGAGGGCTCGAGGCCCGCGCTCATCCGGTCCGCGATCTCCTGGGTGAGCGTGTGGGTCTTCCCGGAGCCCGCGGAGGCGTTGATCAGGGTGAAGCTCATCAGTTCCCTCCCGTGAGCAGGCAGAGCTGGGCGTAGTCCCCGCGGGCGCAGTGGTCCTCGACGAGGATTCCGCCCTCGGCCCGCGCGAGGTCGCGCTGGGTGGCCACGGCCTTCTGCCGCGCCCTGTACTCGGCGTCGGCGGGGATGTCTGCGGCTTCGAGCAGCTGCCGGCAGCCCAGGGCGACCGTGCCGCCGGCGATCTCGTCGAGCCGCATCTGCACGCCCTCGACGAGCCGGCGCCAGGCGTCGGGCACGTCCATCGGGGCGCGGCGGTGGGTGTCGAGGGACGGGTTCGCGCTGACGAACTCACCGCTGCGCAGCAGGAAGTAGCCGACGTCGGCCGGGTGATCTGCGCCGGCGGGCGAGTCCGGGTCCTCGGCGAGCGACCAGGCGTAGGAGGCGAGCTGGATGGCCTCGCCGGTGTCGAAGAGGTCCCCGTAGCGGGTGCGGGAGAAGGACCACTTGAGGTCGATGACGGTGGGGTGGCCGTCCGCGTCCTGCGCGTCGAGGTCGCGGCTGCCGCCGAACACCACCTCGCGGGGTCCGCCGGCCAGCTGGAGCGTCAGCGGCCGGGAGAAACCGGACTCGGTGCCCGTGACCCGGAGGCCGGCGTCGGCGAGCCCGGCGAAGAGCTCGCGCAGGCTGCGCACGGCCCGATCGCGGACCTCGGTGCGCTCGAAGGCGCGTCCGGGAAGGTCGAGCTCGGAGGCGAGCTGCGGGACCAGGGCGTCGAACACCTCGCCGATGCGCCGTGGGTCGGGCGGTTCGAGGGACGTGCCGCCGAGCCCGGGGTCCATGCGCTCGTCCACCAGGGTCTCGACGACCGCGTGGACGAGGGTGCCGATCATCCGGGGACCGGTGGGCAGGGAGGCGACCTGCGCGGGGCGGATCCCCAGGGCGTACTCGAGCACCCATCGGTGCGGGCACTCCAGGAGCGCCTGGGCCTGGGTGTAGGACATGCGCTCCGGCAGGAGGTGGTCCAGGCGGTGCCCGGCGCTGCGGGACGTGAGCTGCTGCGTGGTCAGCTCCTGCAGCTCGGGTGTGCGCACGGGCAGGCTGCGACCGGCGAGGGACCAGGTGGCCCCGTCGACGAGCTGCGCGGGGGAGAGACGATCCTTCGCCGACCGCCCGGCCGCGGACTCGAGATGGGTGAGCAGACCGCTGGGGGACGGCGCCGTCTCGAGACGGCGCCCGGGGAGCACGGCGATCAGGCGGCTCGCTCCGCGCAGCGCCCGCAGTGCGGCGCCGACGTGCAGCGCGGACTCCTGCGCGGGCGGCAGCAGGCGGGCGCCGAACTCCTCGAGCGTCTGCACCTCGTCGGGGTCCCAGAGCATCGGGGAGGGCAGGGCGTCCTCGGCAGGGCCCCACCACAGCACGGTGCCGCCCTCTGCGTGCAGCTGTGCGGGCCGGGTCGTGACCGCCCACGGGGCGACCTCGGCGCGGGCGAGCGGGGAGCGGCCCGCGCCGCCGCAGGCGTCGATGACCTGCTGCAGGGTGCGGCGGGTGAGCGGGACGCCCGGCTCGAGCATCCCGAGGACCTCGCGCAGCGCCGTGACCTGCCCGAGGCTCGTGAGCAGGTCCCCTTCGCCGCGGGCGACGGCGCGCAGGCGCTCGGTGAGCAGCCCGAGGCGATCGGCGACCGCGCCGGGGAGCAGACCGTCGGCGGGCAGCGGCTCGCTCACCAGGCGGTCGATCCCGCGCGCGGCCTCGAGCGCCCGGCGCTCCCGGTCGCGGGTCTCCGCGGGGGCCGACGCCGCCTTCTCCTCGAGACGCGCGAGGGCGTCCCTCCACGCCGGCCCGATGCCGGGCTCGCGGGTGAGGGCGCGCAGCAGCTCCCGACGGACGGAGGCGGGGACGAGGCCGATCGGCTCGTCGTCCCGGTGCATGCCCGGAAGCACCCGCAGGTCCAGCAGCGCCGCGAGCTGATGGACGTCGACAGGTGCGGTCGCGACGTCGAGGAAAAGCCCGAGCACCTGGTGGTGGGCGCGGTCGGTCGACGGGTCGACGGCGCCGAGCGCGGGCATGCCCCGGCGGTGCAGTGCCCGGTCCAGCACGGTGGTGTCGGTCGTCGCGAGGACGCTGAGCGGGACCTGGTCGGACTCGGTCGGATCGGGGCTCGCGGAGGCGGAGAGGAAGCGGGCGGCGACGTCCGCCGCGCTCCACTCGTCCAGGCACTGGACGACCTCGAGGTCAGGAGCCTGCTGCGGGCCCGTGCCCGCGTGGCGCAGGCACACCCCGGCGGCGTCGAGCAGCTCGAACAGCCGCGGCCACAGCCCGGGCAGCGCGGTCGGGTACTCCGCGAGCGTGATGGTGTCGATCCCGAGCGGCCACGAGGCGCCCAGGGAGTCGAGCTCGGTGAGGGTGATGATGACGTCCCGCAGATCGTCGGCCGGTCCGGGGGAGAGGGATGCCGGGCGGCCGCCGTCGCCGCTGGTGCCGGGCATGCCGACCACTGCACGGTGCTCGAGGTCCCGCACCGCGGCGAGCCGTGCGGGCAGTCGGTGGACGGGATCCGGCGCTCCCCACCCGGCCTCGATGCTCGCGTCGCGCAGCCGCAGGAGATGGGCGGCGGTGCTCCAGGGGTCGACGGCGAAGGAGCGCTCCGGCCAGAACTCCTCGGTGTCATCTCGGGTGGCGCTGCGCTGGTCTCCGCCAGCGCCTGCGCCCTTCCGCTCGGCGATGATCTCGCCGACCAGGCGCATGGTCTGCGCGATGCGCACGGCCTGTTCGACGGGCGGGTGCGTGAGCGCGAGGCGACCCTGCAGCAGGGCGACGAGCCCGCGCGGACCCAGCCGCGCGTCCGGTGCGCCGTCGTCCTCACCCGCCGGGCCGTCGGTCGACGTGCTCCGTGCGCGTTGCGCGGATGCGCTCGCCCAGTCCGCGCCGTCGGCCGTCCATCCGAACTCGATCTCCATGTGCGCCCCCTTCCGCTCACACAGTAGGGGAGCAGGACGACATCCCGCGCCGCGATGTGCACGGACGGGACGTGGGGAGGACCAGTGAACCGTCCTGCGGGCTCCGCGACCGCTTCCGGGCCCTCACAGCCGCGCGAACTCCCGCACCCAGCTCGCCTCGGACCGCGGGGTGCGCCCGGGCACCAGGCGGCCATCCTCGACGTACCCCTCCTCGCGGCCCGTGAGTGCCGTGACCAGCAGTTCCCGATGCCGGGACAGCTCGTCTCCGCGGGCGGGATCGGGCGCGAGGTCGGCGAGCTCGTGCGGGTCCGCCTCGAGGTCGAAGAGCTGCTCGTGGCCGTCGCCGGAGAACCAGATGTACTTGAACCTCGGGGTGCGGATCCACTGCATGGAGTGGTGGCCGAGGGAGCCGATCACGTGCTCGCCGTGCAGGTGATCGCGCACGGTCTCGCCGGTCTCGCCGGTGTCCGCATCGGAATCGGAGTCGGCATCGGTCGTGCCCCGCAGCGCCGGCAGCAGGCTCTCCCCGTCGACGCCCTCGGGGATCGCGACGCCGGCGAGGTCGAGCAGCGTGGGCATGAGATCCCTCAGCTCGACGATCTCGTCGACCTCGCGCGGCGCAGCCCCGTCCTCGCGCAGGGCGGCGGGCACGTGCAGCAGGAAGGGGATGTGCGCGGATCCCTCGTAGGCGACGGACTTGCGGTACATGTCGTGGTCGCCGAGCATCTCGCCGTGGTCGGAGACGAAGGCGATCGCCGTGGTCTCCAGCAGGCCCAGATCGTTGAGGTTCTCCATGAGCCTGTTGATCTGCAGGTCGATGAACTCGATGCTCCCGTAGTAGCCGGCGCGCACGTCCTGGTGCACCGACTCCTTGCGCGCGCCGAACTCGGCCTCCACCTCGTGGTCGCGGCGGAAGCGGTCGAAGCGGGAGACCCATGTGCCCATCGGTCGGCGCGCCTGCGGGCGCGAGCGGTACTTCTCCCACAGCCAGCCGGGCGGGTCGAAGGGCGCGTGCGGCCGATGGAACCCCATGTAGAGGAAGAACGGACGCGTCGGATCGCGGCGCCGGAGGAAGCGGAAGGACTCGTCGGCCACCCACCGGGTGGGGTGCAGCCGCTCCTCGCGCTCCCACGGGCGCGCGGTCATCGCGTTGCAGCCGATCCCCGTGTCCTGATAGTCGGCGCGAGGATCGCCGGTCTCCCGACGCAGCCAGTCGACGTAGTCGTCGATCGCGCCCGACGGGCCGGACGAGAGCCTCCGCGAGGTGTGCAGGAAGCCGTCGTGCAGGAGGACGTCGTCGAAGCCACAGCGCGCCCGGTCGGGGAAGACGTGCATCTTGCCCACGCCGAAGGTCTGGTAGCCCGCGTCGCGCAGGGTGGAGGGGAGGGTCGTGGGATAGGCGGCCGGGAAGTCGATCCCCTCGCGGTACCCGTAACGGCCGTGCGCCTCCTGGCTCTTGCCCGTCAGCAGGGCGACCCGCGCGGGAACGCACGTGGGGGTCGCCGAGTACGCCTTGGTGAAGCGGAAGCCTCCGCGCGCGAGCTGATCGAGGTACGGGGTGTCGATGTGCTCGTTCCCGGCGATCCCCAGCGCGTCGGCGCGCATCTGGTCGACGCACACCAGGATGAGGTTCGGGCGGGACGGTGATGCGGGCGGCTCGGGGGACGACGGTGTCATGGAGCCATTGTGTCGCGCACCAGGCGGGTCATGGTCGTCGTCCCGCCGGCGAAGGGCGCCTCGTGGACGACCTCGTATCCGAGTCGGCGGTAGAAGGGGAGGTTGCGCGGAGAAGTGGTCTCCACCCAGGTGGGGCCCGTAATCGCCCGGTGCCCGGCCTCGACGAGTCGCGTGCCGACCTCGTGCCCTCGATACTCCTCCAGGACGCCGAGGGTCGCGAGATACGTGCCCGCGACCGATGGCGCTCCGTCCCGGGCCGCCGTGAACTCGTCGATGAGGTCCCGGTTCCGGGTCTCGCCCAGGAGAATCCCCATGATGTCGCGGGGGCGAGGGAGCGAGTCGAGGCGGGGCGTGCCCTCGGGGATCCACAGCGCCGCGCCCACGATCTCACCCTCGACCATCGCGCTGTGGACGAGCCCGTGGCCCACGAGCCGCTCGACCTGGCCGGAGAAGAAGAACGCGATGCGGCTGAGCCGGAGAGCATCGCGCTGCGGGAACATCCATGTGAGCATCGGGTCCTCGCTCAGGGAATGGGCGAGAACGGTGCGGATCGCGGGGGCTTCGGCCATCGTCGCGGGAGCGATGGAGACGGGCTGCTGCGGTGCCATGGGAGCGAGCGTAGCGAGGGCCGCGGCAGGACTCAGGGGATCCGCTCGGGCGGACACTCCCGGTGGGGTGTGCGCTTCACGCAGCAGGAGGTCGGGTCGACAACCTCTTCCGTATCGTCGCCGACCTCACCGCCGACGGCGTCGCCGTCGTCTACATCTCCCACCGCCTGGAGGAGATCCGCCGCATCGGCGACCGCGTCACCGTCCTCAAGG
>NZ_JBHTSV010000029.1:0-47339 GCF_042794925.1 Brachybacterium sp. NPDC056505
TCGACTACCGCACCCCCGCAGCGGTCGAAGCGTCCTACACTCACCCCACGACGACCGCGCCCGCCTAACCACGGAACGAAACCCAGGGCGCTTCACGTGATCACCTGGTCGGAGACCTTGTAGCTGGTGATGTCGATCGGGTGCGTGCTCGCGCTCGCCGCGGGGGCGAGGGCGACGGACGCGAGAAGTGCGATCAGGACGGCGACCACCGGCGCCATCAGTCGCTGGATTCTGGACACAGGACCTCCCAGGGAAACGGGCAGCAGGAAAAGGGGATGATGCAGGTAGGACAGGGAAAACGGTGAAGCAGGATGTTGTGCGGCGCCCACCATCGGACGCAGCATCCAGGGCTCCCTCCGACCCTCGATGGCAGGAAGATAACCCGAGACCCCGACATCCGAGAAGAGTCGGACGTGCGTGGCGTGATGCGCCGCGCCCTGACAGCAGGGAACGCCTGTCGTGCACGACCCAGTCGGGCACGCGTCCGCCGCTTCCGCTCACGCAGGGCGAGGCCTGGGCGAACACTCGGCAAGCGGCGCTCGGAGGCGCCTGCACGGGGGAGTCGCCGGTGCTCTCGGTATGACACCGGGATGCGGACCTGAGAGGATGAGCGGGTGACGACGGTGTTCAACCAGAAGCGGGGCGACGAGGCCCCGGAAGGTCGGGGCGAGGCTCCGGAGCGGCTGGGCGAGGACGCCTCGCTGGACCACCACGAGGACGCTCCTGCAGGTCAGATCCCCCGTGCGTTCGCGGTGCTCGAGGCCGTGGCGGCCCATGGCAGCAGCACGGCGCGCGCGATCGCGGATGCCACGGGCATCCCCCTGCCCACCGTGTACCGCCTCGCCCAGGAGCTCATCCGCGCCGGCTACCTGGTGCACCTGAAGGACGAGAAGCGCTTCGCGCTCGGCTACCAGCTGCACCGGCTCGCCGTCGGCCTCCACGAGGACCTCGGGATCCCGTGCGCGGTGCGCAACGAGGTCTGCGCGATGCACCGCGACCTCGGGATGGCCTCCTACCTCGCGATCCACCGCGGCACCGACTTCGTGGTCGTGTTCGTGGCGGACTCCCCGCAGGCCCCGCGCCTGAGCCCCATGGGTTTCGGATTCCACGAGAGCCCTCACGCGACCGCCTTCGGCAAGGTGGGGCTCGCGGCCCTCAGCATCGAGGAGCGCGACGACTACCTCGCCGGCCGCACCCTCATGGCGCACACCGACCGCACCCTCACCGATCCCGAGGTCCTGCGCCGCCAGCTCGACGAGATCTCCGAGCGCGGCGTCGCCTGGGAGCACCAGGAGTTCCAGAGCGGCACCGACTGCCTGGCCGCGTCCTTCAAGGCCGACGACGGCATGCTCATCGGCACGGTCGCCGTCTCCGCCCCGGTGCGCGCCTACGAGGGCCGCACGCGCCACATCGAGGACCGCGTGCGCGCCTGCGCCTCCCGGGCGGGCCGCGCCTACCGCCTGGGCGGTCACCAGGGCTGAAGGCGGGCCCCGCCGCTCACGCCCGAGGATCCGGCCCCGACGCGACCCGCCCGTCGGCCCCCGTTCTCGCCCGACGAGAACGCCCGTGGCCCGGGCTCCCGCCGCCTTCCTAGTGTGTGTCTCGGATCACCGACGATCACCGGCGACGACGCCGGAGGAAGGACACGTCATGAGCACATCGGACTGCGGCGAAGCGGTCAACGACGTCGAGGGGACCGCGGAGGCCCATCGCACGCTCGTCGCCCTCATCAAGGCCGCCTTCCCCCACCAGAAGACGGTGCCCGACTCGGCGTACGAACGGGTCGCCGACACGGTCCTCTCCCAGGCCGAGGAGAGCGCGTGGCTGCGGGCGAAGGTCGCCCAGGGCCTGGACTCCCTGCAGGGCCTGGCCGACGGGCGCTTCCACGAGCTGCCCCAGGAGCAGGCCTACCTGATCCTGCTGCGCATCCAGCACACGACGTTCTTCGGCTTCATCCGCCAGACCGTCGTCGTGAACCTCTACGAGGACGAGGAGCTCTGGGAGGCCGTCGGTTACGAGGGGCCCTCGTTCGAGAAGGGCGGGTACATCGACCGCGGCTTCGACGACCTCGACTGGCTGCCCGACCCGCGCATCGAGGAGTACGACGGCGAGCCGCTGCAGGAGGTCGTCTCCGACCTGCCGACGGCGGCGTCCACCCGCAGCACGCGCGGCGCTGCCGTGCCCGCAGGACAGAGCAAGGCGCGCTCGACGCGCGTGGGATCCGGGAGGAAGAACTGATGACCAGCATCGACCACGACGCGAAGCCCGTCGTCATCGTCGGCTCCGGCGCCGGCGGCGGCACTCTCGCCTACGAGCTCACCAAGCAGGGCATCGAGTGCGTGCTCCTGGAGGCCGGCCCCTACCTGCGCAACGAGGACTACATGAACCTCGAGTGGGAGGCCTTCAACCAGATGGCCTGGACCGACACCCGCACCACCTCGGGCTCCTGGCGGGTGGCGACGGACTTCCCGAACCTCCCCGCCTGGATCGTCAAGGCGGTCGGCGGCACCACCACCCACTGGTCGGGTGCGACTCCGCGCTTCAAGGCCCACGAGTTCTCGCCCCGCAGCACCTACGGCCGCATCGACGGGGCGAACCTGCTGGACTGGCCGATCACCCTCGAGGAGCTCGAGCCGTACTACACGCGGGCCGAGGACGCGATCGGCTCCACCCACCGCGGCGGACGCAAGGCGCTGCCGGCGAACAACAACTTTAAGGTGCTCGCCGCCGGCGCCGAGAAGCTCGGCATGAAACACTACGCGACCGGTCCCTACGGCACCAACGCCGAGCCCTACGACGGCCGTCCCGCCTCCGTCCAGGACGGCTTCAACTTCCAGGGCGACAAGAACCGCTCGAAGTGGTCGACGATGGTGCGGGAGATCCCGCGGGCCCTGGAGACCGGGAAGCTCGACCTGCGGCCAGACTCGCACGTCGCGCAGATCCTCCACGACCGCAGCGGACGCGTGGACGCGGTTCTCTATCTCGACTCCGAGGGCAAGCTGCACCGCCAGTGCGCCTCCGTGGTGTGCGTGGCGGGCAACTCCATCGAGACCCCTCGCCTGCTGCACATGAGCTCGTCCTCGATGTTCCCCGACGGGCTCGCGAACTCCTCCGGGCAGGTGGGCCGCAACTACATGCGCCACCTCACGGGCAGCGTGTACGCGCAGTTCGACAAGCCCGTGCACATGTACCGCGGGGAGACCATGGCCGGGCTCGTCGCCGACCAGTCGGTGCACAATCCCGCCCGCGGCTTCGCGGGCGGCTACTACATCGAGACGATCTCCCTGGGGCCCGCCTTCATGGCGAGCTTCGTGGAGCCCGGCGCCTGGGGGCCGGAGTTCACCGCGCTGCTGGACGGGTACGAGAACACCGCCGGCTGCTGGATCGTGGGGGAGGACATGCCCCAGGAGTCCAACGCGATCACGCTGAACTCGACGGTCACCGACCAGCACGGCCTGCCCGTCGCGGACGTCCGCTACGACGACCACGCCAACGACCTGGCCATGCGCGAGCACGCCTACTCCACGTCGCAGAAGCTCTACGACGCGGTGGGCGCGGTCTCCAGCCACCGCACCCCGCCCTACCCCTCGACGCACAACCTGGGCACCTGCCGCATGAGCGAGCGCCCCGAGGACGGCGTCGTGGACAAGTGGGGCAGGGCGCACGACGTGCCGAACCTGTTCATCTCCGACGGCTCGCAGTTCACGAGCGGCGCGGCGGCGAACCCGACGCTCACGATCGTCGCGCTCGCGATCCGCCAGGCCGAGTACCTCGCCGATGCCCTGAAGAAGGGCGAGGTCTGAGGACGAGGACGACGGACACGGCCGACGTGAGCCGCTGACCCGAGCAGTCGACGGGCCCGTGCCCCGGGAGAGATCCCGGAGCGCGGGCCCGTCGGCTGCTCGCCGTTCCCCGTGGTCGCTTCTCCCCGCCGGCATCACCGGCCCAGCATCAGCGGGACCAGGTAGGCGAGCGAGAACGCCTCGTAGAGGGCTCCGATCACGAGCAGGACGAGCGCCGGGAGCAGGAGCACGCCGAGGGCGCGCAGGCCGCGCAGGTAGCCATCGCGCCGACGCTCGACCCCCACGCTCGCGGGGCGCAGCCACGCCCTGCCCAGCACGAAGGCGCCCAGCATGACCAGCACGTAGGCCTGCACCTCGAGGAGCAGGGTCAGCGAGTGCGGGACGAGCGTGGTGCGCACGGTGGGGTCGACGGGGGCGAGGGATGTGCCGATGCTGAGCGCTCGCACGGCGAAGATCGCGATGCCCGCGAAGGGCACGATCAGGGAGGGCACGGAGATCGAGGCGATGACCACCGTCCCCACGTTGATCGCGAAGATGACGAGGGCGAACAGCAGCGGTGTGGACATCAGCGAGCTCGCGAGGGCCGTGGATCCGTTGGATTCCATGTCGGCCAGGCTCGCGGCGTTCAGCCCGGGGAAGAGCGCGCCGACTGCCATGCCGACGAGCACGAGGCCGTAGGCCAGGAGACTCAGCAGCAGGTAGGCGCGCCGGTTCTCCCGGAGGATGCCGAGGACGGGGACGAGGGGACTGTGCAGGGACCGCATGGTGCGTCCTCCTGGGGTGAGGGGGCCGGGTTCCGGCTCTGTCCCCTCACCCCAGACGGTGTGGTCACCACAGGGTCAAGCTCGGCCCTGCGGCCGAGGAGGCGCGGACCTCAGCTGAACTGGATGCCGCCGTCGACGAGGATCGTCTGGCCGGTGACGTAGTCCGAGTCCTCGCCGGAGAGGTAGGAGACCAGGCGTGCGATGTCGTCGGGCTCCGAGACGCGCCCCAGATGGATGGACTCCGCGTTCTCCGCGAGCGCCTCGCCGCGCTTCTGCCCGTTCTTCGCGGCGAGCTTCTCGTCGATGAGGTCCCACATGGCGGTGCCCACGATGCCGGGGCCGTAGGCGTTCACGGTGATGCCGTGCTCGGCCCACTCCATGGCCGCCGCCTGGGTGAGGCCGCGCACGGCCCACTTGGTCAGCGAGTAGGGGCCGAGGAAGGCGAAGGGGCGGAAGGCCACGATCGAGGCGGCGCCGATGATCTTGCCGCCGTGGCCCTGGGCGACCATCTGCTTCGCCGCCTGGCGGTAAGAGTTGAACACTCCCGTGATGTTCACGTCGAGGATCTTCTGGAAGTCCGCGGCGTCGTAGTCCAGAAGCTCCTTGACCTGCGCGATGCCGGCGTTGGCGACGAACACGTCGAGGTGGCCGCCGGCGGAGACCGCGGTCTGCACGAGCGCGGCCACCGAGTCCTCGTCGCTGACGTCCACGGTGGCGCCGGTCGCGGTGCCGCCGGCCTCGGTGATCGCGGCGACGGTCGCGTCGATGCCCTCCTGCATGCTCGGCAGGTCGGCGACGACGACGTGCAGGCCGTCGCGCCCGAGACGCTGCGCGATGCCCTCGCCGATGCCGCGGGCCGAGCCGGTCACGACCGCGACCTTCCGCCCCTCCGGGGCCTTCGCGCGGGCCTTCTCCACGGTCGAGAGTTCCTGGGATCCGGTGCTGTTCATGGCGTCTCCTCATCGAGTCGTTCTCGGGGTCGGAGTCCGGAGGTCGGTGCGGTGTGATCGACCGGTCGACGGGCGGGCTCCTCGTGGCCTGCGACTCAGGTCACGCTCTCAGCAGACCAAGCGCGCGGGCCGACCGGCAACGCGGGTTCTCGCGCCGCGAGAAGCAGGCGAGAAGCCGCCTCTGACGGGCCGACGGAGCGTCAGGACAGCAGCGGCACGACCCCGGGCCCCGCCATCGCGGGAACGCTCGCGAGCACCATCTCGTGCATCGCCGCGGCCGCCGCGCTCGCCTGCGCGTCACGACGCAGCGCAAGGTTGACCGTACGCTCGAGCGCCGGGCGGACCAGCCGTGCCGAGCGCAGGCCCGCGCGCCCGCGCACCACCATCGCGGGCACGACGGCGACGCCGATCCCGCGCTCGACGAAGCGCAGCACGGCGTCCATCTCCGCGCCCTCGACGGCGATCCGCGGGGTGAGGCCGTGGGCGGCGAAGGCCGCGTCGGTCGAGGCCCGCAGCTCGTAGGAGCGGTTGAAGGCGACCTGGGGGAGCGCGGCGAGCTCGGCGAGGGTGACCTCGTCCGGCAGCGTCGTCCCGTCGTGCGGGCGCTGCGCGGTCGCGACCACCACGAGCTCCTCGCGCAGCAGCGGGACCAGCCGCGCCTCGTCGGCACCCGGGCGGTCCTCGCGGGTCACGGTGAGGGCGAGGTCGAGGTCGCCCGCCTCGAGGGCCTCGGCGAGGGTGTGCGCGCCGGCCTCGAGCACATGTAGCTCGATGTCGGGATGGCGTGCGTGGAAGGCGGCGAGCACGTCCGCCACGAGCGAGACGCACAGTGTGGGCGGGGCGCCGATGCGCACGAGCCCGCGGCGCAGGCCGGCGAGCTCGTCGAGGGTCCGACGGGCGGAGCGCTCGTCGGCCAGGATCCGCCGGGCGATCGGCAGCAGCGCCTCGCCCGCCGCGGTGAGCGCGGCGCCCCCGCGGCCGCGATCGAAGAGCGGGGCGCCCAGCTCGGCCTCGAGCCCCGCGATCTTCCGGGAGAACGAGGGCTGGGTGAGGAAGAGCTCCTCGGCAGCGTGCGTGAAGGTGCCCAGCCTCGCGGCGGCATCGAAGGCCTGCAGGTGATCGATCCTCATGGTGCCCACGGTATATGCGATTCGCGTATCGAAGGCACGCCGGAGTTGCATTAGCGCTATGGAAGCAGCGTCCGTAGCGTCGGCCGCATGAGCGATGACGCGACCACCCCCGACGACCAGGCGCAGAGCGCGAACCCCACGGCACCTCCCACCCGACTGCTCTCGACCTCGGTCCTCGTGATCGGCACCGGCGGCGCAGGCCTGCGCGCCTCCATCGAGCTCGCCGAGCGCGGCGTCGAGGTCCTCGCCGTCGGCAAGCGGCGCACCCACGACGCGCACACGACCCTCGCCGCCGGCGGCATCAACGCGGCGCTGGGCACCATGGACCCCGAGGACTCCTGGCGCCAGCACGCCGCCGACACCCTGCGCGAGTCCTACTTCCTCGCCGACCCCGAGATCGTCGAGACCGTCACCCGCAGCGCCGCCCGCGGCATCGAGGACCTCGAGCGCTGGGGCATGCCCTTCGCCCGCGAGGCCGACGGCCGGCTCTCCCAGCGCTTCTTCGGCGCCCACACCTATCGCCGCACCTGCTACGCCGGCGACTACACGGGCCTCGAGATCCAGCGCACGCTCATGCGCCGCGCCCGCGAGCTCGACGTGCCGATCATCGACACCGTCTACATCACCCGGCTGCTGGTCGCGCACGGCGCCGTGTTCGGCGCCTACGGCTTCGACATCGTCACGGGCCAGGAGGTGCAGATCGACGCCGACGCCGTGATCCTCGCCGCCGGCGGCCACACCCGCATCTGGCGGTACACCTCCTCGCGGCGCGACGAGAACACCGGGGACTCCTTCCGCCTGGCCGCGCTCGCCGGCGCCCGCATCCGCGACGCCGAGCTGGTGCAGTTCCACCCCTCCGGTCTGCTGGCGCCGGAGGACGCCGCGGGCACCCTCGTCTCCGAGGCGGCGCGCGGCGAGGGCGGCGTGCTGCGCAACGCCCGCGGCGAGCGCTTCATGGAGCGCTACGACCCGGAGCGGAAGGAGCTGTCCACGCGCGACCGGGTCGCGCTGGCGAACTTCACCGAGATCGCCGAGGGCCGGGGCACGGAGAGCGGGGGCGTGCTCCTGGACGTCTCGCACCTGCCGCGCGAGCAGATCCTCGAGAGGCTCCCGCGCGTCTACCGGACCCTCATCGACCTGCAGATGCTCGACATCACCACCACCCCCATCGAGGTCGCGCCCACCGCCCACTACTCGATGGGCGGGGTCTGGGTGCGCCCCGAGGACCACGGCACCGGGGTCGACGGGCTGTTCGCGATCGGGGAGGCCTCCTCGGGGCTGCACGGCGCGAACCGCCTGGGCGGGAACTCCCTCATCGAGCTGCTCGTCTACGGGAGGATCACCGGCGCCGAGGCCGCCCGGTACGCCCGGGAGCGCACGCGCATCGAGCGCGATCCGCGGGCCGTCGAGATCGCCCACGAGGAGATCCGCGCCTTCCTCACCGGCGACGGCATCGAGGTGTCGCGGCGGCTGCAGCGCGAGGTGCGCGACGTGATGAGCGCGCACGCGGGCGTGGTGCGCACCGAGGACGGGCTGCGCGAGGGACTCGATCAGATCCAGGAGCTCGAGACGCGGGCCCTCGAGGTCACCGCGCATCCCGATATCGCCGGCTTCGACGACCTCGCCCACGCCTTCGACCTGCTCGGCTCCCTGCTCGCCGCCCGCGCGACCCTCGAGTCCGCGATCGAGAGGCGCGAGACCCGCGGCTGCCACAACCGCGCGGACTTCCCGGACCAGGACCCGCAGCTGCGCGGGAACATGGTGTGGAGCCCCGACGACGGCGTGGTGTTCGAGCCGCTGCCCGAGGTGCCCGAGGACCTGCGCGATCTGGTCGAGGCTCCGTCCGACGACTCCTCGGAGGGCAAGCTCGTCGAGTGAGTCGAGATCCTCGCCGCCGCGGGCCCGGGGACCACCTCAGGCTTTCCGGGCCCGCACCGCTGCTCAGGCGCTCCGCAGGTTCCGGCGCAGGATCTTGCCGCTCGAGGACTTCGGGATCGCATCGATCATCACGACCTGCCGGACCTTCTTGTAGGGCGCGACGCGCCCCGCGACGAAGTCCATGACGTCCTGCTCCGTGAGCTCGGCGCCTTCCTGGAGGACGACGAAGGCCTTGGGGATCTCCTCGCCTGCCTCGTCCCGACCGCCGACGACGGCGGCGTCGGCGATCTGCGGGTGGGCGAGCAGGGTCGCCTCGAGCTCGGCCGGCGCGACCTGGTAGCCCTTGTACTTGATGAGCTCCTTGAGCCGGTCGATGAGGGAGACCACGCCCTCGGCGCTCACGGTCGCGATGTCGCCCGTGTGCAGCCAGCCGTCCTCGTCGATGGTCAGCGACGTGGCCTGCTCGTTGTTGAGGTACCCGATCATGACGTTGGGTCCCTTGCAGCACAGCTCCCCGGGCTCGCTGACGCCGGTGGAGGGCACCGGGATCTCCTCGCGGGTGGCCGGGTCCTGCAGCATGCACTCCATGTTGGGGACGGTGATCCCGACGCTGCTGAGCGGCAGGTCGTCCCTCCCGGCGGGGATCAGCTGCGAGACGGGGCTCATCTCGGTCATCCCGTATCCCTGGCGCACCGAGCAGCCCAGGCGGCGGGCGACGGCGCCGCCGACCTCCCCGTCCAGCGGCGCGGCGCCGGAGAACACGGCGGTGACGGCCGAGAGGTCGAACTCGTCGACGAGCGGATGCTTGGCCAGGGCGACCGCGATCGGCGGGGCGATGAACACGAACGTGCAGCGCTGGTCCTGCACGATCCGCAGGAACTCCGGCAGGTCGAAGCGCGGCATCGTCACCAGGGTCGCGCGCTGCAGGAGGGCGAGATCCAGGAGCACCGTCATCCCGTAGATGTGGAAGAAGGGCAGCACGGCCAGCACGCGGTCGTCGGGCCCGACCCCCACGAGGTCGGCCGACTGGGCGACGTTGGCGACGAGGTTGCGGTGGGTGAGCATCACGCCCTTGGGCCGCCCCGTCGTGCCCGAGGAGAAGGGGAGCACCGCGAGATGCGTCGAGGGGTCCACGGACACCTCGGGCGCTGGGGCGCCGGAGGCGAGCAGGTCGGCGAGCGAGTCATGGCCCTCGGCGCCGTCGAGCACGATCAGGCGCTCGGAGGGGATGCCCGCCGCGGAGGCGCCCTCCGCCGCTGCGGACAGCAGAGGGGAGACGGTCAGCAGGGTCCCCGCCCCCGAGTCCTCGAGCTGGACGGCGACCTCGTGCCCCGTGGCCAGCGCGTTCACCGTGGTCGCCGTGGCGCCCGCGCGCAGGATCCCGTGGAAGACGGCGACAAAGGCGGGGGAGTTGGGGGAGTGCAGGGCCACGACGTCCCCGACGCCCACGCCGCGCGCAGCGAGCGCGCCGGCGACCGCGTCGACCTGGTCCCGCAGGGCGCCGTAGGTGGTCTCGGCTCCCGAGGCGCCGTCGACGACGGCGACCTTCTCCAGGTCCTCCGGGGAGAGCGAGGTGAACAGCAGGTCGTACAGCGTCAGATCGGGGATCTCGACGTCGGGGCGGGGGCTGTGGAACGGCATGGTGTCTCCTTCGACGACTCGTCGCACGGACGGTGCGAGGAGTCTATGGGCGCGACCCGGCGCCGGATGGGAGATCCCGGGGAGCAGGACCCGTCACGTCCACTCGGAGGTGCGCTCCTTGAGCTGCCGGTAGGCGTCCATGACCTGCGGCGTGGGCTCTGCCGTGAGAGTGCGCCCGCCGGCGATCTCCCAGGCCGGGGGCTCGTCGTCGCCCGTGAGCGCCCAGGCCGCCTGCCGGGCGGCGCCCAGCGCCACGTACTCGCCCTCCGGTGCGATCGTCACCTCGCGGCCGAAGACCGCCGGTGCGAGGCGGCGCACCGCCTCGTTCTGCGCGGCGCCGCCGATCAGCACGATCCTGCGCGCCCGGCCGCCCGGCAGCGAGTCGCCCAGGAGATCCTCGAGCGCCGAGATCCCGTCGGCCAGGGAGCACAGCAGGCCCTCGACCGCGGCGCGGGCGATGTCGCCGCGCGTGGTCGCGGTCGACATGCCCTGGAGGGTGGCGCGGGCCGTCGGCCGATTGGGCGTGCGCTCGCCGTCGAAGTACGGCAGCAGGGTGACGCCGCCCGCCCCGGGCTCCGAGGCGAGTGTCAGATCCGCGAGACCCGCGAAGTCCACCTGCAGCAGCTCGCGCGCGAAGTCGAGGATGCGGGCCGCGTTGATCGTGGTGGCCATCGGCAGGAAGCGCCCGGTGGCGTCGGCGAAGCCCGTGACGGTGCCGGAGGCGTCGGCGGGGCGCGCATCGCTCACCATCGCGCACACGCCCGAGGTGCCGATCGAGACCGAGACGTCGCCGGGGCCGAGCGAGAGCCCGAGGGCCGCGGCCATGTTGTCGCCGGTGCCCGCGGCGATCGCCGCGCCGGAGGCGGTGCGCGCCATGACCTGCTGAGGCGCGGCCGGCAGCTCGGGCAGCGCGAGGTCGCGCCCGCCGGTCGCCAGGCGCAGGAGCTCGTGGTCCCAGCCCTCCTCGCGGGTCGAGTAGTAGCCGGTCCCCGAGGCGTCCCCGCGGTCGGTGAAGAAGGCGTCGCCGCCTGCGGAGAGACGGCGGGAGACGAAGTCGTGGGGCAGGAGCACGCGCTCGGCCCTGTCCAGGGACTCGGGCTCGTTCTCGGCGATCCAGCGCAGCTTGGTCGCGGTGAGGGAGGCGACGGGCAGGGACCCGATGCGGTCGACGGTCGCTGCGGCGCCCCCGATGTCCTCGATGAGCGCGGCGGCCTGCGGGGCGGAGCGGGTGTCGTTCCACAGCAGCGCCGGGCGCACCACCTCCCCGTCCCCGTCGAGCAGCACCATGCCGTGCTGCTGGCCCCCCACGGAGACGGCGTCGGCCCGTTCGAGGAGGCCCTCGCAGGCCGTCCCGAGGGCGTCGATCCACGCGCGGGGATCGACCTCTGTGCCGCCGGGATGGGGCGCGCGCTGCTCGGCGAGGACCTCGCCGCTCTCCGCGTCGACGAGGACGGCCTTGGTCGCCTGGGTCGAGGAATCGATGCCGAGCACGGCGGTGGGCATGGGGCCTCCAGGGAGCACTGGTCGGGGAGCGGCACGGGGTCGAGCCACAGCTTACGGGGCGTGATGTCGCCCGCATCACGGCCCGGACGGGGAACGCGGGGCCGGCGTGGAGCGTTCCACCAGCAGACCCCCGCCGTGCCCCCAGGGGACGCACATAGTGTGGCGGGGCCGGACAGCACCTCAGCACCGCACCTGAGCACCGCACCTCAGCCCAGCACACCTCTCGAGGCCGACGAAGGAGAAGCCGTGGGACGCAGCGTCATGAACATCGTGAAGACAGCGCTGCTGTTCGGCGTGCTCTGGGGCGTGCTGCTCGCCGTCGGCTACATGCTCGGCGGGAACTTCATCTGGATCTTCGCGCTCATCGGCCTGGTCGGCACGTTCATCAGCTTCTGGAACTCCGACACCATCGCGATCCGCTCGATGCGCGCCCGCGAGGTCTCGCCGCAGGAGGCGCCCGGGCTGCACCGCATCGTGCAGGACCTCGCGGACCAGGCCGGACAGCCCATGCCGCGCCTGTACATCTCGCCCACGCAGCAGCCCAACGCCTTCGCGACCGGGCGCAGCCCGAAGCGCGCGGCCGTGTGCTGCACCGAGGGCATCCTGCAGCTGCTCGACGAGCGCGAGCTGCGCGGCGTGCTCGGCCACGAGCTCATGCACGTGTACAACCGCGACATCCTCACCAGCTCCGTCGCCGCGGGCGTCGCGGGCGTGATCACCTCGCTCGCGCAGATGGCCCTCTGGTTCGGCGGCGGGCGCGATCGTCAGGGCGGCGGCGGCATCATCGGCGCGCTGCTCGCGATGATCCTCGCCCCGCTCGCCGCGACGCTCATCCAGCTCGCGATCTCCCGCACGCGCGAGTACTCGGCGGACCACGACGGCGCCGAGCTCACCGGCGATCCGCTCGCCCTCGCCTCCGCGCTGCAGAAGATCTCCGGCGGCGTCGCCGCGCACCCGCTCCCGCAGGAGCAGGAGCTGCAGGACGCCGCGCACATGATGATCGCGAACCCCTTCCGCGGCGGCGGCATGGGCCAGCTGTTCTCGACCCATCCGCCCACGGAGCAGCGCATCGCCCGCCTCCAGCGCCTCGCCCAGGAGATGGGCCGGGCCTGACCCGGAGTGCAGGCGTGCGGCCTGCTCGCTCTCAGCCCTCGGGGACGGCCTCGCCCATCGCGCTGATCTGGAAGGTCGCGCCGGCCGGGTCGGCGACGGTCGCGATGCGGCCGAACGGGGAGTCGACGGGGCCGTCGAGCAGGCTCCCGCCGAGCTCCTGCACCCGGGCGACCGCGGCGTCGGCCGCCTCGACCCCGAGGTAGATCCGCCAGCCGGTCGCCTCCTTCGGCATCACGCCCGTGGCGTCGCAGATGCCCCAGCCGTTCTTCCCCTCCGGGCCGTTGGTGACGTACCGGAAGCCGTCGTCGTCCATCGGCTCGCTCATCGGGACCAGGTCCGCGTCGACCACGCTGCGGTAGAACGCGCAGGCGCCGTCGAAGTCGTGCGTCATCAGCTCGAACCACACGGGCGATCCCGGCGAGCCGGTGAAGTCGAAGCCCTCGAGCGTGCCCGCCTGCCAGAGGCCGACGCCCGCCTGCGTCGAGTCGAGGACCACCACCATGCTTCCCTGATCGCCCACGGGGTGGGGGCCGGCGACGATGACCCCGCCGTTCTCGGTGACGCGGCGGGCGCGGGAGTCGATGTCGTCGACGAGGAGATACACGCTCCAGGCGGCGGGGAGCGGGTCGCCCTCCGGGCAGGTCATGCCGGTGACGTCCATGAGCCCGCCGACGAGGGCGCCGTCGTTGCGGATCAGGTGGTAGTGGTTGAAGTCCTCGCCCATGTCCTCGAACTCCCACCCGAACAGGCCGGAGTAGAAGGCCTTCGCGGCGTCGACGTCGTGGACGCTGACGTCGAGCCAGGTGGTGCTTCCGATGCTGCGGGTCATGGTCTGCTCCTTCGTCCGAGTGGCAGGGAACGGGGCCGTTCACTGCGCGAGCGCCCCGCCGGGGCGACCGGTGCGCTCACCACGCTAGATGCCCGCGCGCGGCGCGGTATGTCCGTTCCTGCGCGGTGCCGGTATCGTCCGGTCCATGGCCGACTGGTTCCGCAGCACCACATGGACGTCCGAGGATGCCGAGCAGTTCGAGCTGCGACTGGGCAGGGCCAGGTCCCACAACCGCGCCCAGTACCTGCGGATCCAGGGGGCGCATCTCGAGCGCGAGGGCCTGCGGGCACCCGCTCGCGAGCTCTGGCGGCGGGCCATCGCGCAGGGTGAGCCCGACTCGGAGCGCTGGGCGGCGATGGAGCACCTCGCAGGCTCCCTGCACGAGGACGATCCCGAGGAGGCCGAGCGCCTGCTGCGCACCCTGCTCGCGGAGAATCCGCCGCTGCAGGGCACCAGCCAGCTCGCGCACGTGGAGCTCGCAGACCTGCTCGCGCGACGCGGCACGCGCGCCGCGCTGCGTGAGGCGCGCTCCCTTCTGCGCGCCTCCGAGAGCAAGGGGTCCAGCGTGCCGATCCAGGATTTCCGGCGCGAGCTCGTGCGCGCCCGGGTCCATCACGCCGGGGGTCAGCGGCGCCGCGCCGCGCAGGCGGCTCGCAGCGCGCTCGCGGCCGCCGGGCGGGAGACCCCTGCGGCGTCCGCGCCGGGCCTGGCCGTCCAGGACCTCGCTCCGGAGCTCGAGACGTGGCTGCGATCGGTCGCGGAGACCGGCCGTTCCGCCGGGCGGGAGGCCGACGAGCGAGCGCGCCACGTCCGGTGGCGCCGGGGCTGACCGGCCCCGCGCTCACGGCCGACGGAGCGAGGGCAGCGCCGAGAGCAGCGGGACCGGGCTCGACCCGTCCTGCGGGCCGAAGCGCAGCGTGACGGCGCCCGCCGCCAGGAGCGGCGCAGGGTGCACGGCGACCACGGGGGCCGCGGGCACCAGCTGCTCCTCGACGCTCGCGTGCGCCGGCACCGCGAAGCCGAGCAGGAACGGCGCGCCCGGGCAGAGCGGAAGACGCGCGTCGAGGCGCCCGCGCAGCAGCATCCCGGCGCGCGGGAGCCCGATCGGCGCGGGATGCGGATACCAACCCACCCACACCGAGGGGTCCCCGCGCGGGCTGAAGCCCGCGGGCAGATCGAGTCCGACGGCGATCGCGCCCGCGCCGTCGCCCGTGATCGTGAAGGGGCGCACGGGGCGGCCCGCGACCTGGTCCGCGAGGCGCCGCAGCGACGCCGGCGGCAGGCCGACACCCGCCCGGAAGCGGCGGGAGAAGCTCGAGAGGGAGTCGAAGCCGACCTCCGTGGCCACGTCGACCACGGGGAGCGTCTCGTCGGCCAGGAGCATCCGTTTGGCCGCGTCGATCCGCAGAGCGGTGAGGTAGCGGCCGGGGGAGACGCGGTAGCGCGTGGTGAACAGCCGCGAGAAGTGGAAGGGGCTGTAGCCGGCCTGCTCGGCGAGGTCCTCGACGCCGAGCTCCGCCGAGCGTCCGCGCGCCAGATCGAGCACGGAGGCCCAGCGGGCGGCCGTGCGCGCATCGTCGGTCGGAGTGGGGGTCGGGGCGGCACCAGGGGGCGTGATCGCGGTCACGTCGGAGAGTATACGAAGGGGCCCCGACATCGACCCGCGGGCCAATGCCGGGGCCCCGGCGGGAGCGCGGCGTCAGTAGCCGATCGAGCGCAGGTACTCGCGGGAGTCGCGGATCGCGTCGATCGGGTCGCGACCGTAGGTGTCGTCCTGCTCGATGAGGAAGTACTCGGCCCCGGCCTTCTCGGCGGCGGGCAGCAGATCGGGCCAGTTCATGTTGCCCTGACCCACCTCCGCGAACTGGGCGAGGTTCAGGAAGTGCTCCTGGAACTCCTTCATCGAGATCTTGTCGGTGGAGAACTGCTCGTACAGCTCCTTGCTCAGCGGCGCGATGCGGAAGTCCTTGACGTGGATCAGCTTGCAGGCGCCGGCGTAGGCCTCGAGCATGTCCAGCGGGGCCATGCCGCCGCGCTGGACCCAGTGCAGGTCCACCTCGAACAGCAGCGACGGCGCGACCCGGCGCACGATGTCGAAGATGCGCTCGCCGTCGAACTGGATGAGGTCCACGTGGTGGTTGTGGTAGCAGAGCGTCACACCCTGCTCCGCGAGGCGGGCGGCGTAGGGCTCGACCTCGGCGGCCCACGCCTCGCAGGCCTCCTTCGAGACCATCGCGGAGAACGGCATCATGCCGATGCGCAGGAATCGCGAGCCCGTGCGCCTGCACGCCTCCACGGCGCGGTCGAACTCGGTCTCCAGGGCGAAGCCGTTGCCGCCGGGCGCGATCGACGCGCTCATGGCGGCGGTCTCGACCCCGAAGTCCTCCTTGCCGCGCACGAGGTCGTCGATGAGCTCGTCGGTCATCTCGACCTGGGAGACCTCGGCGGCGTCGATGTCGAGGTCGCGCACGCTGCGCAGCACCTCGTACATCCCCTTCTCGTTGATCTGGTCCTTGAGCATCATCAGCTGCAGTCCGAGGACGGGCATGATGGTCTTCTCCTTCGAAATCCGGTGGTGGTGGGTGCAGGCGGCGCCAGGGCCGCAAGGGAGGGGCCCGGCGCCGCGAACGGTGACGGCGCCCGGGTCGGGACTCAGGAACGCGTCGGGAATTCGCCTTCGGCCTCGATACGGGCATTGAGCTCGGTGAGGTAGTCGTCGGCCGGGTACTCCACGAGGTCGATCTCGCGGCCGGTCCACGCCGAGAGCTGCATGCCGGAGGCGAGGCGGACGCCGTTGATGCCCTCGGCGCCGTCGGCGATCAGCGGGGTGCCGTCGTTGATGTGGGCCGCGAAGTTGGTCAGGACGCTGATGTGCTGCTGGCCCCAGGCCGACTCGTACTCCTTGACCTCGGTCTCGTAGAGGTCGGCGGTGTCGATCTTGCCCATGAACAGCTTGCCCACGTCCTCGGCGGACATGCCGTCGGACAGCGAGCGCTCGTCCTGCTTCAGGCGGGTGATCGTCACCTTCTTGGAGGCGTCCACGACGATCTTCCCCTTGTCGAACAGCATCTCGAGGCGGTCGGTGCCGATGATGTCGTTCGTCGAGGTGATGAAGCTGCCGGTCGCCCCGTCGCCGAAGTCGACGACGGCGTTCACCTCGTCCTCGGTCGCGATGTCGCGCTGGAAGCCGAAGGCGAGCTTCGCGAACACCTTCTGCGGGACGCCGCACAGCCACTGCCAGAGGTCCAGCTGGTGGGGGGCCTGGTTCACGAGGACGCCGCCGCCCTCGCCGCCCCAGGTGGCGCGCCATGCGGACTGGTCGTAGTAGGCCTGCGGGCGCCACCAGGTGGTGATGATCCAGGAGGTGTGGCGCAGCCGTCCGAGCTCGCCGGAATCGATGAGCGCCTTGAGGTCGGTGTACACGGGGTTGGTGCGCTGGTTGAACATGATCGCGAAGGTGGTCTCCGGATGGGAGGCCGCGAAGGCGTTCATCTCCTCGACCTGCTTCGTGTACACGCCGGCCGGCTTCTCCGTGAGGGTGTGGATGCCCTTGCCGATCGCGGTGATCGTCATCTCCGGGTGCAGGTAGTGGGGGACCGTGGTGACCACCGCATCGACGTCCCCGGAGTCGAGCATCGCGATGTAGTCGTCGTAGAAGGGGACGCCCGCGTGCTTCTGCGCGGCGAGGTCCTTCTTGGCCGGGTCCGTGTCGGCGATCGCGCCGAGGGACATGCCCTCGATCTTCCCGTCGGCCAGGAGCCCGGCGTACATGCCGCCCTGGGCCCCGAGTCCGATGATGCCGAGTCGTACGTTCTTCTCCGACATGGTGTCTCCTGTCTGCGGTGGGTGACGGTTGGCCCGCACGGCGGGCCGGGTGGAGCGGGGCGGCGCCCGTGGGCACCGCTGGAGCGGCGCCGGCGACCCCTCGCGAGGAGCCGCCGACGGTCGGATCAGGCCTGCGTGCCCTCGGCCTCGTGCTTGGCCTCCAGGGCGGCGACGTTCTCGTTCACGCGCTTCTTCGACAGCGGGTACCAGAAGGCGAAGACGAGGGCGGTGGCCGCGAAGAGCAGGCCCGGCAGCAGGGTGGTCAGGCTGTAGACCCCGCTCAGCACGCCCTCGGTCTGCTGGACGCCTCCTTCTTCGTAGCCGATCCAGGCCAGGGCCCAGCCGGCGAGTCCGCCGGCGAAGGCCTGGCCGAGCTTACGGGCCCACGAGTAGATCGAGTACACGGTCGCGTCGTTCCGCTCGCCGGTGCGGATCTCCTGGAAGTCGATCACATCGGTGATGAACGCCCAGATCAGCAGATTGATGCAGCCGATGCCGAGCATCATCAGCATGTAGCCGATCATGAAGACGATCGGGCTGTCGGTGCGGATCACGCACAGGATCAGGGCGGCGACGAACGCGAGCCCCATGCCGAAGATGCCGAACTCCTTCTTGCCGAACCGCTTGCCCAGCGCGGTCGCGAAGGGGACGAGCAGCAGGGTCGGGATCAGGCCCACGAGGTTCACGAGCGAGAGCAGCGTGCCGTGGTTGTAGAAGTCGTTGTAGACGTACGGCAGCAGCGCCATCAGGGACATCTGGCCGATGAGCATGAGCAGCGCGCCCACGACGATGCCGGTCAGCGCACGGTTCGTGAGGAGCGTGCCCATCATGGCCCCGAAGCCCATGCGCTCGGCCTTGGGCTTCGGCGGGGTCTCGATGCGCTCCTCGACGTTGACGTAGCAGAGCACGTAGCAGACGACCGCGAGGATCGCGCAGGCCAGCGCCGCGAGCATCATGCGGGTGCCGGAGAGCTCGGACCGGCCGTCGATCTGCACGTAGACGACCAGGGGGAGCACCACGGAGACCGCGAGGTTCGCGAGGGTGCCGCCGAGCGAGCGGAACACGGACAGCGACGAGCGCTCGCCCACCTTGTTCGAGATGACCGAGGCCATCGAGCCGTAGGGGATGTTGATCAGCGTGTAGAAGACCGAGCCCCACAGCATGTAGGTGACGATCATCCAGGCGAGGCGCGCCCCGTAGGCGCCGTCCTGCAGGAACGGGCTGAACATCAGCACGGCCATCACCGCGACGGGGATCATGATCCGCAGCAGCCAGGGCCTGAAGCGGCCCGACCGGCGGGGCTTCAGCACGTCGATCAGGCGTCCCGCGCCCACGTCGGTGAAGGCGTCGACGATGCGGGCGGCGAACAGCAGGGTGCCCACGTGGGCCGGGTTGATGCCCATGACGTTCGTGTAGAAGATCAGGAAGAACGAGGACTGCAGCAGGAACGTGAAGTCGTTCCCGAAGTCGCCGAACATGTACCCGAACTTGTCGCGCCATCCGAAGGGGCGAACCCGGTGGGGTGTCGGGGCCGACGCGATGTCGGGAGCCTGGATCGTGCTCATGTGCATCTCCGTGTCTCATCCTTGAGAGGCAGAAGGGGGAGGGAGCACGCGTGACTTCGCTGCTCACTGCTTCGCCGTGGTGATCGGCGGGGACCGGGGTCCGCTGCGCCTGTCCTCCGATTGTGGACGGCTCGGCACGCGCGGCAACCTTGTTGCCGCGCTTTGCTCCGATGCCCGGGAAATACGATGCCCGGGGATGCGGTGGCCGGGAGACGCGGCGCTCGGGCGACGCGGCGCCCCGGAGACGCGGAGCGCCGGCGGGGATGCCCTGGAGCATCCGCCGCCGGCGCGCCGGAGAGGTGTCGGGAGGCGCGACGTCAGAGGTTGATGGTCACGTCCGCGTCCTTGCGCAGGTCCTGGGCGATCTTCGTGGCCGCTTCGCCCTCCTGCTGGGTCTTCGCCTGCTGGGCGAGCTGGTCCTTGACGTCCTTGTAGGCGGGCACCTGGGTGGAGCCCCCGCTGTCGCTCGCGCCGGAGGACCCGCCGGTCTGGCTCTGGGCCTGGCCGGCCTGCTCGTACTGCTCCTTCAGCTGCTCGTACTGCTGCTTGAGCTCCTTCTCGCTGGGATCGGAGATCTTCGCCTTCTTGTCGATGTACTCGGTGAGCTCGAACTGGGAGGCGGCGTCCTGGCGGACCTGCTTCTCGCTCGACCCCTGCTGCTCGAGCGCCTTGACGACCTCGTCGCCGGACTTCATGCCGTTCTGCTGGGCGATGGTGTCCAGGGTCTTGTCGATGTCGTCGTCGCCGGCCTTGATGCCGGCCTTGCCGGCGGCCTGGGTGAGCAGCTGGTTGTCCACGAGCTGGTCGGCGACCTGCTTCTTGAGCGAGTCCTCGTCGGGCGCCTGCCCGCCGGACTGCTGGGACATCGTGGCCTGCTGGTACTGGGACTCGTAGGCCTGGCTGAACTCGTCCTTGCTGATCTTCGTGCCGTTGACCTCGGCGACGGGATCGGGGACGCCGGAGAGGTCGGGCTTGCCCTGCTCTCCCTGCTGGGACTGGAGGCCCTGCTGGCCTCCGTCGCTCGCGGACTGCTGGGAGCCCTGCTGCTGACCGGAGCCGGACTGGTCGGCTCCCTGTCCGCCGCCGCAGGCGGCGAGGGCGAGGACGGCGGTGAGGGAGACGGCGCCGAGGGCGCGCCGGGCGGTGGTCCTGATGGTGGTCATGGATCCTCCTGGGGTGGACGGCCCGGGCGACGGTACAGGTCGAACCCTGGGGCCGTGTTCGTGGAGTGTTCAGTGCTCGCCCAGCCCCGGATGGGGGCCGACGGACGGGGGAGGAGGAGAGAGGGGCCGGGAGTGCGGGAAGCGCAGAAGACCGCGGCGGCGAGGCACGAGTGCTTCGCCGCCGCGGTCTTCGGATCCGCGGAGTGCGGGAGGGACTCCCGAGTCCGGATCAGTACAGGTTCAGGAACGCCTGCAGGGTCTTGACGCTGCCCGAGTCGAGCTGGTCGCCGCCGTTCTGGGTGGCGCCGACCTGGTGCTCGATGCCCTTGACGGTCGTCGAGCCGAGGTCGCCGTCCTGGGTGTTGCCGGTCCAGGCCTGGACGGCCTTGACGGTCTGGGCGTCCATCTTGCCGGTCTGGTCGATGTTCAGCCAGTCCTGCAGGGCCGAGACGGTCTTCGGGCCCATCTTGCCGTCGACGTCCAGGGTGCCCGCCACGGAGATGCCGGGGGCCGAGGAGTTCGAGGAGGAGGACTGCGAGGTGCTCTTCTTCGCGGTCTCCTTGGTGAAGCCGTTCTCGGTGCAGTTGTCGGCGATGCCATCGCCGTCGCAGCTCCAGTCGCCCTGCTTCTCGCTGGACTTCTTGGTGCTGGAGGTGGACTGCGAGGTGCTCTGCTTCTTCTCGGTCTTCTTGGTGAAGCCGTTCTCGGTGCAGTTGTTCGCGATGCCGTCGCCGTCGCAGCTCCAGTCGCCCTGGGGCTTGCTGGACTGCTTCGAGCTCGTGCTCTTGGAGGAACTCGAGGAGTTCGAGGACGAGGAGTCCGACGAGGTGCTCTTCTGGCTCGAGTTCGAGGAGCCGCTGGGGATGGAGGCGTCGGAGTCGCCCGAGCCGGAGAGGCCCCTGCCGCAGACGGGCCATGCGCCCTTGCCCTGGCCGGCGAGCACGCGCTCGGCGACGGCCTTCTGCTGGGACTTGGAGGCGTTCTGCGGGCTGCCGGTGCCGCCGTATGCCTTCCAGGTGGAATCGGTGAACTGCAGTCCGCCCTTGAAGCCGTTGCCGGTGTTGGTGGACCAGTTGCCGCCGGACTCGCACTGCGCGACGGTGTCCCACTGGTCGGCGTGGGCGTCGGTGGTGCTGGTCGCCATCATGCCGGTGGCGACGAGGGCGCCGCCGGCGATCGCGATGGCGCCGCGGCGGAGGTATGCGTTGAGCGTCGAGGTGCTCTCATGGGTCGACATGGGAGATGGCTCCTTCGAGAGTCGTCGATAAGGGGGAAGTCCTGGAGCAGCTGCCGAACCGCCGGGGTTGCAAGCGAACCGGGGTGCATCTGCGTCGGCCACCGTACGGGCGGGGCAGGGGCGCGCCTCAAGGCCGGTGAAGAAGAGTTGGCAGAGCCTTGACCTTGAATGCCCGGTGGCTCACACGACACGCCGTTACCTGCGCGTGACCTGAATGTTGGGGGAACGAAGTCTGGTCGTCGCGCCAAGGATTCGGGGTCCAGCACGTGACGTGGCGCGCTCCCGGTGGCGTCGACGCAGGTCATCTCCGTAAAGAATCGCCGCATCAGGTAAAAGCGCATGGTGCGACCGCGCGAGGGCATGATGCGGCCGTGCGCGGATCCGGGCGAGCTCCCGCCACGCGGGCAGGACGCGCGGAGCAGGGCCGTGCCGCGCTAGGGTGTCGGCTCCTCCCTCTCCGGTGCGGACCCCGTGCGGTCCGGACCGGGCTCGCTCGGCATCGCCGCCGCGCACCTCCTCACGGTGGCGCGATGCCCCGTCCCAGGAGTCCCATGGCCCCCGAAGAACCACCGAACGTCCACCCACCGGCATCACCCGCGGGGTCGGGATCGGCCCCGCCGCGCCGCACGGCCCTGAAGGTGCTGGGCGGCGTCGTCGCCGCGGGCGCCATCGGCACCGCCACCTACGGGTCGATCGCCTCCGCCTCCGGCGGTGAGGATCTGCGCTCGTCCCTCACGATCATCGCCCCCGCCGCCGCCGGCGGCGGATGGGACACCGCCGCGCGCTCGATGCAGCAGGCCCAGCGGGCCGGAGGCATCGTGAACAACACGCAGGTCGTGAACATCCCCGGAGCAGGCGGAACCATCGCTCTGTCCAGCCTCGCCAGCCAGCGCGGCCACGCCGAGACCCTCATGATCGGCGGCACCGGCCTGCTCGCCGCGACCATCCAGTACGGGTCCTCGACCACGCTCGAGGACGTCACGAACCTCGGCGTCGTCGTCGAGGAGAACGACGTGATCGTGGTGCCCGGCGATTCCGAGTTCGAGAGCCTCGACGACCTCGTCGAGGCGTGGAAGAAGGACGTGGGCGGCATCCCGTGGACGGGCGGCGGCTCCTTCGACCAGCTCGTGGTCACCCAGCTCGCCGTCGCCGCCGGCGTCACGGGCTCCGAGGTCAACTACATCTCCTCCGACGGCGGGGGAGAGGCCACCCAGGCACTGCTGAACGGCACGGCGAAGGCCGCCTCGAGCGGCTACCCCGACTCCGTCGACATGATCGAGTCCGGGAGGCTCAAGGCACTCGCCGTCGTCGCCGAGAAGCCGATCGAGGGCATCGACCTGCCCACCACCGTCGACCTCGGCTACGACGTGACCCTCACCAACTGGCGCTCCATGCACGCCCCGGCCGGGATCAGCGAGGACGAGATCTCCCAGCTGCTCGCGATCATCGAGGAGACGATCGCGACGCCGGACTGGAAGGAATCCGTCCGCCACTACCACTGGGCGGAGAACGTCGTGGACCGCGACGAGGTCCAGCACTACCTGGACGGGCAGGCCGAGCTGATCCGCTCGCTGTACGAGGAGCTCGGCGTATGACCACCGCCCCGCACACCCCCGACGCCCCGGACCCGGAGCCCGGCGCCTCGTCGGCCGAACCGGAGACCGGACTCCTCGCCGAGCTGTCCGTCCCGATCGTCATGACCGCCTTCGCGATCTACCTGCTCGTGGGCATCGTGACCATGAAGCTGCCGGAGGGCACGTCCTTCCCCGGCCCGCGCTTCGTCCCCGAGATCCTCGCCGGGAGCATCGCGGTGCTCGTGATCGTGCAGGTCGTCAGCGTCCTGCGCCGCCACAGCCCGCTCGCACCCGACCGCACCCGCCCCGCCGGACGCGACGAGACCGAGGGCATCGCCGGCACCGTCACCCGGCGCGTCGGCATCGCCTGGGGCCCCTTCGCCTGGGCCGTGGGCGGCTTCGCCGTGTTCGCGGTGACCCTGCCCTACCTCGGCTGGATCCTCGGCGGCGGCCTGCTGTTCTGGTGCGTCTCGCGGTCCTTCGGGTCCCGCCGCCCGCTCATGGACGTGGTGATCGCGCTCGCGGTCTCCTCCGTCGCCTACATCTGCTTCGACATGGCGCTCGGGCTCGCGCTTCCCTCGGGCCTGCTGGGAGGGGGATTCTGAGATGGATTCGATCAGCATGCTGCTGGGAGGGCTCGGCGACGCCCTCACCCTGACGAACCTGCTGTGGGTGCTCATCGGGTGCCTGCTGGGCACCGCGGTGGGCGTCATGCCCGGACTCGGGTCCTCGATGGCGGTCGCGCTGCTGCTGCCCGTCACCTTCGCCCTGGATCCGACGGCGGCGTTCATCATGTTCTCCGGCATCTACTTCGGGGGCCTCTTCGGGGACTCGACGATGGCGATCCTCATGAACACGCCCGGGCAGGCCTCGGCGATCGCCTCGACCTTCGAGGGCCATACGATGGCCCGCTCGGGCCGGGCGCCGCAGGCCCTCGCGACCGCCGCGATCGGCGCCTTCGTGGGCGGCATGGCGGCCTCGGTGCTCGTGGTGTTCTTCGCGCCGTGGCTCGCGGCCTTCTCCACGAGCTTCGGCCCCGCGGAGTTCTTCGCCCTCGCCGTGTTCGCGTTCTTCGCGACCAGCTCGGTGCTCGCCGACTCCGCGGTCAAGGGCCTGCTGGCCCTGCTGCTGGGCATCGGCATCTCGGTGATCGGCATCGACGGCGTCAGCGGCGCCCCGCGCTTCACCGCGGGCTCGCCGCTGCTGTTCGACGGGATCTCGCTGGTCACCGTCACCGTGGGGATGCTCGCCCTCGCGGAGGTCATCTACGTGGCCTGCCGCGAGCGCTTCGACCCCACGCGCTCACCCATGAAGGCCTCCGGCCGGCCGTGGCTGAACCGTGCGGAGCTCAAGGAGGCGGCGCCCGCCTGGGCGCGCGGCACGATCATCGGGCTGCCCTTCGGCGTGGTCCCGGCCGGTGGATCGGAGCTGCCCACCTTCCTCGCCTTCGGCCTCGAGCGGCGCCTGGACTCGCGGCGCACGAACCCGCGCTTCGGCAAGGGCGCCATCCGGGGCCTGGCCGCACCGGAGGCGGCGGGCAACGCGACCACAGGTATGGCGATGGGCGCCCTGCTGGCCCTGGGCCTGCCGGTCTCCGCGACAGCGGCGATGATGCTCGCGGCGTTCCGCCAGTACGGTCTGCAGCCCGGGCCGCTGCTGTTCGACCGATCGGCGGACCTGGTCTGGACACTGCTGGCGAGCTTCTTCCTCGCGATGATCGTGCTGCTGGTGATCAACCTTCCCTTCGCCCAGCTCTGGGCGAAGCTGCTGCTGATCCCCAAGCCGTACCTGTACGCGGGGATCGCTATGTTCTGCGGTCTGGGCATCTACGCCTCCAGCCCGTCGGTCGCCGACCTGCTGATCCTGCTGGTGATCGGGCTCATCGGCTTCCTGATGAGGCTCGCCGACTACCCGCTGGCCCCACTGATCATCGGCATGGTGCTGGGACCGCTCGCGGAGACCAACCTGCGCGATGCGCTCATGAGCTCGGACGGGAACGCCCTCGCGCTCCTGGACGGGCCCATCGTCTGGCTCATCTACGCGCTGCTGCTCGGGGCGATCGCGCTGACGATCCTCTCCGCGGTGCGGCGCAACGCGGCGGCCAGGCGGGCCGCGCGGGAAACGTCCGCCGACGTCTCCGTCTGACTCCCAGAAGGGCATCCGCAGGGTCGCGCCCAAGGGGGCACCGACAGGGTCTGGCACCCTGTCGGTGCCCCCGTAGTCTTCGAGGATGGATCCGATCACCGAACTGCGGGAGTTCCTCGCCTCACGCCGCGCCCGCGTGCGCCCCGAGGACGCGGGCCTGCCCGCCTTCGGCAGCCACCGCCGGGTCGAGGGGCTGCGCCGCGAGGAGGTCGCCCTGCTCGCCGGCATCAGCGTCGAGTACTACACCCGCATGGAGCGCGGACGGGTCGGCTCCGTCTCCGAGGAGGTCCTGCGCGGCATCGCACGCGCCCTGCTGCTCGACGACATCGAGTCCGATCACCTGCGGCGACTGGTGCGGGCCGCGGGCTCGCGCCGCCGGCCCGAGGGCCGCTCCCCGCTTCCGTCCGGGGCGGCGTCCGCCCGGGTCTCGGAGACGGTCCACCGGATGCTCGACATGCTCCCCGCGCCCGCCTTCGTGCGCAACGGCCGCTTCGACGTGGTCGCCGCGAACGCGATGGGCAGGGCCCTGTACAGCCCGGTGATCGAGTCGATGAGCGCGCCGAACACGGCCCGCTTCGCCTTCCTCGTGCCCACGGCTCAGCAGTTCTTCGTCGACTTCCCCGCCGCGCAGCGCGACGTGGTCGCCTTCCTGCACGCCGAGGCCGGTCGCGACCCCTTCAGCAAGGAGCTGCAGGACCTCGTCGGCGAGCTCTCCATGCGCTCCGACCGCTTCCGCGAGCTGTGGGCGCAACAGGACGTGAAGCTCCACCGCGCCGGCACCAAGCACCTGCGCCACCCGCTCGTGGGCGAGATGGTCCTGGACTACGAGGCCTTCGAGATCCCCGCGAGCCCAGGCCTGCGCCTGAACGTGTACACCGCGGCGCCCGGCTCGAGCGCGGCCGATGCGCTCGCCGTGCTCGGCAGCTGGGCGGCGAGCACCGCGGACGGGGCTGGCGGACAGGACGTGGCCTCGGACGAGGAGCCGAGCGTGGACGCCCCGTCCCGGAGCCTCCGCCGCGAACCCTGACGGCGGGTCCCCGTCCTTATGCCGGGTCGGTGAAGGCGACGGGCGTGCCCGTCGCCCGGGCGTGCGCGATCTCCCGGCGCGTGGACTCGCCGAGGTACCCGTCGGGGTTCACCACGAGCACGCGGTCGGCGAGGTCGATCCTGTGCAGGTGCAGGTTGCCGAGGGCCGCCTTCTGCTCGGGACCGATCTCCTGAGCCTCGTCCGGCGCGAACACTGCCGGGGCCAGGACGATGGCTCCCGCGAGGGTGAGGTCGCGGGTGGCCTCCTGCATCTCGCGGGCGAACCGGGTCGATCCGCAGATGCAGACGATCTCGGGACGGTCGGACGGTGCCGTGCGTTCCGAGAGCGCGTCCCGGGACACCGGCTCCTGCCGGTCCATCTCAGGACTCGACCGCGTCGCGGAACCAGCTGGTGATGGTCGTGGGGTGCGTGATCGCGGTGCCCACGACCACGGCGAACGCACCGGCATCGGCGCAGGCCGCGGCCTGCGCGGGCGTGTGCACGCGGCCCTCGGCCACGAGCACGGAGGTCGCGGGCAGGGCCACTGCGAGCTCGCTCAGCAGCTCGAGGTCGGGGCCCTCGGTGCGGGGGCGCGCATCGGTGTAGCCGGCCAGGGTGGTGCCGACGATCTCTGCTCCCGCCTCGGCCGCCGCGAGGGCCGACTCGAGGCTGTCGCAGTCGGCCATGATCGGGCCCGAGAAGCGCTCGCGGACGGCGGCGACGGTCTCGGCGAAGGTGCGGCCGTCGGGGCGGGGCCGCGAGGTGCCGTCGAGCGCCAGGACGTCCGCGCCGGCGTCGATCACGGCCAGGCAGTGATCGAGGGTGGGCGTGATGAAGACGCCCTCGCCGCCGTCCTTCCAGATCCCGATCACGGGGACGTCCACGGCCTCCTTCACCTGCCGGATGTCCTCGAGGCCCTGGGCGCGCACCGCGGCCGCGCCGCCGCGCTCGACGGAGGCGGCGACCTGCGCCATGGTGCCGGGGTCGCGCATCGGCTCCCCGGGGTAGGCCTGGCAGGACACGATCAGACGGCCCTCGAGGGCGGAGACCAGGGGATGCATCGCGGGATCCTTCCGGGAGCGGGAGCGGGAGCGGGAGACAGAGGCTGCGGGTCGGGGACGGGCGGTCGGACGGGAAGGGCGACGGGCAGCGCCCGGGTCAGGCGATGGCCCAGGCCGCCGCGCCGAGCAGCGCCGCGCGCGCACCGGCCCGCGCGGGGACCACGGGCGTCGCGGAGACGACGTCCATCGCCTCGCGCGCGACGCCCTGCCTGAGGGCATCGTCCCAGACCTCGCTCGCTCCGACGACGCCGCCCGCGAGGGCGACGGTCTGGGCGTCCAGCACGTTCAGGAGCGAGCCGATGACGCGGCCCGTGGCGAGGCCCGCCAGGCGGTAGGCCTCGCGCGCGGGGCCGTCGGCGGCGCGCGAGGCGGCGGCCAGAGCGGGCCCGTCGGCGCACTGCGCCGCGTCCGCGCCGAGGCGCCGGGCGAGGTCGAGGATCCCGGGCCCGGAGGCGAGCCCCTCGAGATGCCCGACGCGACCGCACGTGCAGGAGACGGACGCGGCCTCGGGGACGGTCACGTGGCCCACGTGGCCCGCGGCCCCGCGCACGCCCACGACCGGCCGGCCGTCGACCACCTGGGCGCCGCCGATTCCGGTCCCCACGGCCACGAGCAGCAGGGAGGAGGCGTCCCGTCCGGTGCCGAACAGGGCCTCGCCGAGTCCGTGCGCGTGGACGTCGTTGAGCGCCCGCGCGGGGATGCCGAAGCGCTCGGTGAAGGCGGCGGTCACGCGCGTCCCCGGCCAGCCCGGCAGCGAGGACGTCGCGTGCGTGATCTCCCCGCGCGCCACGTCCACGACCCCGGCCGTGGAGATGCCGACGGCCGAGATCCGGGCCTCCGCAGCACCTGCCCTGCTCGCGTCGCCGATCATGCGCGACCCGGCGTCGAGGGCGGCCTCGAGCACGGCCCGGGCCCCCTCGCGCGCGGGGGTCGGGACGGTGGTCTCCTCGAGCACCTCGGCGCGCGAGCGGTCCGCGGCGATGCTCACGCGAGCGGCCGCGATCTTGGTGCCGCCGATGTCGAGGGCGAGCACCGGGAGCGGAGCGGCGCCGGCTGCGGCGGCCTCCGATCCGCCGTCCGTCGCCTCGCGCGCCGTGGGCTCAGCGCCGGGCATCCAGCAGTCCCGCCTGATCGAGGATGGTGCGGATGCGGTCGACCGCCCCGCCCTCGATGGGGGTCATGGGCAGCGACATCGTGTTGGTCGAGAGGACGCCGAGCTCCCGCAGCGCCGTCTTGAAGGCTCCCACGCCGGCGGCCGGACCGGCCTTGTCGGTGGGCTGGAAGACGATCTCGAACAGGGCCGCGAGGCGGTCCTGCTCGGCGCGCACCGCGTCCCAGTCGCCCGCGCGCGCCGCGCGGTCCATGCGCACGTACCCGGCGGGATCGACGTTGCCGAGCCCCGGCACCGAGCCGTCGGCCCCGGAGAGGTAGGCGCCGTCGACGACGACCTCGTGGCCGGTCAGCAGCGTCAGCGGGGAGCCGGCCGCGCGGTTCAGGGCGGCCAGGCGGCGGAAGGACACGTCGTCGCCGCTGGAGTCCTTGACCCCGGCGATCGCGCCGTCGGCCGCGAGCTCCATGAGCTGGGCGGGGGCGAGCTTGACGTGCACGCAGACGGGGATGTCGTAGGCCCACACGGGCACGGAGGAGGCCGCGCCGATCGCCCGGAAGTGGGCGCCGATCTCGTCGGGCCCGGTGACCGCGTAGAACGGCGCGGTCGCGACGATGCCCGCGACGCCGTGCTTCTCGGCGGCCCGCACGTGGGAGACCACCCGATGCGTCTGCATGTCGATGACCCCTGCGAGCACGGGCACCTGACCGGCGACCTCGCCCACGACGGCGTCGAGCACGCGGTCGCGCATGGCGTCGTCGTGGTAGGCGACCTCTCCGCTCGAGCCGAGCGCGAAGATGCCGTCGACCTCTGCCTCGAGGAGGCGGGCGACGAGCCTGCTCAGGCTCGCCCGGTCGAGGTCGCCCTCAGGCGTGAGCGGGGTCAGGAGCGGCGGGACGACGCCCCGCAGCACGGTCGATCCGCCGGTGGTCTCGGGTGCGGTGGTGGTCATGGTGTCTCCTCCGAGAAGTTCGTGTGCAGTGTCGATGATCCCGTGCTCACAGCAGCGTGGGGGCCGCGGCGAGCAGGGAGCGGGTGTAGGGGTCCTCGGCGTCGGCGAAGACCTGTGCGGCGGGGCCGTGCTCGACGGCGCGTCCGCGGTTCATCACCAGGATCTCGTCGGAGACGAAGCGGACCGTCGAGATGTCGTGGGAGATGAAGACGAGCCCCAGCCCGAGCTCGGCCTTGAGGTCCATGAGCAGGTTGAGCACCTGGGCCCGCACCGAGACGTCCAGGGCGCTCGTGGGCTCGTCGGCCACGATCACGTCCGGCCGCAGGGTGAGGGCGCGCGCGATCGCGACGCGCTGTCGCTGGCCGCCGGAGATCTGGCGGGGCAGCACGTCGAGCGCGGAGACGGGCAGGCCGACCTGGTGGATGAGCTCGGTCACCCGCTCCAGCCGCTCCTTCTCCGTGCCGATCCCGTGGACCCGCAGGGGGTCCATGAGCGCCTCGCGGACGACGAGCCGCGGGTTGAGCGCCGTCGCCGGGTCCTGGAAGACGACCGAGATGGTGCGGCCGAGCTCCCGGCGCGCGGCGCGCGAGCGTCCCAGCGCCGCGCCATGGAAGAGCACCTCGCCGCTGGTGACCTTCTGCAGGCCGGTCATCACGCGCGCCAGGGTCGACTTGCCCGAGCCGGACTCGCCGACGATGCCGAGCACCTGCCCGCGGTCCACGCTCAGGCTGATGCCGTCGACCGCGCGGATGGTGTCGGGGTGCAGGAACGAGCCCGTGCGCAGGCGATGCACCACATGCACGTCGCGCAGCTCGATCACCGGACCGTCGCCCCGGTCGGTCCGTGCCGCGTCGCAGGCGCGCGGATCCTGGGCGCTCATGAGCGGCCTCCTCGGTCGTGGGTCGGAGATGTCAGGGGAGCGGTGCCGCCGGGGTCCGGGGTGGCGCGTCGCGCGGCCGCGCTCGTGTCCTTGACCGCGCCCTCGTCGGGGGACAGGGCGGCGGGCACCCGGTTGGTCGTCGCCACCAGGTGCTCTCCCGTCCGGGGCCCGACGGAGGCCCCCGCCTGCTCGTGCTCCTCGATCGCGACGAGCCGCGGGCGCACGTCGGAGCGGGCCGACGGGTCCTGCGAGCGCGGGGCGAAGCGGTCGCCGGCGGCGAACTCGCGCGGCGAGGGCACGGTCCCGGGCACCTGCAGCAGGCGCTCGGCCCGCGCCTCGATCGAGAGCACGGAGCCCAGCAGACCCCGCGTGTACTCGTGGCGGGGATCGGTGAGGATCTGGGCGGTGCTGCCCTGCTCCACGACCTGGCCCGCGTACATCACGGTGATGCGGTGGGCGAGCTGGGAGACCAGGGCGAGGTCGTGGCTGACGAAGACCATGGCGAAGCCCAGCTCCTCGCGCAGCCGTTCGAGCAGTTCCACGACCTGCCTCTGCACGGTCACGTCGAGAGCGGTCGTGGGCTCGTCGGCGATCACCAGGCGGGGGTCCCGGGTGAGCGCCATCGCGATCAGCACTCGCTGGCGCTGGCCGCCCGAGAGCTCGTGCGGGTAGGAGGAGAGCGTGCGCGCGGGGTCGAGGCCCACGAGCTCGAGCAGGTCCTCGGCGCTGCGGGTGCCGCCGCGGGAGGTCAGCTGCTTCATCTGCGCGCGGATGAGCATCGAGGGGTTCAGCGAGCTCAGCGCGTCCTGGTAGATCATCGCGACGTCGTGGCCGCGCAGGGCGTTGAGCTGCTTCGATCCCAGGTCCAGGACGTTCTTGCCGTCCAGGAGCACCTCACCGCTCACCCGTGCCGTGCGCGGGAGTAGTCCCATGATCGCGAGGCTCGTGACGGACTTGCCGGACCCCGATTCGCCGACGAGGCCCATGGTCTCCCCGGGGCGCACCGAGAAGGAGACGTCGTCGACGATGTCGACGTCGCCATGCGCCTCGGGGAAGGCGACGCGGAGGTTCCGCACCTCGAGGATCGGAGCGCCGGTCGCAGGAGAGGGGCGCTCGCCCCGTGCCTGCTCGGCCTCGCGGAGCCTGCGCAGCGAGTCGTGCAGGACCTGGCGGGCCATGTCGGCATCGGTCGCGCCGAGCACGTCCTGCTCCTCTCCCTCCACCTCGACCACGGGGCTCCGCTCGGCCTCCTCCAGGATCTTCTCCTGCGCGCGCTCGTCGGCGTCGACGTCGACCGACGCCTTGACGCGGGGGCTCGCGAAGGTGTCGGTGAGGCCTTCGGAGAGGATGTTCAGGGCGAGGACCGTGAGCAGGATGGCGACGCCCGGGAAGAACGTCGGCCACCAGTAGCCAGCCAGGAGCACCGCCTTGCCCTCGCTCATGATGTTGCCCCAGGAGGGCGACGGCGGCTGCACGCCCGCGTTGATGAACGAGAGCGAGGCCTCGAAGACGATCGCGTCGGCCACGAGCACCGTCGCGAAGACCATGATCGGCGCGAGGCAGTTGCGCGCCACGTGCTTGAACAGGATCCAGGCCGTCGAGGCCCCCATGACCTGAGATGCCGCGACGTAGTCCTCGCCGAACTGGGCGAGCACGTTCGCGCGGACGACGCGCGCCAGCTGCGGCACGTACAGGAAGGCGATCGCGAAGATGATCACCGGCAGCGAGGTGCCGAAGACCGCCACGAAGACGGCCGCGAGCGCGATGCCCGGGAATGCCATGACCACGTCGAGGATGCGCATGAGCACCTCGGAGGGCAGCTTCGCCGCGGTCGCCGCGAAGGAGCCCAGGACGGCGGCGACCACGAGCGCGGCGGCGGTGGCGCACAGGCCGATCAGCAGCGAGGAGCGGGCCCCGTGCAGCAGTCGCGAGAACACGTCCCGGCCCACGCTGTCGGTGCCCATCCAGTGCTCCGCGCTCGGAGGCTGCACGGGGGAGCCGGTCGCGAGCGGGTCGAAGGGGCTGATCACGGAGGCGAGTGCGGCGGCCAGGATCAGCAGCACCAGGAAAGCCAGGGCGACTTTCGAGGGGAGGGCGAGGGAGCGCAGCGCGCCCGGGCGGGCGCCGCTGACGGAGGCGAGGCGGGAGCCGAGTCGTCGGCGCATGTCAGATGCTCCTGATCCGGGGGTTGACGAGGACGTAGAGCAGGTCCACGAGGATGTTCACGACGATGAAGGCGATCGCCACGGTGAGCGTCACTCCCTGGACGAGGAACACGTCGTTGCGCTTCACGCCGTCGAGGATGAGCTGGCCCATCGCCTGGATGTTGAAGATGATCTCGATGATCACCGCACCACCCATCAGGTAGCCCACGCGCAGGCCCAGCACGGTGATGGGCGTGATGAGGGCGTTGCGCAGCACGTTGCGCGCGACCACGATCGGGTAGGGGACGCCGGCGCCGACGGCCGTGCGCACGTAGTCGCGGTCGAACTCCTCGACCATCGCCGTGCGCACCACGCGGGTGAGGGAGCCCGCGACCGGAACTCCCAGGGCGATCGCGGGGAGCGCGACGTTGTGGGACCACGTCATCGGGTCCGTGAGCGGACCGATCCACTGGCTGACCAGGGCGGGGAAGGCGCCCCAGCCGCCCGGGACCTCGCCGAGCCACTGGATGAGGAGGATCGCGAGCCAGAACGACGGGGTCGCGAGGGCAGCGACGGACAGCACGCGGATGAGCTGGTCGGGCCAGCGGTCGCGGAAGAGCGCGGCGAGCACGCCCAGGATCGCGGCCAGGACGATCGCGAAGGCGAGGCCCAGGAAGGTCAGCTGCAGCGTGATGGGGAAGGCCTTGGCGACCACGTCGGTGACCGGCGTGTTGCCGCTCGTGGTGCCGAGATCCCCGTGGAGCATGCCGCCGAGGAACCGCAGGTAGCGGATGACCTGCGGGTCGTCCAGACCGTTCGCCTCGCGGTACTGGGCGAGGGCGGCGGGCGAGGCGGACTCGCCGAGCGCGAGGCGCGCCGGGTCCGACGGGGAGAACGACATCACGACGAACACCAGCAGGGTGACGCCGAGGATCATGAGCGGCAGCGAGACGAGTCGCCTGCCGATCAGACGGACGAGTGAGGACACGGATCCCTCCAGGTGGGCCGGGGCGGACGGGCGGTGCGGGCCGGTGGGGGCTCGGGCCGGCGGACGGCGCCGCGGTGCGCGAGCATGTCGCGCACCGCGGCGGGCGTCACTGGGTGCTGCCGACCCCGATGAAGCTCAGGCCGGTCAGCGACGTGGGCTCGAAGCCCACGAGGGTGCTCGGGTCCCAGGCCGAGGGGGCGTTGCGGTGGAAGAGCGGGTAGAGCGGGACGTCCTCCGAGATGGCGTCGAAGGTCTGCTGCCAGAGGGCCTTCTGCTTGTCCGCGTCGGTCTCCGACATGGCCTCCTTGAGCAGGCCGGTGACCTCGGTGTATCCGTCGGAGCCCTTCCAGTGCATGCGCGTGTCGGTCCAGGTGTCGGCGAAGTACCACCAGCGCATCAGCAGATCGGGGTCGTTGCCAAACACCGAGGGGTCGCCGGGGGCGATCACCACGTCGTAGGCGCCGGGCTTGCCGTCGATCGTGTTGTAGACGTCCGCGGACTGCTTCTCGGTGAACTCGACCTTCACGCCGGCGGCCTCGAGCGACTGCTGGATGATCGGCGTGCACTGCTTGACCCAGTCGTGGTCGGTCGCCATCAGTCGGAAGCTCGTGAGGCCGGTCTCCTGGAAGAGGGACTTCGCCTTGTCGAGGTCGAGCGAGTAGACCGTGGAGGCCTGCTTGTAGTCCGGGTGGTCCTTCTGGACGAAGCAGGTGGCCGCCTCGGCCTGGCCTGACAGTCCGTCCTCGATGACCTTCTCCATGTCGATCGCGTACAGGAAGGCCTGCCGGTTCTTGAGGTCGTGGAAGGGGTTGTCCTCGCTGTTGTTGAACATCGCGAACAGCAGGCCGAACCCGAGCGGGGAATCGACGGTCGCCGAGCCCTTGAGCTGGTCGATCGAGAGGTAGGGCACGGAGTCGACCGCCTGGGCGGTCTTGGACTGCATCGCGTTGGTGCGCGTGGAGGCGTCGGGGATGATCTGCCAGGTCATCGTGGCGGCCTTCGCGGGCTGCGGGCCGTTGTACTTCTCGAAGCGCTCGAACTCAACCTTCTTCGAGGCGGCCCCGTTGTCGGTCATGGAGTACGGGCCGGAGCCGATGGGCTTCGCGTCGAAGGCCTTGGGGTCCTTCTCGACCGCGGCCTTCGGCACGATCTTCACGACGCTCAGGCGCTCGGCGAGGATCGCGACGGGGTGGGCGAGGGTGAACGTCACCGTGGTGTCGTCCTTCTTCTCGACCTTCTCGATGAAGTCGATGAAGCTCGCGTACAGCGAGGCGTTGTCGGGGTCGAGCACGCGCTCGAAGGAGAACACGACGTCGTCGGGGGTCACCGCGCTGCCGTCGTGGAAGGTCGCGCCGTCCCGGAGGGCGACGTCGACGCTGGTGCCGTCGCTCGTGGGGATGTCGGAGGCGAGGGCTGCGTAGACCTTGCGGGTCACGGGGTGGAGCTCGGTGAGGCCCTCGAGCGTGTGCCAGTTGACGGCGACCGTGAGCGCGGCGCTCGTGGTCATGGGGTCGTAGCCGTTGGTGCCGAGCTCGTAGGAGATCGCGGCGGTGATGGTGCCGTCCTCCTCGGCCTGCGTCGCCGCGGCGCCCCCGGCGTCCGAGGAGGCGTCGCCGCCGTCGCGCGGAGCGCAGGCGGCGACGGTGCCGATGATGCCTGCGGCGGCGGTGAGGAACCCCGTGGTCTTCAGCAGACTGCGGCGGGTGGTCTTCGTGGTCATGATCGGTGCGTCCCTTCGGGTGGGAGTGCTCGGCCGGACCGGATCGGTCCGAGGCCCAGGGCTCCGGGTGCGTGCAGACGGCTGCGTCCGTGCTCCCGGCGTCCCGCGCATCGAGCGGAATCTTTATCAGACGTCTGATGTCTGATGTTCTAGCGGTACTCTAGACCCGGATGCCAGTGGATCGGAACGGGTTACCGAACCGTGACCCGGATCGCATCATGGAGGCAGGACCGCGCGATCGCGCGGTCCTCGTAGGGAGGAGAGCGCATGCGCCGGAACGACGCGGGCGGGGACGTGGTGGCCCGCATCAAGGATCTGATCCTGCGCTCGGGGCTGCACCCGGGGGATCCGATGCCCACCGAGGCGCGGCTCGTCGAGGAGCTGGGCGTTGCGCGCTCCTCGGTGCGCGAGGCGATGCGCACCCTGTCGTCCCTGGACATCGTCGAGGTGCGCCACGGCCACGGAACGTTCGTGGGGAGGATGTCTCTCGCCCCGCTCGTGGACGGATTGCTGTTCCGCGCTCGCCTCAACGACGGCAACGACCTGCGCACCCTGCGTGAGGTCGTCCAGGCGCGGATCGCCCTGGACCTGTCGATCGGGCAACGGCTCGTCGAGGCGTGGCACGAGGAGGACCTGGCGCCCGCGCGCGCCGAGGTCGAGCGGATGCGGGCCGCGCACGCCGCCGGCCGGTCCTTCGCGGAGGCGGATCAGGCGTTCCACGCCGCCGTGCTCTCGAAGCTCGGCAACGAGCTGATGATGCAGCTGGGGGACGCGTTCTGGCAGGTGCACACCTCGGCGCTCCCGCTGCTCGACGTGCCTCCTGCCACGGACATCCGCCTGACCATCGAGGCGCACGACGCGATCGTCGATGCGCTCGAGGCGGGTGACACGACCGCGTACGAGAAGGCCGTGCGCGCGCACTACAGTCCGCTCGAGCGGAACCTCACCGCCTCCGAATGAGGCCGCGGGAGCCGCGGTCCGCGGCTCCCGCGGGCTCGGCCCGCGGCGCTCAGCTCGGGCTCGACTCGTGCGCTCCTTCGCGCCGCGCATCGCCACTCATGCTGCCGATGCTCGCGGCGGGCGTCGCCTCGTCGTGCCAGCGCAGCAGCGCGCCGATCCCGTCGACGAGGACGTCGGAGCCCTCGGTGTCCTCGCGCAGCGCGCTGATGCCCGCGTCGGTGCGGATGGCGCTGAGCAGCAGGCGCTCGACGTCCGGGCAGGGGCGTCCCGAGACCAGCAGCAGCTCGTCGACCTGACCGCGATCGAGCACCTGGGCGACGTCGTCGGCGCTGGTGGCGGCGGCGCCGTCACGACCGCTGGCCTCCCGGAACCGCGCGAGCAGGTCCTCCTCATGACGCGCGATGAAGTCGCGCGTCACGCGTACGACCTCCTCGCGGAAGGCGGGACGGTCCAGGCTCTTGCCTCGCGTGCCGCCGGGCACCTCGTGCAGGCGCTCGAGGGCCTCCTGTCCGAGCTCCGCCTTCAACAGTGCGCTCGAGCGCACGTCCCCGGTCAGCAGCACCATGTCGGGCCGCTGCTCGCGCACGATGCGCTCGACGGTCCGTGCGACGGCCTCGGCATTGCGCTCCCAGGAATCCTCGACGCGGGCCTCGATGTTGCTCGCGCGCCAGCCGTGCTGGGCCCCGCCGCCGAGGCTCGCCTTGTGCAGCTCGTCGTGGCCGCCGTCGACGCTCGCGTCCTCGCCCAGTCCCTCGCCGTGCTTGCTGAGGGAGGGGGCGTCGGGTGCGCGCAGGCGCAGGTCGGCGCCGGCGCGGTCCACCTCGATGAGGAGCTGGGTGACGGCGAAGGGCGTGAGCTCGAGGAGCGGCAGCAGCTCGGGCTCGTCGCCGAAGTGCGCGGACTCGTGCAGGGGCGGCACGGGCAGGACCCGATCGACGACGATCTCGTCGCCCGCGGCGATCACGGTGCGTCCGTGGCGTCCACCGATGGCCGACGGGGTCAGCAGGGTCTCGCCGATCCGGTCCAGCAGCGGAGCCGGGGCCCCGGCCGCGGCGAGCTGGTCGCGCATGCGGGCCCAGCGGGCCTCGATCTCGGTGACGGCCTGCGGATCCAGCCGCGTGGTGTCGAGGTGGACGGAGACGTAGGGGCCCTCGTTCTCCAGTGCGGACCTGAGCCAGGGAAGCTTCACGTGTACCTCCTGCATCGGCGGTGACGGCGCCCGGAGCCTGACGGCTTCAGCGCCGTGCGGGTGCCGCCACCTTTCCACGGCGCGCAGGGTGCCGCAACCGGTTCCCGCGAACTGCGCGGAGGCGAACCCATGGCGCTGTGCGCTGGGATCTTGAGATGTCCGGATGTTCCGGAACGGCGTGTCGACGCCGCGGGGCGGCGCCGCCGCGCGTCCCGGGACGATGTCCGCGGCGCGGGGCTCCGGGGGCGGACGCGTCCGTCAGTCGCGGTCCTCGACGGCGTCCTCGAGGTCGTCCTTGGTCATCGAGGACCTGCCCTCGACGTCCTGTCGCCGGGCGTCCTCGTAGAGCTGGTCGCGAGTGCGTCCCTGCGGTCCTTCGTGGGAGTGCTTCCCGCCGCGCTCGGAGGGGGACTCGTCCTTCGTCGAGGTCGTCGAGGACTCGTCGGCCTCGCCCTCCTGGGCGCGGGTCTTGTTCACGGTGCGCGCGGCGATCTCCTCCGCGGTCTCCTCGGAGCGACCCTGCTCGTGGACGCTGTCCTTCACGTGCTGGTACTGACGCTCGCGCTTCTCGCTCCATGCCTCGGGCATCACGGCCTCCTCGTCGGTGCGGATCGTTCGCGCCCGATCACCCGACCGGGCGCGATCCACAGTACGCTAGGCGGCCCGGCGTCAGCGTGCGGCCGGCGTCCCCCGGCGCTCGGAACGGGAGGCCCCGCCCCTGCGCATGCTCAGGGTGAACAGGGCGATCACGGCGACGAGGATCAGAAGTCCCACGACCACGTGCAGCCAGACCACGCCCATCTCGGCGATGCCGATCTGGATCAGGGCGAGCACGGCGACGGAGATCGCGTGCATCATCAGCCCCTTGTTGCCGCTGCGGCGCGACCACAGCACGGCGCTGACCGCGGCGGCCAGGGTGTCGAGGAAGAGCACGTAGCCGAGCGTCTGGTGGAGCGGGAACACGCCGCCGATGCTGCCCAGGATGCCCAGGCCCAGCAGGGTCTGCACGATCGCGATCAGAGCGCTGCTGCCGGCGGTCAGGCGCAGGGCGTTCAGCACGGGATCGGTGGGTGCGGACGGTGCAGGGGAGGAGGGCGAGGGCGCGTTATTCGACATGGTGTCAGCATAACTGCGGTGGGCGCGGAGGGGCCGCCCGCGCGCGCTCAGCGGGTGCTGTCCCACACCTCGCGCCAGTCGCGGGCGAGGGTGTCGATGTTCGCGTGGGCGTTCAGCCCGCTCGGCTGCGGCACCACCCACAGCAGCGAGTCCTCGGGCCACTCCTCGACGTCGGCCGGATCCTGGAGCCCGAGCTTCGCCCGGGGGAGGCGGAAGGCGGTGCGGTAGGCGGTGATGCCGGCGATCGCGACGGAGCGCGGTCGCATCTCGCGCACGCGCTCGACGAGCCGTCTCCCGCCCTCGTGCAGCTCCTCGCGCGCGAGCTGGTCGGCGCGGACCGTGGCGCGGCCGACGAGGTTCGTCAGGCCGATGCCCCGGCCGAGCAGCTGCTGCTCGTCCTCCTCGGTGAGTCCGGCGGCGCAGTCGACCTGGTGGTCGGTGAGGCCCGCGCGGTGCAGGGACGGCCAGAACCTGTTCCCGGGGCGCGCGAACGGGGCGTTGACCGCGGCGGTCCAGAGTCCGGGGTTGATGCCGACGATGAGCATGCGCAGCGGCGACGGGTCGCCCGGGCCGGGCAGGATGTCGTCGACGCCGTGAGGGTCCGTGGTGGAGACCTGCGCGAGATCGTCCTTGGTGGGACGTCGGCCTCCGAGTGGCGAGGGGCGGCGGGAAGTCATCCTGGCACTGTATCGATCCGAGGCGGATCGCCCGGCCCGGACGACGGATCATCGGCCCGGGCGTCGTCGCTGCGGCTCCCGTCGGCCCGGATCTCGCTGGCCCGGAGCTCGTCCGACCGTCCCGTCCGGCGGTCCAGCAGCACCCAGGGCAGGGTGAGGAGGACCCAGACCACCGCGATCGCGAGCGCCTCGACGAGGAGGTACCGGGGCCAGGGGCCCATCACGTCCAGCAGGCTCGGACCCGCGGGCGCATGGCTCAGGTACCCGTAGTTCGCTCCGGTCAGCGCGTTGCCGATCATCGCGATCAGTGCCCACAGCGCTGTTGCCGCGTAGGCGAACCGGAACCCTCGCCAGGTGGGGCGCATACGCAGGCCCCAGACCAGGATCACGGGGATCAGCACGCCCGTGCCGTGGGCGATCCAGTACTCGGCGAACTCGAGCGGCGGCCACACGAAGTAGTTGACGTCGGGCGTGAGCACGGACTGCATGTTCAGGGTGAGACCCCAGTAGTAGGTGATGACCACGAGGCGCCGTGCGCGGGTGATCAGGGCCAGCGGCCCGATGAAGCGCAGCACGTCGGAGAGGTGCAGCGGCAGGGACTCGTCGATGTCCCACGCCCACGGCATGAAGCCCCACAGCGTCCACAGCAGCGAGTTGGCCAGCAGCACCCCGCCGAGGACCCGCAGCCGGCGCTCGAGAACGGGCGCGCCCCCGCGATCGTTCCCGCCCTCGACCGGACGGCCCGGCCCGCGGCCCCCGCCGCGCTCGCAATCGGCGCGTCGCCGCACGATGACCGCCGCGAGGGCGCAGAGCGCCGCGATGACCGCGAGCATCGTGAGGTGCTGGGCGCCGTAGGGGGCCATGTGCCCCAGCAGGGGCGCGTCCGCGCTGTCCACACCCGCAGGGTAGACCGGCGCGGACGCGGGCAGGCGGAGGTCGCGGGCGCCGGGGCCTCAGGCGGTCGCGGCCTCGTGGCGGACGCGTCGCGCGTGCTGCTCCTTCAGCACTGTGACCAGGGCTGCCGCGAGGAGCGTGCCGATCACGATCGCGAGCACGTACCCCCACACCGGGCTGATCGCGAAGAACACGAAGATGCCGCCGTGGGGAGCCTGCGAGCCCACTCCGAACGCCATGGAGAGAGCGCCGGTGACCGCGCCGCCGGCCATCATCGAGGGGATGACGCGCAGCGGGTCGGCGGCCGCGAAGGGGATCGCGCCCTCGGAGATGAAGGAGGCGCCCAGCAGCCAGGCCGTCGTGCCGTTCTCTCGCTCCACCTGCGTGTACAGCGAGCGTCGCACCGCCGTGGACAGCGCCATCGCCAGCGGCGGCACCATCCCGGCGGCCATCACCGCGGCCATGATGTGGAAGGACGCCTCGGTCCCCTGGGAGAGTCCCGCGGTCGCGAACAGGTAGGCCGCCTTGTTGATGGGGCCGCCCAGGTCCACGCACATCATCAGCCCGAGGATCACGCCCAGCAGGATCGCGGAGGTGCCGCTCATGCCGGTCAGCGCGTTCTGCAGGGCCTCCATCACCCAGGCCAGCGGGCGGCCGAGCACGAGCAGCATGGCCCCGGCGACGATCCCCGAGGTCACGAGCGGGATGATCACGACGGGCATCAGCCCGGCGAGCCAGCGCGGCGGGCGCAGCGAGGCGAGCCACATGGCGATGAGCCCCGCCAGCAGGCCCGTCACCAGGCCGCCCAGGAAGCCCGCGCCGACCGTCACCGAGATCGCCCCGCCGATGAACCCGGGGGCGATGCCGGGGCGTCCGGCGAGGCCGAAGGCGATGAAGCCCGAGAGCGCCGCGACCAGGAAGCCCATCCCGGCGCTGCCGATCGCGAAGGCGACGGCGCCCAGGTACAGCAGCAGTCCGGCGCGCGAGGTCATCTCCTGCCCGCTCGCGCCGTCGTAGCCGAGGTGCCCGGGCAGGTTCGTCAGCGAGTTCCCGGTCGCGACGTCCTGCGCGACGTAGGAGACGTCGAACCCGCCCAGCAGGAAGCCGAGGGCCATGAGCAGGCCGCCCGCGGCGACGAACGGGATCATGTACGACACGCCCGTCATCACGGCGGCCTGGATCCGCTTGGGCCAGGAGACCGCGGCGGCGGAGCTGGTCCCGGTGCTTCCCGAGCCGCCGGAGCCGTCCGCGCCCGCGCCCTCGGCGCCGGCCTCGGCGGAGACCTTCCTCGCGCGGGGATCGCGGGCGGCCGCGACGGCCTCGTCGACCATCTCGGGGCCGTGGGAGATCGCGCGCTTGACCGGGTGCTCGATGACGGGCATCCCGGCGAAGCGCTCGCGCCCGGAGATGTTGACGTCGGCCGCGACGATGAGCGCGGAGGCCTCCGCGATCTGCTCGGACGTGAAGGGCGTGATGCCGCCCGAGCCCTGCGTCTCCACGTGCAGGCGCACGCCCTTCTCCGCGGCGGCCGTCTCGAGGGACTCGGCGGCCATGTAGGTGTGGGCGATGCCGGTCGGGCACGAGGTGATCGCGAGCAGCACGGGGGGATCCTCGGCCGTCGCGGGCGCGACCTCGGAGGTGCCGGCCGTCGGTGCGTCGGCCGCCGTTCCGTCCGTCGGGGCGGGGGCGACGTCCGCGGCCGACGCCGACTGCGCGGGTTCGGGCTCGGCTTCTGGCTCGGGCTCGATCACCCCCATCACCAGATCGGCGACCTCCTGGGGCGTCGCGGCGGCGCGCAGCGAGGCGAGGAACTCCGGGCGCACGAGGGCACGCGAGAGCTGCGCGAGCAGACGCAGATGCTGGTCGTCCGTCCCGGCGGGCGCCGAGATGCCGATCACGAGATCGGCCGGCCCGTCGGCGGATCCGAAGTCGACCGGCTCGGAGAGCCGCAGCAGGCCGAGAGCGGCCTCGTGGACGGCCTCCGTGCGGCAGTGGGGGATCGCGAAGCCGCCGGGCATGCCGGTGGCGAAGGACTCCTCGCGGGCCAGCAGCCCGGCTTCGAGACCGTCGCGGTCCGAGCGTCCGCTCGCGGCGATCAGGTCGGCCATCTGGCCGATCACCGCGGACTTGTCTCCCGCCGGCTCGACGTCCAGGTGGACGAGGTCTGCGGTCATGAGGGGTTCTGACATGGCCAGCTCCTTCTTCGGAGGGCCCGGCTCCAGCCGGGCGGGGTCATCGGTCGTCGGCGCTGGGCCGACGTGACGTCGGGTCGGATGTCCGGTGACGTCGTGCGGGTCAGAGAGCCCGCACGGCATCGGGTCGGGCGACGACCTGGTCCGGGCGGGGGATGGTGGTGCCGGGCAGGGCGACGGCCGCGCTGCCGTAGGCGACGGCGCGGGCGAGGGCCGTGGGGGCGTCCTCGTCGCGGCTGCGGGCGAGCAGGAACCCGGCGGTCGCGCAGTCGCCCGCGCCCACCGTGGAGACCACGCGGGTGGGGCCCGCGGGGCAGAACCAGGTGCCCTGAGCGCTCGCGAGCAGGGCACCGGCACCGCCGAGGGTCACCAGGACCTCCGCGACGCCCTGCGCCCGCAGGTCCTGCGCGGCCTCTCCCACGGGACCCAGCTCGGCGGAATCCAGATCCGTGCCCGCGCGCTCGAGGGCGTCGAGGGCGGCGGCATCGAGGCCCGTGAGCTGCGCGAGCTCAAGGGCATTGGGCTTGAGCAGGTCCGGTGCGGACACCGGGTCCTCGACCCAGGCGGCGGCGAGGGCGCGCAGAGGGGCGTCGGAGGTGTCGACGCCCACCCAGGCCCCGCGTTCGTGCAGCGCCCGGACCATCCGCGCGTACCAGTCCTCGGGGAAGCCGGGGGCGAGGGAACCCGAGAGCATCACCGTGTGCGCGAGGGACCGCTCGTCCGTGGACGCGCCATGGCCGTGCGGGCCGCCGGGGCTGCCGGGGCCGCCGGAGCCCGACCCCGTGAGCAGGGCGGATTCGAGGGCCGCCAGCTCGGCGGGGGAGATGTTCGCGCCCGGCTCGTTGAGCTTCGTGGTCACCGTGCCGGCGGGGTCGCCGATCGCGTCGGGGTGCTCGGCGGACCCGATGCTGCCGACGCTGCCAGTGCTGCCGCTGCTCGTGGTGCTCCCCGTGCTCTCGCTCGCCGTGCTCTCACGCGGGGAGAGCACCGTGAGATTCGTGCGCACGGCGCCGGCGACGGGGGAGGTGCGCAGCGGCGCATCGGCGTCCTCGAGCAGAGCCCGGTAGGGGTCCTCGGCCCCGACCGGCACGAGCGCCTCGACCTCGGCGCCGGCGAGGTGCAGGGCGCGGGCGACGTTCACGCCCTTGCCCCCGACCTGCGTGGCCTCCCGGACGATGCGGTGCACGCCGCCCGCGGAGAGCGGAGCGCCGAGGACGACCATGCGGTCCAGCGACGGGTTCGCGGTGAGCGTGCGGATCATGCGACCACCACCTCGGTGCCGGCGTCCTCGAGCTCGGAGCGCAGCGCCTCCGGCAGGTGCGCGTCGGTGACCAGGGCGTCGATGTCGCCCGTGCGGGCGAAGGCGACGAGCTGGCGCACCTGCGCCTTCGAGGAGTCGGCCAGCAGCACGCGCCGGCTCGAGCGCTCGACGATGGCGCTCTTCACCGCGCCCTCCTCGGGATCGGGGGTGAACAGCTCCGCGCCGTCGAAGCCGTTGCATCCCAGGAACGCGACCTCGGGGCGCAGCCGCGCGAGGGCGGACACCGTCTCCGCGCCGACGCCCGCACCGGTGCCGGGGCGCAGTCGCCCGGGCAGCACGTGGACGGTCGGGCCGGCGAGCCCGAGCGCCGCCTGCGCGACGTCGAGCGCGTGGGTGAGCACGGGCCCGGTGCGCTCGGCGAGATGGGGGACCAGCGCGAGGGTCGTGGTGCCGGCGTCCAGCAGCACGGACGCCTCGGGATCCGTGGGGAGCAGCGCCCGCGCCGCATCGGCGATCCGTCGCTTGGCCTGGGTGTTCGTGGTCCGACGCGTGTCGAGGTCGGGCTCCGCGTCGCGGGTGCGGCGGGCGATCGCGCCGCCGTGCACGCGGGCCAGCAGACCGCGCCGCTCGAGGTCGTCGAGGTCTCGCCTCACGGTCTCGGTGGTCACGTCGAAGCGCTCGGCGAGCTCCGAGACCGTCACGCGGCCGGACTGCTCGAGGGCGTCGAGGACCTGGCGCTGTCGCTCCTGGGCGTACATCACATCACCTGCGTCGTCGGAGGGCGGGTCACCGGGAGCTCGGGCCGGCTTCCGGGAATGAGCCACACACTAGAACATGAACCCACGGAAAACAACATTCGGGCATGTGGGGCTCTGTGGTGGTCGCGCGGGGCCCCGCGCTCGCCCGTCCCGGCGCGGGCGGTAGCATCGGGGCACCCCCGCTCGATCCGTCCCAGGAGCCCAGATGTCGCAGGCCTACCACGCCGATTCCTCCGATCTCGTGACGAAGGAGGTCCTCGACTGGGAGCTGTTCGGGACCGCGTCCCGGGAGCTCGCGCAGACCATCGCCGACTCGGGCTTCGATCCCGAGATCGTGATCGCGGTCGCGCGCGGGGGCCTGCTGCCCGCCGGCTCGCTCTCCTACGCGCTCGGCCTCAAGCTGGCCGACGCGATCAACGTCGAGTTCTACACCGACGTCCACGAGACCCTGCCGGATCCGGTCCTGCTCGCCCCGATGCTCGACACCGAGTCGATCCAGGGCAAGCGCCTGCTCGTGGTCGACGACGTGGCGGATTCCGGGCGCACCCTCGCCCTCGTGCTCCAGCTCCTGCGCGAGCAGGGCGCGGATGCCCGCAGTGCGGTCCTCTACGCGAAGTCCGCCTCTGTGGTCGCCCCCGATTTCGTGTGGCGGCGCACCGACGAGTGGATCGTCTTCCCGTGGTCGGCCGAGCCGCCGGTCACGCCCGCGACGCAGGCCTGATCGCGCACGCGCCCGTCTCGGGCTGCGCGGCCAGCGCGGGGGTCAGCCCCGCGGGCGGCGCACCGTCGAGGGACCGCTCTGTCGCCAGGTGCGGTCGAGCGCCGTGACCGCGTACCAGCCGCGTGCGTCCGCGCCCGCGTGCGTGTACTGCTGTGGGCTCTCGTCCTCGTCGGCCCGCACCACGGCGACGAGGTTCCGTGCATCCGCGAGGTCCCGGCTCGTCACGTGCGGTGAGCGCAGGCGCCAGATCGCGAAGCTGGTCGCCTCCCCGCTGAAGCGCAGCGTGACGCCCTTGCGCGAGGCGCGCACGGACTGCAGGTAGGGCGCGGCGGGCGCCGTCCCCTCGACGCTCTCGATGACGGGGACGATGGCCGGGTGCGCGAAGCGCTCGCGCACGAGCTGCTTGACCGCTCCGGTCTCGTCGTCGCGCATGCTCGTCGCGCTGAACCAGACATAGCCCTGGACGGAGCCCAGGTCGCGGCCCAGCTCCACGTGCTCGGAGAGCTCGCCGGGCTTCTCGAAGGTGCCGTCCACCGCCTTGTAGGCCGCCTCGCCCACGAACAGCGCGACGTCGGAGTCCTCCGCGAGGTCCGCCCACCAGCGCACCAGGGTGTCGTAGTCGGCGAGCTCGTGGCCGATCTGCCAGTAGATCTGCGGGTTGATGTAGTCGACCCAGCCCTGCTGGACCCAGCGCCGGGAGTCGGCGGAGATGATCTCGTACGACTCCGATCCCGCGGTGTCCGACCCCGCGGGATCGCTCGTGGAGTTCCTCCAGATGCCGAACGGGCTGATGCCGAAGCGCACATGCGGCTTCTCGCCGCGGATCCTCTCGTGCATCTCGCTCACCAGCAGGTCGACGTTCTCCCGCCGCCAGTCCTCGATCGTGGAGGAGCCGTCGCCATGGCGCTCGAAGGTCCCGGCGTCCGGCAGCTCCTCGCCCTCGACCGGGTAGGGGTAGAAGTAGTCGTCGAAGTGCACGCCGTCGACGTCGTAGCGGGAGACGGCGTCCATCATCGCGTCCTGCACGAAGGCGCGGACCGCGGGGACGCCCGGGTCGTAGTACAGCTTGCCGCCGTAGGCGAAGGACCAGTCCTCGTGGGTGCGCGCGGGATGGTCCTCGACGAGGTCGGCGGGGTCATCGCTGTTCATCGACACCCGGTAGGGGTTGAACCAGGCGTGGTACTCGAGGCCCCGGCTGTGGGCGGCGTCGATCTGGAAGGCGAGCGGATCATATCCGGGGTCCTCGCCCTGGGTGCCCGTGAGCCACTGCGACCAGGGCTCGAAGGGCGAGGGCCAGAAGGCATCGGCCGTGGGGCGCACCTGGGAGACGACCGCGTTCATGCCGAGCTCCTGCGCCAGATCGAGCCAGGCGAGGTACTCGCGCTTCTGCTCGTGCGCGCTCAGCCCTGTTCTCGAGGGCCAGTCGATGTTGTCCACCGCGGCGATCCACAGGGCCCGGAACTCACGCACCGGAGCGGTGTCGTGCCCGTGCCCGTGCCCGGGACCGTGTCCCGTGCCGTGGCGGCCCGCGCCGACTCCGGCGGGGGCTCCGGAGCCCCCGGCCTGCGCGGACCCCGCGCCGAGGGCGAATGCCGCACCGCCGGCGGCGGCGCCGGTGGATGCGCGGAGGAGAGAGCGACGGGCGAGGGGTTCCACGGGGCCTCCTGGGGCGGGAGAGGGGAGCGCGAGCCCGTGCGCGGACCGGCGAGCCGATCGCGCGAAGGGGACGGGACCCGAGCGCGTCCCACGCTTCCATGTCCCCGTCTCCGTGGCAAGCGTCACACGCGGCGCGTCGGCGGTCGCGGGTTCCGCCACGAGCGCACGGGGCTTCCCCCGACGGCCCCCAGGTGCGAGTGTGGGGCGCATGAAGATCACACTCATCGGAGGACATGGCAAGGTCGCGCTGCTCGCCGAGCCGCTGCTCGTCGAGGCGGGGCACGAGGTGCGCGCGGTCATCCGCAACCCGGACCAGGTGGCCGACATCGAGGCGACCGGAGCGGGAGCCGTCGTCATCGACATCCAGCGCCTGGACGAGGAGGGCTGGAAGGATCTCATCGCGGATTCCGACGCCGTCGTCTGGACGGCCGGCGCCGGCGGCGGCGATCCCGAGCGCACGTACGCGGTGGACCGCGACGGCGCGATCGCCTCGATGGACGCCGCCGCCCGTGCGGGCGCCCGCCGGTACGTCATGGTCAGCTACTTCGGCGCCGGCCCGGACCACGGGGTCGATCCCGACAACGGCTTCTTCGCCTACGCGGAGTCCAAGGCCGCGGCCGACGAGCACCTGCGCGGCACCGATCTGGACTGGACGATCCTCGGCCCGAGCGGCCTCACCATGGAGGAGCCCAGCGGCCGGATCGACGTCGAGGCCGCAGAGAGCGGCACGGTCAGCCGTGCGAACGTGGCGCAGGTGATCGCCGCGGTCATCGACCGCCCCGAGACCTTCGGCAGGTTCGTGCAGTTCAACGACGGGGAGACGCCGATCCCCGAGGCCGTCGCAGGCCTCTGACCGCCTCCGCGGAGACAGCGCGTCGGGACCGCAGCGGCCCGTGGACCCCAGGGGTCCACGGG